>NZ_JCADBK010000016.1:0-184810 GCF_059358955.1 Nonomuraea sp. CX421 | reverse complement strand
TCCAGCACGACGTTGCGGCCCTTGGGCCCCAGGGTCACCTTGACGGCGTCGGCGAGCTGGTTCATACCGCGCTCGAGGCCGCGCCGGGCGTCCTCGTCGAACGCGATCATCTTCGAAGCCATTCCTGCTCCTGTGGTCGATGGGGGTTTGCCGGGACGGCGCCCGCGACGGACGGCCCGCCGGGCGGGCGGACGGCCCGCCCGGCGGACCTCGCCGTCCCGGCACACGCCTTGCGGTTGGCACTCTCCAGGCGTGAGTGCCAGGCGTCTCGTCGCACTCTACCCATAACTTGCGTGGCACGCACCTAGTGCGCGCCACGCAATATCGGGTAGGGTCGAGTCATGAACGACGACGCCATGGACCTCCGGGCGCGCAACCGGCAGGCCACCCGCGAGGCGATCAGCCACTCCGCGCTGCGCCTGGCCATCGAGCAGGGCCCTCACGGGCTGGCCATGGTCCGCGTGCACGACATCGCCACGGCCGCGGGTGTCTCACCCCGCACCTACAACAACTACTTCTCCAGCAGGGAGGAGGCGATCTGTTCCTTCCAGGCCGATCAGTCCAGGCGGGTGGGGCAGGCGCTGCGCTCCCGGCCCGCCGGCGAGCCGCTCGACCAGGCCGTCATCGCGGCCGTGGTCGAGCTCTACACCGACCCGGAGCCCGACAAGGCCGGCCTGCGCATGATCATGTCGACGCCCGCGCTGGAGGGCGAGGCGCTGAAGGCGTTCAGCATGGCGGAGGGCCCGCTCGCCGAGGCGATCGCGGCGCACACCGGCGCCGACCTCTCGCGCGACCTGTTCCCCGCCGTCACGGCGGCGGCGGTGGCCGGCGCCATCCGGGTGGCCGGGCGGCGCTGGCTCGAGCCGGGCAACACCGACGCGTTCGCCGCCATCCTGCGCCGCGCCCTGTCGTGCGTCCTTCCCGCCGGGCTCGCCGAAGACCAGCGCGATCGGTGACCCGGCCGAAACGTGCCGGCCGGCTGCCACTGGGCGGCAGCGGATGGTGGACCGTGCGAGGTCCCGTGCAGGACGATGCCGGACGTGGTTCCCGAGGGCGGGCGCCGTCGGGGTTCGAGCGAGGACGACCGGGAGGTCCGCGGTGGCGAAGGTGGACGAGGACAGGATCGCGATTCGCGAGCTCGTGGAAAACTGGGCGTTGTGGCGTGACGCCGGTCTCTGGGAGCGGTTCGCCACGCTCTGGCATCCCGTGGACGGCTGGATGAGCGCCACCTGGTTCCAGGGGCCGGCCGATGAGTTCATCGCGCGCAGCCGCGAGGGGTTCGAGGCCGGGGTGAGCATCCTGCACTTCCTCGGCGGTCACACGTGTGACGTGGCGGGGGAGCGGGCGGTGGCCCAGACCAAGATGACCATCAACCAGCGGGCGGCGGTCGACGGCGTGGAGGTGGACGTGGTCTGCACGGGCCGCTTCTACGACTTCCTCGCCGTCCACCACGGCGTCTGGAAGCTCGTACGCAGGCAGCCGATCTACGAGAAGGACCGGCTGGACGTCGTCGACCCGGCGGCGACGCTGGCCTTGGACGCCGAACTGCTGGGGCGTTTCCCGGTCGGCTACCGCCACCTGGGCTATCTGCAGACCAAGGCGGGTTTCACCGTGAAGGGCGGCCTGCCCGGCCTGGTCGGCCCGGCCGTCCAGCGCCTGTATGACGAGGGCGCCGAGTGGCTGGCCGGTTCGCCCACGCCCGGCACCGTCTGAGCGCCCCCGGGCCAGTCCGGGGTCAGTCCCGGGTCAGTGGACGATCATCCGCATCTGCTCCTCGTTGTAGTGCTCGGTGCGTGACAGCATCTCGAGCTCGGTGGCCGGCACCACCTCGTCGCGGCGGCCATTGATCGCCCGGTCGTCGCTCTGAGGGCCGCACAGGGCCGGCATCCCGCTGCGGGTGCCGTCCCGACGCGCTCGCGGGCTCGTTTCCCGAAAACGGGGGCGCAGCAGGACTGCCAGTGAGGAAATGACGTCTATCGCCGGGTATGCCCCAAATAGCGCGAATAACGACAATAACCGCGCTGGCCGCGTGTACCGCACCGACCAGATCGACTTCCACCTGCGCAAGGGCCTGGACAACGGGCTGACCAAGGACGAACTGGTCGAGGCGATCACCCACCTGGCCTTCTACGCCGGCTGGCCGGCCGCCATGACCGCGATGAACACCCTCAAGACCATCGTCGAGCAGGCCGAGGGCGACACCGGCTGACGCGGCCCCATGACCCGAGAGCGAGGAGCCATCATGCGAGGAGCCGCCTTTCACGCCCCCGGCGACGTGCGCTTGGAGGAGCGTCCCGCCCCGACGGTGGTCGATCCCGGCGATGCCGTCCTCCGTACCGTCGCCACCTGCGTGTGCGGGTCCGACCTGTGGTACTACCGCGGCATCACCCCGTTCCCCGAGTCCTCACCGATCGGGCACGAGTACGTCGGCGTCGTCGAGGAGGTCGGCGGCGAGGTCGCCACGATCAAGCCCGGCCAGTTCGTCATCGGCTCGTTCTTCGCCTCGGACAACACCTGCGCCAACTGCCGGGCCGGCTACCAGAGCTCGTGCCTGCACCGTGAGCTCATGCTCGGCTGCCAGGCCGAGCTGGTGCGCGTCCCGCTGGCCGACGGCACCCTGGTGGCCACTCCCGGCGAGCCCGCCGCCGAGCTCGTGCCCACCCTCCTGACCCTGTCGGACGTCATGGGCACCGGCTGGTACGCCGCCGTGGCCGCCGAGGTCAAGCCCGGCGCGACCGCCGTCGTGGTCGGTGACGGCGCCGTCGGGCTGTGCGGTGTGCTGGCCGCCGCGCAACTCGGCGCCGAACGGGTGATCGCCATGAGCCGTCACGAGACGCGGCAGAAGCTCGCGAGCGCGTTCGGCGCCACCGACATCGTGACCGAGCGAGGGGACGAGGGCGTCGCCCGCGTCAAGGACATGACCGACGGAGTCGGCGCCGACTCGGTGCTGGAGTGCGTCGGCACTCACGAGTCGATGCTGCAGGCCCTGCGCTCGACCCGGCCCGGCGGCAACGTGGGCTTCGTCGGCGTCCCGCACGGAGCCGACCTCCCGGTCGAGGAGCTGTTCTACTCGCATGTCGGCCTGCGCGGCGGTCCCGCGCCGGTGCGCCGTTTCCTGCCCGACATGATCGAGCGGGCGTGGGACGGGCGGATCGACCCGGGCAGGGTGTTCGACCTGACGCTGCCGCTGGAGCAGGTCGCCGACGCCTACCGCGCCATGGACGAGCGCCGCGCCATCAAGGTGCTGCTGCGCCCCTGACCCGCGCGCGGTCAGGGGCGCGGACGCCGGACAGGACGTGCGGCGCGCGGGCGTTGATCTCAACCGTGGTTGAGGTTGCAGGATGGGTGATCAGGCCTCGCTTCGACCCCGAGGAGCACGTACGTGAGCAAGGACACCGGCTTCTACTCGATCATTGACTACACCGTTGACGGCTTCGACACCCAACGGGAGTTCGTGGAGGCGTTCGCGGAGATCATGGAGCGGTGGGTGCGTTTCCATCCCGGCTACCGGTCGGCCCGCTTCCACGTGAGCACCGACGGCACCCGCGTCTACAACATCGTGCGCTGGGCGAGCGAGGCGGACTACCGCCACTTCGTGGAAACCTCGGACACCGACGGCCGGATGGCCGCCATCAGTGGCGCCCTGGAGGGCCTGTCCGGCACGGCCGAACCCCGGATGAGCGGGATTCCCACCTACACCGTTGTGCGGGAGATCGGCCCCGGGCCACAGCACCTGGACTCCTGACCGCATCGTCAATCCCGTCTCACGACGAAGGACCTTCATGCACGTCGAGATCTACGCCGATGTCCTGTGCCCGTGGTGCTACATCGGCAGGCGGCGCCTGACGGCGGCCCTGGAGACGGTCAACGACTGTGACCGGGTGCGGACCATCTGGCGCGGGTACGAGCTCTCACCGGAGGAAGGCCGGGTCCCGGGTCCGACCGCGGCCGAGGCCATGGCCGGATGGTGGGGCGCCCAGGCATCGGCCCGCGTGGCGCTGATCCGGTCCTTGGGCGCCGCGGAAGGGCTGGAACTCAACCTGGATCTGGCCCGGCCGGTGAACACCTTCGACGCGCACCGGCTGTGCCATCTGGCCGCCGACCGGGGCCGGGCCGACCAGATGATGGAACGGCTGCTTCGCGCCTACCACACCGAAGGGCTCAACGTGGCCGACCCGCTGGTGCTGCGAGACCTGGCCCGCGACGCCGGCCTGGACGCCGATGAGGCGCAGGCCGTCCTGTCCGGTGCCGGCTACGCCGAGGCGGTGCGGGCCGACCGGCGCCGCGCGGCCGAGTACGGCGTCACCGGAGTCCCCTCACTGGTGATCGACGGGCGGCCACCGGTCTCGGGCGTCCAGCCCGTGGCCGAGCTGCGCCGGCTCCTGAACCATGCTCTGACCAGCCCCTACGGTGCTCCGCCCAGGTCCGATCGGTCCAGCTGACCTGTCTTCCGCACCCGGTGTCTTTCACACCCGGCGGCGCCGCGCGTCGCGACCCGGCTCAACGGCATGCGGCGGCCGGCGTGCCCGGTGCCGCGCTCAGGGCGTGCCGGTGTGGCGCGCGACGACCCCGGCCGCCAGCTCGGCTCCGTCGAACGCGCCGGAACGGGCGCGGCCGGCCAGGGTGCGGGCGATGATCCGGTCGGTGACCGAGGGCAGGTGCCGGGCCAGGAACAGCTCGACGGCTCCGCGCCGGGTGGTCGCCAGATCGCGGCGCCGTCGACGGCCGAGCGCCGCGCGAAGCACCGCGTCGACCACGCCCTCCAGCGGCTCGTAGCTGCTCATGCCCTCCAGCGACAGGCCGGCGGCGGCGGTCGAGTCGTGGATGGGGCTGCGCACCGCCGACGGGTAGACGCACGAGACGGTGACGTGAGTGCCGATCTCCAGGCGCAGCGCGTCGGCGTACGCGACGAGCGCGCGCTTCGAGGCGCCGTACGCGGCCGCGAGAGGCAGCTGCATGACGGCCATCCGCGAGGAGAGCATGACGACCCGGCCACGGGATCGGACGAGGTCGTCCACGCAGGCGGCGGTGACACGCCAGGTGCCGAGCAGGTTGATGTCGAGCTGACGGCGGGCCTCGGCTCCGGGCGGCAGCTCGGCCGGGGCGGGGCCGCCGACGCCGGCGTTGTTGATCAGCAGGTCGAGGCCGCCGAGTTTCGCGATGGCGGCCGACACGGCGGCGGGCACACCGGCGTCGTCGGTGATGTCGCAGGCCAGTACCTCGACCGGGTCGTCCGAGCGCGGGTTCAGATCCAGGCCGACGACGTGCGCGCCGAGCCCGGCCAGCCGGGCGCTGATCGCCCTGCCGAACGTGCCGGACGCGCCGGTGACGATGACGCGCAGGCCGCGCGCGTCCCGGCGGCGACCGGTCGTCCGGCCAGGAGAGGTGGGAGAGGCGGGGGAGGCGGGGGAAGTGCTCACGCGCGGGTCTCCTCGCGGCGGGTAGGGGTGAACGGCCGGGCGCCGCGCAGCAGCCGCGCCCGGCCGGCCTTCGTCTCGCGCGGCAGCGCGGCGACGTAGCGGTCGAAGTCGACGCGCATGGCCGGTCGCCGGTCGCCCCACCGCTCGGTGGCGGCGCGCAGCGCGCGGGCGACGGAGCGCCGCTGCTCCGCCGCGGAGGGCAGCGCGTAGCGGCCGGACAGGTGGGCGGCGACCAGCTTGGCCTGGGCCTCGACGATGGGCAGGGCCGCGCCGGTCGACTGCATGAGCCCGACGAAGGCCAGGCTCGGATCCCGCAGGTGGAAGATCCGCTGGTACAGCGGCAGCCGTTCCGGATCGTCGCCGAGCCAGTGTGAGGTGAGGAAGGGCATGGTCACGCGGTAGCCGGTGGCCCAGACGATCACGTCGACCGGGTCGGAGGCGCCGTCCGTGAAGACGACGCGCCCGCCGTCGAGACGGTCGATGCCCGGCCGGGGGGCCACCTCGCCGTGGGTGAGGCGGTGCAGGATGGTGTCGCTGATCGTGGGGTGGTTCTGGAAGAGGCCACCCGAGGGGGCGGGCAGCCCGTACCTCTGCGGGGTGCCGACGGCCAGTCTGAGCAGGGTCTCGGCGATGCGCTGGCGCACCCGCCAGGGCAGCGCCGACATGGCGGCGCCGGTCGCGTCGGCGGGCCGGCCGAACAGGTACTTCGGCACGATGTGCACGCCGTGACGGGCCGAGAGCAGGACGGGCCCGCGCGCGACGTGGGAGGCGTCGACGGCGATGTCCATCGCGGAGTTGCCCATGCCCACCACCAGCACCCGCCGGTCGCGGAAGACGTCGGGGGTGCGGTAGTCGTGGGCGTGCATCTGGGTGCCGGCGAACGTGCCGGGGTAGCCGGGCTCCGGGAGGCGCGGGTCCCAGTTGTGGCCGTTGGCCACGACGACGGCGTCGTAGCGGCCGGCCTCGCCCGATGCGGTGGTCACGGTCCAGGAGTGTCCGGCGTCGTCGCGCTCGACGGAGCCGACCATGGCGCCGAACCGCAGGTGCGGGGTGAGGCCGAAGGTCTCGGCGTAGTCGGCGAGGTAGCCGGCCATGTGGTCGGCCGACGGATAGTCGGGCCACTCGGCGGGCATCGGGAAGTCGGCGAACTCGGTGCGGCCCTTGCTGGTGTTGAGGTGCAGGGAGGCGTAGGCGGGGGACAGGCCGCTGCCGTTGTCGCCGGCCCACAGGCCGCCGGGCCGGTCCCCCTTCTCGTACGTGACGACGTCGAGGCCGGCGTCGAGCAGGGCCTTGGTCGTGGCGAGTCCGGCCGCTCCGGCGCCGATCACGGCGACACGGCAGGCAGGGAGCATGGGGGCGTTCTCCTCGAAGGGCGCGGCGACATCAGAGGGCGGGGCTATGTCAGAGGGCGGGGCTATGCAGAGGGCGGGCTATGTCGAAGGGCGGGGCGAGTGGGCCACCGTCCGCCTGCGAGTGAGTGTTGTGGCGGTTTCCAACGTATGGCCTGATCGCGGCCCGGACCATGGTCCTCCTTACGGTTTTGCCGCCCGAGGTTGTGACGGATCACAACCTCGGGCACGATCGCGGGGTGGACTCTCGCGACGACTGGACCCCCGTGGTCGACCTCATCGAACGGATCGCCGGCGACGCCGACCTGATGGCGTCGGTCGCGTCCGTGGTGCGGGCGAAGGTGCGGGAGATCGCCGTCCTGCCGTCGCCCGACATCGCCGGGCACACCCGCGCGCTGCTCGTCGCGGCGACCCGGGCGCTGGCGGCCAGGCGCGGCCCGACGGAGGCGGAGCTGTCATTCGTGGAGGAGCTCGCCGTCACGCGGGCCCGGCAGGGCGTGCCCATCGAGGCGGTTCTGGGAGCCATCCACGTGGCCGAGCGGGCGATCTGGTCACGGGCACGGGAGGTCGCCGGCGCGGCAGGGGTCGGCCCTGACCGCCTGCTGGACGCGCGCGAGCTGTACGACGACTGGGCGGAGGCCATGCGGGCCCGGCTGATCGCGGCGCACCATGCCACGAAGGCGGGGCAGGGCCCGCGCACCTGGGATCGGGAGGCGTCGATCCTGCGCCGCCTGCTCGACGGAGGTTCGGCGGCCGCGCTGGCGGCGGCCGAGGCGGGCCTGCCGGTCACCGGCGGCCTGTGGGTGCTGGCCGCCCGTCCGGGCGAGGCCGCGACGGCCCTGGAGCGTTCGCTGCGCGAGCAGCCCCCGGTGCTGTGCGCGGTGGTGGACGGCCTGCTGGTCGGGGTGCTCGGCCGGGCTCCGTCGGGCCGCGCCGCCAGAGCGGGGGCGGTGGCCGGGCTCGCCGGTCCGGCCGACCCGGAGGACCTGGCGACCGTGCGGCGCCTGGCGGTCGCCGCGCTGAACGCCGCCGAGTCGACGGGCCGGGACGGCGTGGTGCACGTCGCCAGGGTGCCGGCGCTGGCCGCGATGGCCGACCGCACCGAGCTGGCGGCGGTGCTGCTCGACCATCACCGGCCCGCGTGGACGGCACTCGGCACGCGGGCCGAGCCGGTCGCCCGCGCGGTGTGCGCCTGGCTGGAGGCCGACCGCGACGTCGCCACGGCGGCCGGGCGGCTGTTCGTGCACCCCAACACGGTGCGCAACCGGCTGCAGCGCTTCGCCGACGTCACCGGCATCGACCCGTACGCGACGTTCGGCGCGGTGGACGCCTGGTGGCTGTGCCACGCCTGGCTGACCCGGGCCTGACCGTACCTGCTGCTCGACGGCGAGACCGGCTACCGCTGGCCGGCCGCCCTCGATTCGGTGATGAGCCTGAAGGTCACCGCCGACGCCCACAGCCAGATCAGCGCCCCGCCGAGCAGCAGCCATCGCAGGTCCGCCAGAGGGAAGGCGGCGAACCCGAGGACGAGGTAGGCCGGCGCGGTCACCAGGCAGTAGGCCGCCCACCCGCGCTGCCCGAGCCGGACGAAACGGCGGGCGAAGACCAGGCAGGCCACGATCAGGGTCAGGCCGGTGAAGACCGGGGCCAGGTTGTGCAGCATGCCGTGCCAGCTCGGCTCGCTCACCACGTCAGGCGTGCCGGGTGGGAAGCCGGCGGCCGGGTCGGTGGGAAACACGCCGCCCCAGATCAGCCCGAACCCGTACAGACCGATCAGTAACGGCCCCCACGTTCCGGCGGGACCCGGATGCAGCAGGCGCCGCAGGCCGACGGCCGAAACCAGCACCAGCAGGCCGGAGACGACGAAGTTGGCCGTCTGGATCCAGCCGTGATCGCCCAGGCTCAGCTGGCTGAGCGCGTGGCGCACGGGATCGAACCCGTCGCGGGTGAGCTCCTGGAGGACGACCGTGGCGACGAACAGCGGACCGGCGGCGACGCCGCACCACAGCAGGGCCGTCGTCGAGGCGGCTGCGGGTGCCGTCTCGAGTGCTCGCGGGGCATGACTCATGTGCACTCATTTCATCGGGATGCGCGTACCTTTTCAAAAGGAATCTTGAATATAAAAATCAATTTTGTCAATGCGTCATCGCGATCCCCGTCCGGGATGGCCGCTCACCCTCCGCCGCGGCGACGGCGGGTGAGCCGAAGGTGCCCGGCCGGTCGGTCAGTCCTTGAGCCGCATGGCCGGATCGGCCGTGCGGACGAAGCCCAGCGAGCGGTAGAGCGGCTCACCCTGCGTGGAGGCGCGCAGGTGGACGGCGGTGATCCCGCGATCGCGATACCAGTCGAGCAGCGCCGTCACGCAGAGCCGGGAGTAGCCCCGTCGCCGGTAGGCCGGATCGGTCACGACGTTGAAGACGTATCCGGACACTCCGCTGGGATTCCTCGGGCCGCCGAGCCGGAACTCCACGGCGCCCACGGCGCAGGCCGCCAGCTCGCCCGGCCGGTCGGGGCGTTCCACCACGAACGCGACCATCGACGGGTCCGGCTCGTCCAGCCGGCGGCGCAGCGCCTCCACGGCGCTCCGCATCCAGGCGTCGCCCTCGGACTCCTGGCCCGGCATGTCGGCGAACATCACGCCCCGTAGTCGTACCAACTCCGCGGCGTCCGCCGCCGTCGCCCTCCGCGCGTCACCCATCCGCCAGACCTTAGCCGCTCGGCCTCGCGCGGGGCGGCCGAGCGGTCTGGGGCCGGCGGTCCGGCTCACGCTGTTCGACGTGCTGCGCGCCGCCACGGGCGAGGTCACCCGCGACCCGGCGAAACGCTCAGGTGGCCGGACGGGCGAGCCACTCCGCGAAGCGGGTCTCGGCGATGCGCGCCTCGCCGACGGGGACGAGGGTGTCCTCGGCCAGTTCGATGCCGAAGTAGCGCGCATGAGGGTCGGGCACCACCTCGCGCGGATCACGCCACGCGCTCAGGCCGCGCCGTACGAGGTCGTCGAGACGGAACCGTTCGGGCCCGGCCACCTCGACGACGCCGTTCACCGGCGGGCCGACGGCCACGTCGGCCACGGCGTCGGCGATGTCGCCGGCCGCGATGGGCTGGATGAACGCGGTCGGCACGCGGATCACGTCACCGTCGGAGCCCGCCTCGGCGATGCTCTTGACGAACTCGAAGAACTGCGTCGCCCGGACGATCGAGTAGGGGATCGAGGAGCCCTTGATCAGCTCCTCCTGCGCGCTCTTCGCGCGGAAGTAGCCGCTGTCGGACAACCGCTCGGTGCCCACCACGGACAGCGCGACGTGATGTCCGACGCCCGCCTCCGCCTCCGCAGCGAGCAGGTTGCCGGTCGACGTCCTGAAGAAGTCCAGCGCCACCGCGTCCTCGAAGGAGGGCGCGTTGGACACGTCGACGACCACCGACGCGCCCTCCAAAGCCTCCGCCAGGCCAGCGCCGGTGACGGTGTCGACGCCCGAGGACGGCGACGCGGGCACCGCCTCGTGACCGCCCTCGCGCAGGTCGTTCACCACTTTCCTGCCGATGAGCCCGCTGCCGCCGATGACCACGATCTTCATGGGATCCCCCCGTTGCCCCTGCCGACCCGGAGAGATCTCCGCACCGCTCACCGGTCGTTTCTGACACCTTTCCAACGGTTGACATCCTCCCCTTGGTCAGCGAGGAGGAATCCCGAGGCCGCAACCGGGCCCGGTCAAACGCTCACCCGGCGTCGCTCAGTCCGATGGCGGACGTGGGGCAGACGGCCGCGGCCTCGCGCACCGTCGTGTGCAGGTGCTCGGCCGGCTCGGCCTCCAGCAGGACCACGATCCCGTCGTCCTCACCCTGGTCGAACACCTCCGGCGCGAGCAGCACGCACTGGCCGGCGCCGCAGCACCTGGCCTCGTCCACGATGACCTTCATCAGGGGTTCCTCTCCGTATCAGGTCGGGTCGGGTGTGACGGGGGCCGTCCACACCGCCACGATCGCGTCGATCAGCCCGGTCGCCGCGCCGTGCCAGCCGGCGCGGGGGGTGGGCAGGCCGTCCGCGAGCGCGCGCTCGCGCTCGGCGCACATGTACAGCAGCAACTGCGTCGCCATGTCACCGCGTTCGGCCCGCACCTCGGGCGGCAGCGCGGGCAGGCAGCGGTTGAGCCCGTCGAGGATGTCCAGGAGCGTGGGCGAGGTGAGCGCCTCGTCGATCAGGATGTCGCGCAGGGCGGGATCGGTCAGCACCTGGACGCTGAACCGGGCGAACCAGGTGGGGTTGCCAAGGGCGGCCAGGTGCTCGGTGAACGGGCGCACCAGGCAGGCCACCCAGTGCCGTACCTCAGCGGAGTCGCCGGCCTCGGCCAGCATGCGGGTGCGGATGCGCTCGATCGGCTCCACGTGCTTGCGCACGATCGCGCGCACCAGGTCGGTCTTGGTGCCGAAGTGGTAGCCGACCGCGGCGTTGTTGCCCTGTCCGGCGGCCTCGCTGACCTGGCGGTTGGACACGGCGAACACCCCGTGCTCGGCGAACAACCGCTCCGCCGCCGCCAGGATCTGCCCGCGCGTCGCGTTGACCCGCTCGGCCCGGGCCGCCATCCTCACCACCGCACCGGGACTTCGCGCAACCCCCCGACGACCAGGCCGTCCACCTTCGGCAGCTCGTCCACCGGCACGGCGAGCTCCAGGGTCGGCAGCCTGCGCAGCAGCACCTCCAGCACGACCTGCAGCTCGGTCCGGGCGAGCGCCTGGCCCAGGCAGGAGTGCGCCCCGGAGCCGAAGGACAGGTGCGGATTGGGGCTGCGGCTCAGGTCCATCTCGTCGGCGCCGTCGAAGACGCTCTCGTCGCGGTTGGCCGCGGCCATGCTGCAGATCACCGTCGTACCGCGCGGCAGCACCGTCCCGCCGACCTCGGTCTCCTCGCGGAGGTAGCGCGGCAGCCCGAAGCCCGAGTTGGCGTCGAACCGCAGCGACTCCTCCACGGCCGTGCGCACCAGCGACCGGTCGGCCAGCAGACGCTCCCAGCGGGTGCGGTCGGCCAGCAGCATGCCGACCATCTTGCCGATCATGTTGGCGGTGGTCTCGTGCCCGGCCACCAGCAGCGCGATGCCGGTGACCAGCAGCTCGACGTCGGACAGCCCGCCGCCTTCGGCGTCCGCGCTCCTGATCAGCTCGCTGATCAGGTCCTCGCCCGGCTGCTCCCGCTTGGCGGCGACGTGCTCGGACATGTACTGGGCGAACTCGGCCTGCGCGGCGTCGATCTCCGCCTTGGCGAACTTGGTCAGGTTGAGCATCGTGTCGGACCAGTACGCGAACCTGTCGCGGTCGGCGGCGGGCACCCCGAGCAGGTCGCAGATCACGTACACGGGCAGCGGGAAGCCGAGGCTCGCCTTGAGATCGGCGGGCCGGCCGCGCTTGACCATGTCGTCGACGAGCTGGTCGGCCATCTCCTCCATCACGGGCCGCAGCGCGGCCATCCGCTTGGCGGTGAACCACTTGCCGACCAGCCGCCGCCAGCGCTGGTGCCCCTCGCCGCTGTCGGGGATCACCTGCGCCATCTCGCTGCTGAACAGCCCGCCCGAATCGTCGGCCGACAGCCGCGCCGCGTCGTCGGCGGTGAGCAGCCGGGTGAAGCGCGGGTCGGCCAGCACCTGCTTGACGTCGTCGTAGCGGGTCAGCAGGGACGCCTCGTCCCCGCTGGGCAGCTCCACCCGCGCGACCGGGCACTGCCGCCGCAGCCGCGCCCACTCGGCCGGCGGCTCCAGCGGCGCGTCGTTGGGGATGGGATAGCTCAGCGTCTTCTTACCGTGGTCCTGGCTCATTGTCACCTTTCGGGTCAGCCTTCGTCGTCAGGCAACCAGAGCGGGCAATTCAAAGTCAAGCGACTGACTTAAAACCTTGGCCAAGACCCGGCTGTGCGACCATGGTGCGAAACCGCCTCTCGTGATGAGTGACCGTCGATGGTGCGCACCTTGGTCGTCCTCCTGGTGACAGCGGCGCTGCTGGCCGGGCTGTTGTGGGCGGTCCAGCGCCGGCTGATCTACCTGCCCGACCGCGAGCCGGTGCCGCGCGCCGCCGACGTGATCCAGGGGGCGCGCGACGTGTCGTTCACCACGGACGACGGGGTCCGGCTCGGCGCCTGGTTCGTCCCCGGCGACCACGACGTGACCGTGCTGATCGCGGGCGGCAACGCGGGCAACCGGCTGGACCGCGCGGCGCTGGCCCGCGCCCTCGCCGCGCGAGGGCTGCCGGTGCTGCTGATGGACTACCGCGGCTACGGCGGCAATCCCGGCAGCCCGACCGAGGAGGGCCTGCACCTCGACGTCCTCGCCGCCCGCCGGTTCCTCGGGGACACGCGGATCGTCTACTTCGGCGAGAGCCTCGGCGCGGCGGTGGTGACCAGGCTCGCCACCGAACATCCGCCGGACGGGCTGGTGCTCCGCTCGCCCTTCACCGACCTCGCGGCGGCGGGCCAGGTCAACTACCCCTACCTGCCGGTCCGGCCGCTGCCGCGCGACCGCTTCCCGGTCGCCGGGCGGCTCGCCACCGTACGAGCGCCCACCACGATCCTGTACGGGACGGGCGACACGATCGTGCCTCCACGGCTGAGCAGGGCGGTCGCCGAGGCCGCCGGGGGAGAGGTCACCCTGGTCGGGGTGCCGGGAGCGGGCCACAACGACCCCGTCCTCCTGGACGGCCCGGACGTGGTCGGCGCGGTGGTGGACCTGGCCCACCGGATCGCCGGCGGCCGTTGAACCACCCGCCCCCGGCGACCGGCGCGACCACTCACCCGCCGTACGGACGCGTGATGATCTCCAGATTATGGCCGTCCGGGTCGGACCAGTAGAGGCCGCGGCCGCCGTCGTGGGTGTTGACGGTGCCGGGCTGGTCGTGGCGCGGGTCGGCCCAGAACGTGAGGCCGCGACCCTTGATCCGGTCCTGGATCTGGTCGAACTCCTCCTCCGTGACCAGGAAGGCGTAGTGCTGCGGGTGCACCGGACCGCCGCTCTGCATCACGTCCAGGGAGACGCCGTTGCCCAGCTCGACCACGCGGAACGGGCCGAACAGCGGCGCGGGCTCCAGCCCCAGCAGATCGGTCAGGAAGGCCGCGGTGCCGTCGCGGTCGGTGGATTCGACGATGGTGTGGTTCAGCTGCACGGCCATGGCGCGGCCCCCTCCGCTCGCTCCGGGTCTTCCTCGAACCTAACCCGGGCCCGGCGCGGGCGGCACTCC
The DNA here is from genome assembly GCF_059358955.1 of Nonomuraea sp. CX421. Lineage (NCBI taxonomy): Bacteria > Bacillati > Actinomycetota > Actinomycetes > Streptosporangiales > Streptosporangiaceae > Nonomuraea > Nonomuraea sp. CX421. Next base: position 170,826 of record NZ_JCADBK010000016.1, on the reverse strand, counting down.
GCCACGCGGCACCCGCCTTCGGGGTGATAAATCCGGCGACTCCGGCGAGCGACCGGGGTAGAGTTCCAGAGTCCTGTCGTCTCCGATAGAGGTGGACGTTGCGCATCTGAGGTCCGCGATCACCGCGCGGTACGGCCTGGTCCGTACGCGTCACGCCGCGGCCGGGCTTTCCCGGCCCCCGTGACCCCGCGTGGAATGCGACCTCGGTGCATGAGCCGTCCTCACCCTTCGGAGGGCCGCCGCACCCTTCTTCCGGCCCGGTCGCCGCGTGGTGCTCGCACACGAAGTCCCCATCCACCGCGTGCGACTGCGAGAAACCATCATGACCAATCCCGTCAACGCCTCCGTGACCTGCTCCGCCCTGTCCTTCCGGTGGCCCGACGGCACGACCGTCCTCGACGGGCTCTCCCTCAGCATCGGCCGGGGGCGCGTCGGCCTGGTCGGCGCCAACGGCTCGGGCAAGTCCACCCTGCTGCGGCTGCTGGCCGGCCGGCTGCGCCCCTCCCAGGGGTCGGTGACCGTGGGCGGCGACCTCGCCTACCTGCCGCAGAACCTCACGCTCGACACGACCCTGCGCGTCGACCAGGCGCTGGGCATCGCCGAGCGGCGCGCCGCGCTGCGCGCAATCGAGGCCGGAGACGTGCGCGAGGAGCACTTCGAGACCGTCGGCGACGACTGGGACGTCGAGGAGCGGGCCCTGGCGACGCTGGGCTCGCTCGGGCTCGGCGACGTCGAGCTGGACCGCACCGTGGGGCGGCTGTCCGGCGGCGAGACCGTCCTGCTGCGGCTGGCCGCGCTGTTGCTGGAGCGTCCCGACGTGCTGCTGCTCGACGAGCCGACCAACAACCTCGACCTGTTCGCGCGCCGCCGGCTGTACGAGGCCGTCGACTCCTGGCGTTCTGGCGTGCTGGTCGTGGTCAGCCACGACCGTGACCTGCTGGAACGGGTGGACCGCATCGCCGAGCTGCGCGCCGGTACGGTCACCTGGTACGGCGGCGGCTGGTCCGCCTACCAGGAGGCCCTGGCCGTGCGACAGGAGGCGGCCGGGCGGATGCTGCGGGCCGCCGAGGCGGACGTGCGGCGGCAGAAACGCGAGCTGGAGGAGACCCAGATCAAGGTGGCGCGCCGCCAGCGGCACAGCAAGAAGCTGGACGCCCAGCGGCGGGCCCCGAGGATCGTCGCCGGCGAGCGCAAGCGGTCGGCGCAGGAGTCGGCGGACAAGCTTCGCAACCTGCACGAGGAACGCCTGGAGGAGGCGCGCGAGCGGCGCGAGGAGGCCGCGGACGCGATCCGTGACGACGCCGAGATCCGGGTGAGCCTGCCGCACACCGCCGTGCCCGCCGGCCGTACGGTGCTGCGACTGCGCGAGCTGAGCCTGCGGTTCGGCGGGCTGCAGGGCGGCGATCTCCAGGTGCACGGCCCCGAACGCGTCGCGCTGGTCGGGCGCAACGGATCCGGCAAGACCACGCTGCTGCGGACCCTCGCCGGTGAGCTCGCGCCGCTGGCGGGCGAGGCCAGAGTGCTCGTGCCGCTGCGGTTCCTGCCGCAGCGGCTGGACGTGCTGGACGACGAGCTGAGCGTCGCCGCGAACGTGGCCCGCCTGGCTCCCGGCGTCGCCGACAACCACATCCGCGCGCAGCTCGCGCGGTTCCTGTTCAAGGGGGCACGCGCCGAGCAGCCGGCGGGCACACTGTCAGGCGGTGAACGCTTCCGGGCCGCCCTCGCGGCGACCATGCTCGCCGCGCCGGCCCCGCAGCTGCTGATGCTGGACGAGCCGACCAACAACCTCGACGTGGCCGGCGTCCGGCAGCTGACCGGCGCCCTCGACTCCTACCAGGGCGCGCTCCTGATCGCCGGGCACGACCTGCGGTTCCTCGAATCGGTGGGCATCACCCGCTGGCTGCTCCTCTCGGACGAGCTCCGGGAGACCACCGCCGAGGAGGTGCGCGACCTGCTGGAGGCGACGGCGGGCCGACCACCCGGGGACCGTCCTGTCTAGGCGGGCAGCGGCCGGTCGTTCACCACGTGCTTCATCACGAGCGTGGAGTTGAGCCGCTGCACGCCCGGCAGCGCCGACAGCACGTCGTCCTCCAGCTCCTGGTAGGCGGTCAGGTCGGCGGTGACGACGCGCAGCAGGTAGTCGGGGTCGCCGAACAACCGCTGGGCCTGGACCACCTCCGGCACCCGCGCCACCGCCTCCTCGAAGCCCAGCAGCGTGTCACGGTCCTCCTGGCGCATGGTGACGAACACCAGCGCCTGGAACGTCAGGCCGACCGCCGCCGCGTCCACGATCGCCCGGTAGCCGCGGATGACACCGCCGCGCTCCAGCTCCCGCAGCCGGCGGTGGCAGGGCGAGACGCTCAGGCCCACCCGCGCCGCCAGCTCCGTGATCGTCAGACGGCCCTCCTCCTGTAGGAGCGCAAGGATTTTCCGGTCGATCGCGTCCATGAAGAAGATTCTTCCACAGTGGCCGCAGAACGGGGCAAAAGTTGGGAGCACTTTCCGGCTGATCGACACTATTCTTCGCCCATCATCGCTATCAGGGGAGATGGTGTGCGTGACGGCCGGTTCCGTGTTCGCCTTCTGGGGTGTCGCGCTCCTGCTCATCGTCGTGCCGGGCGCCGACTGGGCGTTCACCATCGGCGCCGGGTTGCGTGGCCGGTCGGTATATCCGGCGGTGGGCGGGCTGGTCGCCGGCTACGCCGTGGTCACCCTCGTCGTCGCGGCCGGGGTCGGCGCCCTCGTCGCCGCGAACCCCGCCATCCTGACCGGCCTCACCGTGGTGGGCGGCCTCTACCTGATCTGGCACGGCGCGACGACCTTCGCCCGCCCCGCCACGCTCACCGCGCCCGCCGACGGCCCGGCCGGCACCGACTGGAACACCTTCCTGCGCGGGATCGGCGTCAGCGGCCTCAACCCCAAAGGGCTGCTGATCTTCCTCGCCCTGCTCCCGCAGTTCACCGACCCGCGTGGCGCCTGGCCGGTCGCCGCGCAGATCGGCGTGCTCGGCCTGGCCTTCGCGACCACCTGCGGCCTGTTCTACCTCGCCGTCGGCCGGCTCACCCGCGCGCTCCTGCAAGGCCGTTCCGCCGGCCGCCTGATCGGACGTCTGTCCGGAGCCGCCATGATCGGCATCGGCGCATCGCTCCTCGTCGATCGTCTGGTGGGCTGAACCGCGCCGATCAGCGAGGTGCCGGGGCCGGGGCCTAACGCGGGGATGCCGGGAAGCACCACCCGTCGAGGAGCTCGCCGATGGTGGCGGCGCACAGCAGGTGCGGGTGCAACCGCCTGGCCCGCTCGCCCGGGATGCCGCCGGCGAGGGCGGCGTCGATGAGCGCGGCGCCGATCCACGCGGGGTCGGCGGGCTGCCCGTCTTCCCTGGTGATCAGCAGCTCGCCGGCGGGCCGGCCGCGGCGCAGCACGTCCAGCAGCAGGCGGGCCGGCCGGGGCACCGGGACGGCGACGATGTCACCGCCGTGGTTGCGGAAGGTGATGACACTGTGCTCGGTGCCGTCGACCTCGGCCACGGTACGCAGCCCGCGGGCGGTCAGGCCGGCCAGCGTGCCCATCGGGGCTCCGGTGCCCTCCAGCAGCGCGACGGCGGCGGCGGTGGCCAGCCGGCCGTCGGCGGCCAGCCGGGCGACACCCTGGCGCAACAGCCGGCGTTCCTCGCGGGAGAGCGGCCGGCGGGCGCGGGTAGCCTCGGTGGGCTCGGCGGGCTCGCCGGCGGGACCGTGCGCCGGCGTGCCGCGCAGCCGGGCGTAGGTGTGGAAGGACGACAGGGTGGCGCGCCTCCTGGCCACCGTGGAGCTTCGCAGTGGCTTGCCGGGTGTGCGCACGCCGACGGTGAGCGTGCCGGAGGCGGCGGCGTCGCGGTAGGAGTCGAGGTGCTCCTCGGTGACCGCGAGCAGCTCGACCGGGGGCCGAAGGGCGTGCAGCCAGCGCAGGAAGGCGGCCAGCACCCGCAGCCGGGTCCGCCGGCCGGTCAGGGACGGCGTGTCGGCCAGCCAACCGGCCACGGTGCTCCGGGCCTGCGCGTCGAGGGCGTCGACCAGGTCGACGTCGTCGCCGGGCACCTCGCCGCCGTCGCCGGACCGGCGGCGCGGCCGTAGCCCGGCGATCTCCCCGACGCTCGTCACCGGCGGGCCGATTGGCGGAGCGGCGGTCTCGGTCACTCCTCGGACGCCGGCTGAGGGGGAGCCGAGGGGCAGGGTCGCCCTCGCCTGCGGCCCGCTGCCGTCGAGTGGGTGCGTGTTCATCGACCGCTCCAGGTGACGACCAGATCAGTGGGGACGTTCAGCCGGAAGCCCCCGGCCGCCGCGAAGGCACGGCGACGACGGGACGGCGAGCTGGGGAGGCCGGTCACGATGGTGATCGTCTCACGATGGCCGCGCAGGCTCCAATTCCGGCGGCGGCGCGTGACCGCCCGTCCCGGGTAGAACGCCGTTCGGTTGCCGCGTAGGGTGGCGGGATGCGCGCGTTGATCTGTGAGAAGCTGGGTTCGGTGACGGTGGCCGAGACGGAGGCCCCGGAGCCCGCCGCCGGCCAGATCGTCATCGACGTCGAGGCCGCGGGCGTCAACTACGTGGACGCGTTGTTCGTCCACGGCCGTTACCAGATCAAGCTGCCGCCGCCGTTCGTGCCGGGCAGCGAGGTCGCGGGCACGGTCAGCGCCGTCGCGCCGGACGTGACCTGGCCCTCGGTGGGCACCCGGGTGGTGACGTTCTGCGGGCTGGGCGGGTTCGCCGAACGGGTCGCCGTCCCGGCCGCCGGCGCGGTGGAGATTCCCGGCGCGCTGGACGCGGCCCGGGCCGCCACGTTCGCCCAGAGCTACTGCACGGCGCTGTTCGCGCTGCGGGACCGGGGCGGGCTGAAGGCGGGGGAGAGCGTGCTCGTCCTGGGCGCGGGCGGCGGGGGCGGGCTGGCCGCGGTGCGGGTGGCGACCGCGCTCGGCGCGACGGTGCTGGCCGGCGCGTCGAGTGAGGACAAACGGCGGGCCGCGCGCGAGGCGGGAGCGGTCGCCGTGGTCGACACCACCGCCCGGAGCGTCAAGGAGGCGGCCCGCGAGTTCTCCCCCGGCGGGGTCGACCTGGTCTACGACCCGGTGGGCGGTGACCTGGCCGAGCCGGCGCTGCGGTCGCTGCGGCCGGGCGGCCGTTACCTGGTGATCGGGTTCGCCTCGGGGGCCATCCCGTCGCTGCCGCTCAACCAGGTGCTGTTGCGTAACCGCGCGGTCATCGGCGTCGACTGGGGCGCCTGGTCGATGTCCGATCGCGAGGGGCAGCACGCCCTGCTCACCGAGCTCCTCGGCCTCGTCGACGACGGCGCGCTGAGCCCGGCCGCCCCGGCGACCGCCCCGCTGGAGTCCGGGGCCCAAATTTTGGACGACCTCCTGGAACGCCGGGTCACCGGCAAGGTCGCCCTCATCCCCTGAGTTCGGGCACTCCGCGGCGGCCGGCCCGGCTCGGCGGACCACCTCGTACGGACCTCGGCCGCGACGGTGCTCGCCCCGCCGGAATCCGGCGAGGCGAGCACGGTGCGCCGGCCTCGGTCAGGCCGTGACCGGCCTCGCCAGGTAGCGGCCCTGCGGGTCGCCCACGATCTTGCCGTCCTCCAGCACCTGCCGGCCGCGCAGGAAGGTGTCGGTCACCCTCGCGGTCAGCTCGAAGCCCTCGAACGGCGTGTACTCCTGGGTGGATTCGGAGTCGGCCGCGCGCACGGTCCAGGACGAGTCCGGGTCGACGAGGACGAAGTCGGCGTCGAGGCCCTCGGCGATCGCGCCCTTGGTCCGCAGGCCGAAGCGCCGCGCGGGGTTCCAGGAGAGCAGCCGGGCGACGTCGCCATAGGACAGCCCGCGCCGGGAGCCCTCGCTGATCAGGCCGGGCAGCAGGTACTCGGCGCCGCCGAACCCCGACTTGGCCACGAAGACGTCGTCGCGCGGCTCGCCGAACTTCTGCTCGTCGCGGCAGCAGGCGTGGTCGCTGACCACCCAGTCGACTTTGCCGTCGAGCAGGTGGCCCCACAGCGCCTCGACGTCCTCGCGCGGGCGCAGCGGCGGGTTGACCTTGCCGCCGATGCCGCTCGCGGTGGTGATGTCGGCGAGCAGGTGGCCGATGGTCACCTCGCGGCGGAAGTCGATGTGCGGGAACGCCTCGGCCATCCGCAGCGCCGCGTCCATCGCCTTGGCCGACGACAGGTGCAGCAGGTTGATCGTGGGCAGCCCGGTCTCGTGCGCGAGGTAGGAGGCGATGCTGACCGCCAGGCCCTCCGAGTGCGGAGGACGGGAGGCGCTGTAGGCCGCGAGGCCGGTGAGCGTGCCCTCCTCCTCCACCATCTTCGTGTACGCGCTCATGATCTCGGCCGTCTCGCAGTGCAGGGACAGCGAGATCTCGTCGGCCAGGTCGGGGAACTGCTCGCGGGCCGCCTGGATGCCGCGCATGACGAACTCGAAGTGCGCGTAGTCGTACCGCTCGCCCTCCGGGATCATGAGGAACGCGTTCTGGTCGGCGGACCGCCCGTGCAGGCCGTGGCTGCCGTAGAACATGAACACCTTGAACGACGTCACCCCGTGCTCGCGCACCAGGGCGGGGATCTCGTCGATGTGCCCGCGCATCATGGGCGCGAGGTGGAAGGCGTAGTCGACGTACGAGCGGTCCTCGGAGGCGGCCAGGACCTCGGGGAAGACCTCCCCGTACGGACCGCCCTTGTTGAGGTAGTACTGGCCGGTGCGCATGTAGGTGAGGGCGGAGGTGACGCCGCCCTGGGCGCAGGCCCGGCTCTCGGTCTCGGTGTCGACGGACAGCGGGTTGTAGATGCCCCAGTGCTGGTGGGCGTCCACCGCGCCGGGGAAGGCCAGCTTGCCGCCGCCGTCCACGACGGTGCGCGCCCCGGCCGGGTCGAGGCCCGGCGCGACGGCGGCGATCCGGCCGTCGAGGATGCCGATGTCGGCGGTCTCCGGCTCGGGCCGATCGTGCCGGACGACCCGGACGTTGGTGACGATCACGTCGAACGATGCCACGTGGTTCTCCTTTGAAGGCTCAGAGGGCGGAAGGCGGGGTCTCGGTCAGCCGGGTGAGCGGGCGCATGACCTCGGCCACGCCGGTGAGGTGGTCGAGCCGCATGACGAGGTCGCGTACGGTCCGGGCGGACTCCTCCGGCAGCCGGCCGGCCACGTTCTCGCGGAACTTGCGCGCGAGCTCGGCGTCGGACAGCGGCCGGGCCGGGCCGCCCCGGTTGGCCAGCGCCTCCTCGGTCCACTCGCGGCCGTCGTCGGTGCGCACCCGGACCACCGCGGGGAACTGGTGCGGGAAGATGGCGTCGCAGCGCTCGTCGGGGACGACGTCGACCAGGGCCATCAACGCCCGGCGGGCCGGGTCGCGGGCCAGCTCGTCGGTGTAGTCGTCGAGGCCCACGCCGAGCCCGGACCCGCCGACCAGCCCGGCGACCACCGCGTACGGCCCGCTGAACTGCGCCTGGTAGCCCGTCTCCGGGGCCCGCTTCTGGTCGAGCGGCTGGCCGATGGTGCGGATCACCGCCGACGGCACGCGCAGCTCGATGTGCTCGATCCGGTCGAGCGGGACGCCCCGCTCCCGGAGCGCGATGCCGGCGTCGACGGCCGTGTGGGTGAAGTGGTTGGCCGGGTAGGGCTTGAAGAAGATCCCGGGGACCGCCCACTCCTCGCCCAGCCCGGTGAGCACCTGGTCCAGGTCGGTCTCGCCGCGCAGGAACGCCTCGAAGAAGCCGAAGCGGCCCTCCAGGACGGTGGGCGGGCCGGTGAAGCCACGCCGGGTCAGCTCCGCGGCGGTGACGGCCGACTGCGCGGCCCAGCCGCAGTGCAGCCGCTTGACCGTGCCGCCGGTGCGGTTGGCCTCGATGATGCCGGACGCGAAGGACGCGGTGATCCCCAGCGCGTGCCCGACACCGTCCGCGCCGAGCCCCATCAGCAGCGCGGCCGCCACCGCGCCGCCCATCGCGCCGCAGATGGACGTCGCGTGCTGGCCGTGCTCGAAGAAGACCGAGTTGCCGAGCTCGCTGTCGTAGCCGGCCATGCCGAGCCGTACGGCGACCTCCAGCCCGGCGGCCACCGCGGCGACCGTGTCGGCTCCCGAGGCCCCGGAGGACTCGGCGGCGGCGAGCGCGGCCGGCACGACCGCCGCGCTCGGATGGAGCACCGACGGCAGGTGGGTGTCGTCGTAGTCGAGCGAGTGGGCGAGCACCCCGTTGGCGAAGGCGGCCTGCGGGGCGGGCAGGCGGTCGGCCACCCCGACGGCGCTGGCCTGCGGCGCGCCGCCCTGGTCGGCCACGTAACCGGCGGCGGCGGCGCTGGTCGGCAGCCGGTAGGCGGCGACGCAGAGCCCCAGCACGTCGAGGATCCGGCGGCGCACGCTCTCGGTCACCGCGTCCGGCAGCGGCCCGGTCAGCGTCCCGGCCGCGAACCGGGACAGTTCGCCCGCGAGGGCCGGAGTCTCAGCCACGGCCGACCACCGCCAGGGGACGCACGGGGGACCCGGTCGCGCCGAAGATGGGCAGCGGGGAGAGCACGAAGGCGAACTCGTGCACGCCGTCGGCGGCCAGCTCGTCGAGCACCATCGTCTCGATGATGTAGACGCCCCGCTCGACGAGCAGGACACGGTGGGCCGGCAGCAGGCTGTGGCCGCCGCCCGGCTTGAGACACTCGAAGGCGATGGTGTCGGCGCCGACCGCGTGCGGCTCGTGGTCGGCCAGCCAGGTCGCGCCGGCCTCGCCGACGCCGGGCACACCCGACTCCAGGCCCGTGTAGGCGTCGCGGTCGCCGAACAGGCGTCCCCAGCCGCTGCGGATGAGGACCACGTCGCCGGCGCCGATGGGCGTGCCCTGCCGCTCGGCGGTCGCCGCCAGGTCGTCGGGGGTGATCTCGTAGCCGGGCGCGCAGCCCTCCGGCGTGCCGAGGGCGGCCGGCACGTCGAGCAGCACGCCCCGGCGGAGCATCGGGGCGATGGTGTGGGCCCCGAGGGCGGCGAACCTGCCGCCCCGGCTCGCCTCCACGGCGTCGGAGCCGTCGATCAGCCTGCCGTCCTGCGACACGTGGGAGAAGGCGTCGATGTGCGTGCCGACGTGGGTGCCCATCGTGATGACGTCGTTGGCGGCCGAGCCGCCGTCGGCCCGGACCATGTCGCCGTGACGGCGCGGCAGCGCGTGCCAGAAGGCGGGGTGGTTGGGCGATTGGGGCATCCCGATGGTCAGGGGCCGTCCCAGGTCGTAGATCCGGATCCCGTCCTGGACCGCCCGCAGCAGCAGGCCGGTCGTGGTGGTCGCATGCGCCTCTTCTGCGCTCGACTCTTCTCGGCTCAACGCTTCTCGGCTCAACGCTTCTGGGCTCGACTCTTCTGGGCTCGACTCTTCTGGGCTCAACGCTTCTCGTCCTTCGTCACTGGTCCGAACGCCGGTGATGCCGACGCCTGTCATGCGATCACCCGCCTGGTGCGCAGATCCTCCACCGTCTCGGCGTCGAAGCCGAGTTCGTCCAGGAGGATCCCGTCGGTGTCGGCGCCGAGCGGCCGCCCGGTGAAGCGGATGCGGCCGGGGGCGCCCGTCATCCGCCACATCACGTTGTGCATGAGGACGGGCCCGAGGTCCTCGTCCTCGACGTGCGTGAGCATGCCGGTGGCCCGCACGTGCGGGTCCTCGACGAGGTCGCGGGCGCTGTAGACGGGCGCGACGGCCGCGCCCACCCGTTCGAACTCCGCCATCACCTCATCGCGGGTGCGCTCCGCGATCCACGACCCCACGTAGGAGTCGAGCAGGTCGGCGTGCTCCGCCCGCTCGCGGCCGGAGGCGAACCACGGCTCGTCGATGACCTCGGGGTGGCCCACCAGCGTCAGGACCCGTTCGGCGATGCGCTGTGCGCTGGTCGACACCGCGACCCAGCCGCCGTCCTTGCAGAGGTACGTGTTGCGCGGGGCGTTGTTGGACGACCGGTTGCCCTGCCGCCGGCCGACGACGCCGAGCTGGTCGTAGACCGTGGGCCCCGGCCCGACGGCGGCCATGATGGGCTCGATCAGGCTCAGGTCGACGACCTCGCCCCGCCCGGTCCGCTGCCGGGCCCACAGCGCCATCATCGTCGCCGACGACGCGGCGATGCCGCAGATGCTGTCGGCCAGGCCGAACGCCGGCAGGGTCGGCGGGCCGCCGGCCTCACCCGTGAGGTGGGCGAACCCGCTCATCGCCTCGGCCAGCGTGCCGAACCCGGCGCGGGCCGCGTACGGTCCCCGCTGGCCGAAGCCGGTGATGCGGACGATGACCAGCCGGGGGTTGGCCTCGTGCAGCGCCTCCGGTCCGAGGCCCCAGCGTTCGAGCGTGCCGGGCCGGAAGTTCTCCACCAGCACGTCGGCCGTCACGGCCAGCCGCAGGAGGATGTCGGCGCCCTCGGGAGCCGACAGGCTCACCCCGAGCGCCCGCTTGTTGCGGGAGATCTCCTTCCACCAGAGTGGCACCCCGTCCTTGGACGGTCCGTGCCCTCGCATGCCATCCCCGTTGACCGGGTGTTCGATCTTGATGACTTCGGCGCCCTGGTCGCCGAGGATCTGGCAGCACAGGGGTCCGGCGAGGATGGTGGACGCGTCCAGCACCCTCAGTCCCGTCAGCGGCCCGTCTTCCACCTTAGCTCCATGTTCCGCTATAGCGAACGCTGGTCCGCTCAGAGGTTAGTTCATTGCTTCTTGCCAGGTCAACGCACCGTTCACCGGGCGCCACCTGAAGGCACCGGCCGGCGCTCAGCCGGCGAGCGCCGGGCCGATGGCGTACGCGCGCACCACCGCGGCCGCCAGCGACGTCCCCCCGCCGGGGTAGCAGTCGCCGAACGGCGTCGCCGCGACGTTGCCCGCGGCGAACAGGCCCGCCACCGGCTCCCCGGAGGTGGACAGCACCCGGCCGTCGTGGTCGGTCACCACACCCCCGCACGTGCCGAGGGTCGCCGCGTGCACGGGCACCGCCGTGAACGGCGGCCGGCCGATCGGCGCCAGGCACGGGTTGGGCTCGACCGCCGGGTCGCCCAGGTGGCGGTCCGCCACCGACGAGCCCCGCGCGAACTGCCGGTCCGTGCCCTCGGCCGCATCGGCGTTGAACTCCTTCACCGTCGCGGCCAGGCCGTCGGCGTCGATCCCGCAGGCGCCGGCCAGCTCCCGCAGCGTGGGCCGGGTCACCGCCCACGCGGGCGTCGTCCCCGGCGGCGCTCCCGCGACGGGGTAGCGCTCGCCGTAACCGCTGTCGTAGACGAGCCAGGCGGGGGAGTGCCGGGGCACGCCGGTGGCCGGGTCCACCTCCCTGAACACCTTGGTCAGGTCGTGGTAGCTGTGCGCCTCGTTAACGAACCGGCGACCGGCGGCGTTCACCATCACCGACCCGGGACGGGTCAGCTCGACGTTCGCCAACCGGCCGGTGGGCCGGCCGTCGTAGCGGGCGTCCGGATCCTGGAACGCGGGAACGCCCCACGAGGCGGTCATGTCACGCACCCCCGCGCCCGCCCGCAGCGCCATGAGCAGGCCGTCGCCCGCGTTGCCGGGCGCGCCGATAGGCAGCAGCGGCGCGGGCAGGAAGGCGCGCTGCAACTCGGCGTTCCACTCGAAGCCGCCGCTGGCCAGCACGACCGCGCGCCGCGCGCGGACCCGCCGGACGCCGCCGCCGGACGCCACGCTGACGTCCCAGGCCTGGCCGGCGCGGTCCATGGCCGTCGCCCGGGCGCCGGTGACGAAGGTGACCCCGCGGTCGTGCGCGGACAGGGCGAGCGCTCCGGCGAGCGCGCCTCCCATGGTCCTGATGCCCTGCTCGGCGCGCTGCCGGGAGAGCGCGCCGAGATCCAGGCCGTGCCCGTGCTCCCGCTCGACCATGGTGATCGACGGCAGGTACGTGGGCGTCCTGAGCAGCTCGTCGAGGCCGGGACGGGCGCGGGCGTCGAACGGCAGGTTGTCCAGCGCGCGCCCGCCCGCCACCGCCCCCGGCGCGTCCGCCCGGTAGTCGGGCCGCCCGAGCGCGGCCAGGCCCACCTCGGTCTCGTCGCACAGGTAGCGCACGGCCTCGGGGGCGGTGCGCAGGAACCACTCGATCCGTTCGTGCGGCACCGCGCCGCGCGTCACCGCGGTCAGGTACGCCACGGCGTCCTCCCGCGTGTCCGGGAAGCCGGCCGCCGCCATCAGGTGGTTGCCCGGCACCCAGATCACCCCGCCCGAGACGGCCGTCGAGCCGCCCAGCGACCGGGCCCGCTCGACGAGCACGACGTGGTGGCCCGCGTCGGCGGCCCGGCAGGCGGCGACCAGACCCGCCGCGCCGCTGCCGAGGACCAGCACGTCGCAGGCCGCGGGCGGTTCGGCGGAGGCCGTGAAGGCGCCTCTCGCGTTCATCGGATTTCCTTCCATGCCGCACGATTGAGGAGGACCAGGACGGAGGCCAGCGCGACGAACAGCGCGGCCAGCCCCCAGCCAAGGGAGTAGGAGGAGTACTGCGCCGCGGCGCCGACGGCGAGCGGCCCCACGATGCCCCCGGCTGAGCCGCCGGCCTGCATCAGCCCCGACGCCGCGCCGGGACCCGCCGGATAGGCCTCGGCGATGACCAGGGCGATCACCCCGGTCCAGCCCCAGCCGGCGCCGCCCGCGATCAGCATGCCGAGCAGGCCCAGCATCCGGTCGCCGGAGGCGAGCAGCAGGAAGCCGCAGGCTCCCACCGCCATCAGTGCCGCGACGGTCAGCCTGCCGTGGCGACGGCGTCGGCCTAGCCCCAGCCCCAGCCGGACGGCGATGATCACCGCGCTGCCCGCGGCCAGCGCCGTCCCCGCCGCGCTCTGGCTGAGCCCGACCGTGACGCCGTAGTCGACGAAGAAGCCGCTCAGCGCGTTGGCCGCGGCCGAGCACAGGAAGAAGGCCCCGGTGATCATCAGCAACGGCCGCAGCGGTGTGAGCGGCACCCGGGGCTCCGGAACGCCGCCCGCCCTCGCCAGGGACGACGCGTCGGGGACGCGCAGCGTCATGAGCACGACCACCGCCACGGTCCCGACGAGGAACACCAGCCGCCAGTGCATGATCGTGGCGAGCAGCGGCAGCGCCAGGCTGGCCAGCAGCGTGGACGCCGGCAGTGAGGCGCGCTCGACGCCGAACGCCATGGGCCGCCGGGCCAGGCCCACGTTGCGGACGATCAGCAGCGCGCCGATCGGCCCGCCCACGGCCGAGCCGACGCCACCCACCGCCAGCGACACCAGCAGCCCGGCCCAGGAGCCGCCGAACACCGCGACCCCGACCAGCGAGGCGCCCGTCATCGCGGCCGCGAGGCGCAGGGCGCGGCGCGGGCCCATCCGGTCCGCGATGCGGCCGCCGAACGACATGGCGACCGCGCTGACCGCGTAGAACAGGCTGATGGTCAGGCCCAGCGCCGCACTGTCCAGGCCCAGGTCGAGCCGGATGGCGACGCCGAGGGTCCCCGCCAGGTAGGCGGGATACATGTACGTCATGCCGAGCAGGACGGCCAGCGTGACCGCGCGCCGCGCCGATCCCGCCTCGCCGGGCTCCTCGGACGCGGAAGGGATAGCGGGGGGTTCGACGGCTCCGCCGCCGGCTCCGGTTACCACTGCGAGGTCCTACCGACTGCTCGTGAAGGGTCTCAGCCCCAGATCTCGTCCGCGTAGGAGATGTTGACCTGGCCGCGCCAGCCGCTCGCGTCGTCCTTGGCCCACCTGTCGCGCCACTCGGCCGCGTGGTTCAGGATGACGGGGTCGCCGTAGTGCAGCTTCCCGTCGGCGTGGTAGGCGTCGTGGTCGTCGACGTACATCAGGTCGAAGTGCTTGAACCACTCCTCGCCGCGGACGTTCCGGCTGATCACGAAGTTCGCGTAGTCCTGGATCCGGGGGTTCTGGCGGAAGGCGCGGTAGTCGACGTTGCGGGTGTAGTCCTCGTACTCCGCCAGGTCGGTGCCGGGCTTGAGGTTGTAGGTGAGCAGCACCAGTTTGCGGGCCATGGAAGTCTCCTTGATGGGGGTCTCGTACAGGGGTCGTCAGGCTGGGGGTCAGCTGGGCGGAGCCGGCTCTCCGCAACAGGCGCGGGGGCGCCACTGGGGCTCGATCTCGGTCTCCGCGCGGGCGTCGAGCACGCCGCTCTGCGCCAGGTCGTTCCAGACGCGCTGCTCGACGATCTCGCCGTCGCGCAGCCGGAAGCGGTCGACGTAGCGGACGCCGTCGTAGCGGACACCGGCGTTGTTCTCGCCGAACAGCGTTCCCATGGACCAGACGACCACGTCGCCGGCCTCATCGGTGAACGCCTCGTACTCCTCGCGGTGCTTGTCGACGTGCCGGTAGCGGACCGCCGAGGCCGCCGCGAGCTCGTCCAGGGTGGTGTGGCGCCGCCCGCCGGGGAAGATCATGACCGCGCCGTCGGCGAGGTGCCGGGCCGCGGCGTCGCGGTCGCCCCGGCCGAGGGCCGCGAGGAAGTCCTCGACCACCGCCACGGCCGCGCCGGTGCCGCCGCTCATGACGCCTCCTCCGCCGGCTCGCCGGACGCGGCCATCCGGGTGGCCGCGCAGCGGATCGAGCGCAGGATGCTGCCGTATCCGGTGCAGCGGCACAGGTTTCCGTTGATCGCCTGGACGATAGCGTCGTCGTCGGGGTCGGGCGTCCGGTCGAGCAGCTCGCGCGCCGTCAGCAGCATGCCCGGCAGGCAGTAGCCGCACTGGAACCCGAACTCGTCCCAGAACGCCCGCTGGACGGGGTGCAACTCGTCGTCGCCGGCCACGCCCTCGATGGTGGTGATCTCGGCGCCGTCGGCCTGCACGGCCAGCACCGAGCAGGACTTGACCGACGCGCCGTCGACCAGGACCGTGCACGCGCCGCAGTCACCGGTCAGGCAGCCCACGTGGGTCCCGGTCAGGCCCACGTCCTCCCGCACCGCGTGCACCAGGAGCTTGCACGCCTCGACCTCGATCTCGCGTTCCCGGCCGTTGACGACCAGGCGAATCCTGTTCACGACTCTCCTTCGGCTTGCTGCAGCGCGTCGGCGACGGCTCGCACGGCCACCACGGGGGCGACCCGCCTGCGGTACTCGCCGTCGGCGAGGACGTCGCTCCACGGCTCGGCGAGAGCCGCGTCGACGACCTCGCGTACGTGCGCCCGCCAGGCGGGGTCGGCGACCCCGGCCTCCGGCGGGTCGAGCGTGACGAGCAGCGGCGTCGCGGCCACCGCGCCGAGCGCCACGCGCAGGGCGCCGTCCGGCCCCGGCACGCAGGCGGCGGTGGCGATCGGCCAGCTGCTCTCGTTGAGCTTCAGCTTCGTGTAGCCCGGACGCGGGCCGGTGGGCACCGGCAGCGCGATGGCCGCGAGCACCTCGCCGGGACGGCGGGCGGTCGCGAAGGCGCCGGTGAAGAAGTCGCCGGCGGCGACCTCGCGGGTGCCTCCGGCCGACGCCAGCCGCAGCCGCGCGCCCAGGGCGACCAGGGCGGCCGGCACCTCGGACGACGGGTTGGCGTAGCAGGCCGAGCCGCCGATCGTGCCCTTGTTGCGGATCTGCGGGCCGCCGGTCACGCCGCCCGCCACGCGGCGCAGCAGCGGGGCCAGCGTCCGGCTGCGGGGGTCGGACAGGACGTGCGCGTAGGTGGTCGTGGCGCCGACCACGACCACGCCGCCATCGGCCACACGACCGTCGGCCACGCCGTCGTCGGCCACGGGTCCGTCGTGCGGGCCGCCGCCGCCGTCGAGCGTGATCCCGGACAGCCCGGCCCGCGACAGGTCCACGACCACGTCGGCCACGGTCTTGCCGTGCGTCATGTCGGGCACGAGCATGGTGCCCCCGCCCAGCACCACGGTGGTGCCGGACGCCGCGGACAGGGCGGTGACGACCCCGTCCAGATCGGCGGGGGCGTGGTAGGCGAAGTTCTTCGTGATCATCGGGTGCGCGCCTCGTCGATCAGAGCGAGCACGGCCGGCGGGGACAGCGGCACCTCGCGCACCGTGACGCCGAAGGGCGCGAGCGCGTCCTCGACGGCGTTGGCCACGGCGGCCTGCGCGCCGCCCACGCCCGCCTCGCCCGCGCCCTTGTTGCCGTACATGGTGAAGGGGCTGGGAGTGACCTGGTGTTCCAGGCGGATGGTGGGCAGGTCGCCCGCCCGGGGCATCAGGTAGGTCTTGAACCGGTCGCTGGTGAGCCGGCCGTCGGCGTCGTAGGTGAGCCGCTCGGAGAGCGCAGCGCCGAGGCCCATCACGATCGCCCCGTGGGCCTGCCCCTCCACCAGCGCCGGGTTGATGATGACGCCGCAGTCGTGCGCCATCACGAAGTCCACGAGCCTCGTCACCCCGGTCTCCGGGTCCACCTCGACCACGGCGGCGTGCAGGCAGTTGGAGTAGGTCGGGTACGGCTGGATCCGGCCGCGCTCGTCCGGGACGTGGTCGATGTTGCCCGGCTTGTAGGCGCGGGTGGCCTCCAGGACCGGTTCGACGTCGTTCGCGACGGCGAACGCCCGCGTCAGCACGGCGGCGGCCACCTCCGGCACCGGCACGGACCGGCCGTCGGCGGTCGCCCGGACTCGCCCGTCCGCGACCTCCACCTGGTCCACCGGCACGTCGAGCATCCGCGCGCCGACGACGGCCAGCTTGGCGCGCACGTCGCGGGCGGCCAGCGCCGCCGACCCGCCGCCGACCACCATGCTGCGCCCGCTGAAGTTGCCGAACCCGCTCGGGCACCGCTCGGTGTCGCCCTGGACCACGGTGATCCAGCTCAGCGGCACGCCGAGCTCGTCGGAGACGATCTGCGCGATCCCGGTGTCGTTGCCGCCGCCCGGCGAGGTGACGCCGGTGTAGACGGTCACGCCGCCGGTCATGGTCATCCGCACCGTCGTGACGTCGAACCCCGAGACGAAGGAGCCGGGCCCGTCGGCCGACTCGGGGGTCAGCTCGAAGGCCAGCCCGATGCCGAGGTGCCGTCCGGCCGCGCGGAGCTCGGCCTGCCGCGCGCGCAGGGCGTCGTAGTCGAGCGCCCGCAGCGCCTTGTCGAGCAGCCCGGGGTAGTCGCCGCTGTCGATGTTCAGCCCGGTCGCGGTCCGGTAGGGGAACCGGTCCGGCGGGATGAAGTTCTTCCGCCGCACCTCCGCCGGGTCGGCGCCGAGGCCGCGGGCCACCAGGTCGACCATCCGCTCCATGACGAAGTGCGCCGAGTCCTTGCCGAAGCCGCGGGCCGCGTTCAGCGGCGGCTTGTTGGTCACCACGACGTGCAGCTCGGCCCGCACGTTGGGCACGGTGTAGCCGGACGCGAGCGTCGTGGCGGACATGTTCGGCATCGCCCAGCCGGCCTGCGCCGACACCGCGCCCGTGTTGGCCACGATGCGGTCGCGGACGGCCACGATCCGGCCGTCGCGCATGGCGCCGATCGTGAACCGGTGCACCTGCTCCCGGGCCCCCGCCATGAAGCACTCGCGGCGGTCCTCGATCCACTTCACCGGCGCGCCGGTCAGCTTGCTGAGCAGGCAGACCAGGGTCTCCTCCGGGTGCCCCTGCATCTTCAGCCCGAAGCTGCCGCCGACCCGCGCGGTGATCACCCGGATCGCCGTCTCGTCCAGGCCGAGGGTCGTGGCCAGCATCCAGCGGAGCTGGTGCGGGTTCTGCAGCGACCCGTACACCGTCAGCGTGCCGTCCAGGTCGTCCCAGGAGGCCAGGTAGCCGCGCGGCTCGATCGGGGCCGTCGTGGTGCGGGAGATCCGGATCGTGTCGGAGACGACCAGGTCGGCCCCGGCCAGGGCGGCGTCGACGTCGCCGGTGCCATAGTGGTTGTGCAGGATGACGTTGTCCGGCCACTCCTCGTACAGCCGGGGCGCGTCCTGCTCCAGCGCCGCGTCGGCGTCCAGCACGTGCGGCAGCCGCTCGTACTCCACCCTGACCAGCGCCGCGGCGGCCTCGGCCTCGCGGCGCGTGCCCGCGACCACGGCGGCGACCGGCTCGCCGGCGTAGACGACCTTGCCGGTGGCCAGGCAGCGCACGTCGGCGTGCCGTCCGCCGCGCGCGGCCGGCTCGATGAAGTGCGGGATCGGCCCCGCGTGCGCGGCGGCCTCCTCGCCGGTGAGCACCAGCACCACGCCGGGGCTCGCCGCGGCGGCGCGCACGTCGACGTCCACGATCCGGGCGTGCGCCTGCTCACTGCGCACCACGACGGCGTGCCGCGTCCCGGGCAGGCTGTAGTCGTCGATGAACCGGCCGCGCCCGGTGAGCAGGGCGGGCCCGTCGGCCTTGCGCACCGGCGAGCCGATGGCCCGGACGCCGGCCTCGCCACTGGTCGTCACGGTCATGGCAGCCGGACTCGCACGCGCTGGCCGGTGCGGTGGAACGGGCTGCGCTTCTCCACGTCGAGCTGGTCGAGCTCGCCGTTCTCGTCCACCTTGCACTGCAGTCCCCGGGTCAGCCGCTCGTGGCTGGTGATGAGGAAGAGCTGTCCGTCGACCGAGGGGAACGGCGGCTCGTGCCAGGTGCCCCGGTACAGGTTGATGGACACGTCGCCGGGGATGACGAACGCCTTGATCTCGTCGAGCACCGGGAATCCGTTGTCCAGCGGCACCTGCGGCGGCGCCACCACGGCGACGTACGGCCGGCCGCCCAGCGGGATCATCGTCTGGGTCATCTCGACGTGCCGCTCCAGGTAGCGCAGGTTGTCACCGCGCAGGCCGACCCGGAACACCAGGAACTCCGGCGGGGTGTCGGAGTCGAGCCGGACCGGCCCGTGCACGGCGTTGGCGCCCGAGTAGAAGTTGATCGGCAGCTTGGGAGTGGCGTCCAGCGACATCACCTCGCCGTAAGGGGCGAACGCCTCGGCGGTGAACTCCTCGGGCGTGATGACGTGCTGGGGACTGTCAGGACTGAGCAAGGTTTCTCTCCCGTGGTCTCGCGGTGGTCTCGCGGTCGGCTTCTCGCGGTCGGCTTCTCGCGGGGGGCGTGCCGGCGGTCAGGCCGTCAGCAGGGCGGTCAGCTCCCGTACGGCGGAGCCGCCCGGCGGCGAGAGCACCAGGTCGGCCGCCTGGTCCGCCGCCCGTTCGCCGGTCACGGGACGCGCGTACCCGCGGAACTTGCCGAGCAGTTCCTCCCTGCTCAGCGGGGCGCGCCGGTCGCCGGCCGGCAGGTCGACGAAGCTCTCGTACCGCTCGCCCGCGCGCGTGGTGACGATCACCCGGGTCGCGGTGAACTCGGGGTACAGGGCGTTCATCTCGTCGGACACCCGGATCCGCACCCGGGACGCCACCTGGTGCACCAGCGGGTCGGCCAGCTTGCCGGGCGCGTACTGGGCGCCGGAGACGTCGCGGTCCACGACGGCGACCGCGGCGACGTACGGCAGGCTCAGCGTGCAGGGGATCGCCGACTCGGCCGGCGTCACCGAACGCTCGACCAGGATCCGCGCCACGTCGTACGTCTCCACGTCGATGTCGGCGACCTCGGCCGGGTCCAGGTCGTGCTCGGTGGCGAGGTCCACGCACGCCTGGGCGGCGCCGTGCGTGTGGCGGCAGCCGGCGAAGCGCTTCTGGTGCACCTCCAGGATGGTCCACTCGGTGCCGAGCCCGTCGGTCAGCCGCGGGTCGCCCGCCGCGCCGCCGAACAGCGCGATCATGCCCTTCGGATGTTCCAGCACCTCCGGCCAGCCGCTCAGCCCGGCGTGGGCGTGCAGCGCGCCCTCCACCCCGGACCTGGCGATCTGCCCGGCGAACGCGGGCTTGACGGTGTGCCCGGTGAAGATCTGCTCGATCATCACGGCGGGCACGAAGTATCCCGCCGCGCCCATCGCCGAGGCGATGCCCGCCGCGTCCAGCCCGAGGAGCTTGGCGCAGCCGGCCGCCGCCCCGTAGCCGGCCGCCACCGGGAACCAGCCCTTGGCGGTGGCGCCGGGGTGCAGGACCCGGCCGATCCGGTCGGCCACCTCGTAGGCGGCCACGGCCGCCACGACCAGGTCGCGCAGGCTCGCGCCGGTGGACTCGGCCACCGCGAGCAGCGCCGGCAGCGCGTGGGACGGGTGGAACCCGCCGAACCGGTAGCCGTCCTGGTGCTCCAGCACGTCGGAGGCGCAGCCGTTGAGGTAGGCGGCGTCGGGCACGGAGGTGGCGAAGTCGGTGCCGAGCACCGTGGCCTCCGGCCGTCCGCCGCGCGAGCGGACCAGGCCGGTGATGGCCGCGATCTCCGGCACGCGGCTGCCCGCGAGGGCGACCCCGAAGAAGTCCAGCAGCAGGACCTGCGCCTTGGCCACGACCTCCTCGGGCAGGTCGTCGTAACGCAGGCCGGCCGCGAACCCGGCCAGGGCCGAGGTCGCGCCGGTCGGCTCGCTCATGACACCTCGCCGAGCTGGGCGCGCAGGCGCTGCACGATCTGGCCGAACCGGGGATCCTTGGAGATGTCCAGGCCCCGGGGACGCTCGAAGTCGATGTCCACGATGTCCTGGATGCGGCCGGGGCGCTGCGAGAGCAGCACGACCCGGTCGGCGAGGAACACCGCCTCGGAGATCGAGTGCGTGACCAGGACGACCGTCTTGCCGGTGTCCATCCAGAGCTGCTGCAGCATGGCGTTCATCTGGTCGCGCGTCATCGCGTCGAGCGCGCCGAACGGCTCGTCCATCAGCAGGATGGACGGCCGGTGGATCAGCGCCCGGGCGATGGCGACGCGCTGCTGCATGCCGCCGGACAGCGCGCGAGGGTAGTGCTCCAGGAAGTCGGACAGGCCGACCGTCTCAGCGAGCGCCTCGGCCCGCTCCCGGCGTTCCTTCTTCTTGACCCGCTTCACCTCAAGGGGCAGCGCGATGTTCTTCCAGATCTTGCGCCACGGCATGAGCGTGGCCTGCTGGAAGACGAACCCGAGCGAGCCCAGCGCCTCCTGCGACGGGTTGGCGTCGCCTTCGGCGAACAGCGTCTTGTCGCCGATCGTGATCGAGCCCTCGGTCGGGGTGATCAGGCCGCCCAGCATGCGCAGCAGGGTGGTCTTGCCGCAGCCCGACGGTCCCAGCAGGACGACGAACTCCCGGGGCTTGATCTCCAGGTCGGTGGGCAGCAGTGCGCGGACCCGCCCGGCGTCGGTCGTGTACTCCTTCCCGACGCCCTTGATGGAGATCGCCGCCCCGCCGGCGGGCGCGGGATCCGGCGACGGCGTGACGCCGGCGGGATGGTTCATCGTTACTCCACGGTCGGTGGTGCTGGTGCTGGCAGGGGCGCCGTCAGTCGACATACGCGGTCGCCGACAGCTCGTCCCAGGCTCCGCCTGGTCCGGGGTCGCGATACTCGGTGGTGGGGGCCGCGTCCGAGCGGATGAACGACATCGTTCCGCCGCGCGAGTAGAGCGGGCCGTGGAAGACGTGCGGGGACCGGAAGAAGTAGCCGCCGGTCCTGATGACGCCGAGCGGCCCCATCATGACGTCTCCGTAGATCTTGAAGGACTCCTCGTACTGGGGGTGGGCCTCCTCCAGCGGTGACTTCCAGCCCGGCATCATCCCCGCGAGGTAGACGAAGACCGTGTCGTCGGAGCGCAGCACCTTGGACATGGCGCCCGTCTCCAGCTGGACCTCGCCGCTCCATCCGGCGGGCACCCACGGCTCGCGCTCGGTGGAGATCCGCAGCGGCGGCTCGCCGGAGCCGGTGCCCGGCGCGAAGCCGGGCGCTCCCCAGAAGCCGCAGTAGACGGTGAGCCCGCGCACCGAGGCGACCAGGTCGAGGGCCGTGCCGGCCTGGGCGTAGACGTAGTCGCCGACGCGCAGCGGCTCGCCGTCGAGGACGCCCTCGCCGCCGATGACGAACAGGTCCACAGCGCTGGCCAGCACTCCGGAGTGCCGTCCGGTGAGGCGGTGGATCGCGGTCTCCGCGCCGGTGCCGGCGTCGCCGCTGAGCAGCCGCTTCCGCCCGCTCTGGGCGGCGCCGAAGTCGCCCTCGGGGACCGCCTGCCACGGCACGTCCTGGCTCTGGATGAAGTCGACGTCAGGCCTGTTCCACATCACATGCTCCCTGGATCGGTGTCCGCGCCGGCCGCCCGGCGTCCCAGCATCCGGCCGAAACCGAGGGCCGGGGTGACACTCATGCCGCTCACGAAGGACTTGCCGGACAAGGTGCTGCCGCCGAGGACCTCGCCCGCCGCCCACAGGTTCTCGAACGGCCCGTCGGGGCCGAGGACCCGCAGCTCGCCGTCCACCGCGAGGCCGGCCGGGCTCTTGAGCGTGGAGCCGTGGTTCAGCACCGCGTGGAACGGCGGCTCGGCGATGGGGGCGGGCAGGTGCGTCCGGCCGAACTCGTCCCTGCCCGAGGCGACGGCCTCGTTGTAGGCCGCCACGGTGCGGGCCAGCCCGTCGGCGTCGAGGCCGGCGGCCTGCGCGAGCGTCCGCAGGTCATCGGCCATCGCGAACGACGGGTGACCGGCGAACGCGTCGTCCAGCTCCGCTTCGCTCCAGGTCGGGAACAGCGCGGGCGCCTCCCGGCGGATCGCGGCGTCGTACACCACCCAGAACTTCAGCTCGGGCTGCTCCAGCAGGGCGTTCTCGCGGAGGTCGACGCTCGGCGCGTCCTCGGCCACGAACCGCTCGCCCCGGGCGTTCACGTGGATCTCCCACGGCTGCCGGGCCTGCGGGGTCAGCGCCGGGTAGTCGTCCAGATGCACGGTCTCCCACGAGCTGCCGGACTTGAGCACGCCGCCGTACGTCGGGAGGAACCGTTCCTGGCCGCGTACCCGCCCGCCCGCGGCCACGGCCGCGAGGAGGCCGGAGCCGTCCGCGCCGGGCGAGCCGGGGCCCGCCAGCGGCGAGCCCGCGGTGAACCGGGGGAACAGCTCGGGGTTGCCGGCGTAGCCGCCGCTGGTGAGGATGACGACCCGCGCCTCGATGTCGTGGAGCGTTCCATCCGGCCGGCGGACGGTCAGCCCGTCCACCCGGCCGGGCGCCGAGGCGTGCAGCTCGACCAGCTCGGTGTTCAGCTCCAGCGTCACGGAACCGGCCGTGGCCTCCTCGAACGCGGGCGCGAGCACGTCCAGCACCGACCGGCCCGCGTTGCGCCCCCAGTAGGTGCGCGCCAGCAGGTACGGCTCGTGGAAGTGCAGCACCGCCGGGGCCTCGGGGTCCATGTCGAACCCGGACTCCATCAGCCACTCGATGGTGGCGGGCGCGTGGCTCACCGCGAGCCTGACGAGGACGGGGTCGGCGGTGTTCTTGCTGATCCGCATGACGTCGTCGAAGTGCAGGTCGGGGCTGTCGCGGATGCCCTTGGAGCGCTGGAGCGAGGTGCCGCCCGCGGAGAGCTGGCCCCAGGAGCGCCACAGCGTGCCGCCGATCCGGCCGGCCTTCTCGATGACGGTGACCCGCAGCCCGTGGCGCGCGGCCTCGATGGCGGCCGGCAGGCCGGCCGTGCCGGCGCCGATCACCACGAGGTCCGTCGTGGCCGGCCTACCGGTCATCGCGCGTGCCCCGGAGTCGTGATGTGCAGCATGAACGATCCCCTCAGACCGCGTCGACGAACGTCGTGTTCACGAAGTCGGTGACGGGCCGGGACTTGTCCTTCATGATCCCCGACTTGCGCATCAGCTCGATCGCGCTCTCCCACGCGGCCACGTCGATCGACAGGAACTTGCCGTTCTTCGGCGTGCTCACCTTGACCTCGCCCGCGACCTTGGCCTTGGCCAGCTCCTTGTCGGAGACCTCGATCTCGTTGAGCTTGCCCATGGCCTCCAGCACCTTGTCGCCGTTGGCGGGGTCGGCCATGAACTCCCAGGCCTTGCGGCAGGCGCGCAGGAAGCCGGTGATCGCCTCGCCCTCCTTCTCCGCGGTCTCCCGGGTGACGAGGTAGGAGTCGCCGGGCAGCACCGCGAACTCGTCGGTGTTGAGGTAGTGCAGGTCGATGTTCTTCTGCTTGAACGAGGTCTCGGTGCCGATGAAGGTGATGAACCCGTCCACGTCGCCGCGCCGCAGGAACTCCAGCGAGCCCACGTCGGCGCCGGTCACGACCTTCTTCACCTTCGACGGGTCGAGCCCCGCGGCCACCGACATCGCGTCGAGCTGCAGCTCGGTGGTGCCGCCCTTGGAGATGACGCCGATGGTCTTGCCCTGCCACTGCTCGGGGTGGGTCAGGGGCTTGTCCGGCAGCGACGCGACGCTGTACTGGCTGACCTGGTCCTTCTGGCCGATCGTCACCACCTCGGTGTTCTGGTCGGCGATGAGCGGGCAGGTGATGACGGAGGCGGCCTTGCCGAACATCGCCTGCTTGGCGGCGACCTGCGAGATGGAGCTGGCGGTGCCGGTGCCGCCGACCGAGGTGATCAGCAGGCCCTCCTCCGCGAAGAAGCCCTGATGGGCCGCCACGTACACATCGGAGTGCGCGATGATGTGCTGGAACGGGGTCATGTAGACGAGGTTGCGCAGGTCGGCGCCCCCGGGCCCGGAGGAGGCGGCCGTCGTGGTGCCGGCGTCGTCCGACCCGCAGCCGATGAGGAACTGGCTCCCGGCCAGCGTGCCGACGATCAGCCCGGTCGTCTTGAAGAAATTGCGGCGATCCATGGGATGCGTCCTGTTCTCGGAGGTTCTCGGAAATTCTCAGAGGGAGGTGGGGCGGCCGGACGACTCGTGCCACGGGATCGCGAATCGCCGGATGGCCGCCGTGATGGCGTAGAGAAGGAAGCCGAGCACCGTCATCACGATCACGGCCGCGAAGAGCATGTCGGTGCGCAGGCTGGCGAGCATCGTCGTGGCGAGGGCGCCGAGCCCCTCGTCGCCGCCGAGGTATTCACCCACGACCGCGCCGGTGATCGCGAAGACGATCCCCAGCTCGACACCGGTGAGCACGTACGGCAGCGAGGACGGGATGTCGAGCGAGATCACGCGCTTCCACCAGGGGGCCTGGATGACGCGCATGAGGTCGCGGTGACCGGGGTCGATCGAGCGGATCCCCAGGATGGTGTTCTGCATCATGACGAAGAACGCGATGATCGCCGCCATGAAGATCTTGGAGGTCGTCCCGAACCCGAACCACAGCAGGAAGAGCGGCACGATCGCCACCTTCGGCACCACCTGGGTGGCGACGAGGAACGGCGAGAGCACCCGCTCCAGGTTGCGCGCCTTGCCGAGGACGATCCCGAGGCCGATCCCGACGGCGGCGGCGAGCGCGAAGCCGACGAGCGTCTCGTACAGGGTGACCTGGATGGCGTCGTAGATCATCGTGCCCTGCATCAGCTCGATCATCGCGGTGCCGACCTGCTCGGGCGGCGGCAGCATGAGCGAGCTCACGTCGAACATGAGGGTGTAGGCCTTCCAGATGCCGAGGAACACCAGGAGGAGCAACGGGGTGGTGATCCACAGCATCACCGGTGAAGCGGCCCACTTCTTACGGGACACGCGAGGTCTGGGGCCCTCGGGGGCGAGGTCAGGGCTCGGCATGTAGATCTCCATACTCACGGTTGTATCGCTTAGCGGAACGCCGTACCGGTAGGGAGGATGCTAGATGTGCCCTGGAGTGAGGGTCAAGGTTCTGTCTCCCCATTTTTCCAAATGAGAGCAAAATGACCGATTTATACCGGTATGACACTCTATAAGGAGATAACAGGGAACGACAAAGCAGACACGAAACGTGATGTCCACAGGTGACAGGGGCACCGCCGACACCCGTAGAAGTCCGGACGCCGCCGCGCGCGACGTCGCCGGGTGACTCCCGGAACGTGCGGAGAGGGTGGTTACGGCTGGGCGGGCCGGTAGCCGAGCTGCCGCGACACCTCGGCCGCGGCCTCCTTGACGAGCCGGCCGTACTCCTCGGTCTCGCCGGCGCTGAGGCGGCTGACCGGGCCGCAGACCGAGATGGAGCCGTAGACGCGGCCGGTGGCCTCATAGACGGGAGCGGCCACCGAGGCCGCACCCTGCTGACGCTCGCCGAGGCTCACCGCGTAGCCGCGCCGCCGGGTGAGCTCGAGCTCCTCGAGCAGGCGGTCGGAGTCCTGGATGGTGATCGGGGTCAGCGCGTCGAGCGGCCCGGAGGCCAGGCAGGAGCGGATCTCGTCGGGCTCCATCGCGGCGAGGATGGCCTTGGACGAGCCGCCGGCGTGCAGCGGATAGAGCCGGCCGAGCTGCACCGACATCTGGATCTCCTGCGGCGACAGCACCTGCGTCAGATACATCCGCTGGTAGCCGTAGCGGACGGACAGCGTGGCGGTCTCGCGGGTGCGGGCCACGAGGCGTTCGAGGTGCGGCTGCGCGATCCGCGGCACCTCCATCTGCGCCATGGCCGCGAGGCCCACGCTCACCGCGCCGGGCCCGAGACGGTAGCGGCGGGTGCGCTCGTCGAAAGAGAAGAAGTCGGCGGCGACGAGGGTGCGCACCACGCGGTGCACCACGGCCTTGCTCAGGCCGAGCGATCGGGCCAGCTCCGAGACCCCGATGTCGGGCTCCTTGGCGGCGGCCACGGCGAAGATCACCTGAAGGGCGCGCTCCACACCGCTGCTCGTCTGCCCCTCGTCGGACGTGCCGGCGCCGTTCGCCGGCGGACGCCCGGTGTCTCCCGAGTTCATGTTCTCAACCGACCGCACAAAGCCAAAGCATAGCCGCGATCCGCGCACCGCCGGCTCCCGGCGAACGGGTTAATTGTCCCGTTTCGCGAACATCTGCGCGTGGCCTTGCGCGGAACCGGCGGAAACCGGGGGAGTGGCCGGTGAATCCCCTCCGGGGTCGCCGTGTCCCCGGCGCGCGCCGGGAATTCCAGTGCCGTCCGCACCGTGACGTGCCGACGAGTGCGCGATGGTCCTTCGCCCGGCGAATCCCCGCTCCCGCCTCTTGCCCTTTCTCGTGGAATCGCCCTGGGCGCCAGGTCAGCGGGCGTGCGCGCCCTCCCGTCGTCGCCGGACGCCGCGTACCGATCTCGGCCGGAAGAGGGGCCGACGAGCGAAATCCGGCGGCTCCGCGGATTCGCGCCGATGGTTGAAAGATAAACCAGGCTATTTCGTCCCGCTTAAAGGCCGGCGGCACCGGCGTACGACGCTGTTCCCGGCCTCCGGGATCTCCATTCAGGACGAGGCGTTCACAGCCGTGAAAAAGTCATTTCCGGGGCTTCCAGCTCCGTGATCAACGCGCTTGATCGGCTCGCGGTGGCTCGCTAGGGTGGGGCGCTTTGGCCGCTCCGTCCCCCGGGAGTGCTCGTGCGTCGCCACCGTTTCGGCAGGCTCGCGGCGTCGGTCGCCGCGCTCTACCTCGCCGTCGTCGTCGTGCTCGGCGTCGTCGCGCTGGTCACCGGAGAGGTGGACCTCCTGTGGTGGGTCGTCGCGCACGACCCCCCGATGGAGCAGCTCACCGCCCTCTGGTGGCTCGTGCTCGCGCTGGTCCTGGCCGGGGCGGTGCAGGGCTGGGCCTACTGGCAGGTGCTGCGCGGGCGCGTACGCGGCGAGCCGGCCGACGGGGGCGGGCAGGTCGCGCTGCTACGCGGCGCGCTGTACATCAGCGTCGCCTTCTCCCTGATCCCCTACCCGTTCCTGTGGTCGTGGGCGGACTCATGGATGTGGCTGAGCCTTCCTCCGGCTCTCGTCCAGCCGGTCATCGTCTGGCTGTTCTTCCGGGTGCTGGCCGGCGCGATCCCCACGTGGTCGCGGATCCTCCTGCTCGTCACGGGAATGATCAACGCGGCGGTCGGGATCGGCCTCATGCTCTCCTACGCGCTCCATCTCGACGCCCCCGTGCGGATCCTCACCCTGGTGACGATGGACGGCCTGCTCTGGCTGACGTGGCTGGTCCCGCTCCTGGTGGCCCAGGCGAGAGATGCCCGCTGGAGCAGGACCACCGTCTGGATGGGCGCCCTGACGCCGGTCGTGTCGTTCCTCCATCCCGGGTCGAGCCTGGTGTCCTTCTCGCCCGGCGACGTGCCGTACACGCTGGTGGTCTCTTCGCTGCTCAGCGCGATCAGCGTGTTCGGGATGGTGTGGGAGGCCCGCTCCGCCCACGAGCTGACCGGACCACGCCCGTCACCTGTCCGGCCGAGGCCCGCGGGAGTGCCGTCCCGGCGGTGGCCGCTCCCCGCGCTGGCGATCGCGCTCCCGCTGGTCCCCGCGGCCGTCAACCTCGCGAACGGGATGCCGTTCTGGATCGGGCCCAGGGGGGCGATCCATGGCCTCGTCTTCGAGGAGACCGGAGAGGCCATGGCCCTGACATGGCTCGCCCTCGACCTGCTCGTCGGGGTCGGCGTGCCCGCGCTGCTCATCCTGGCCGCGATCCTGCGCGGCACCCGGCGCCTCATGCGGGCCACGACGCAGACCCTGATCCTCCTCGCGTCGACCGGCGTGGTCACCGCGCTCACCACCGACTCCGCCCCGAGCTGGGACTCACCGGGCGGTCTGCCGCTGTATCCGGACGGCCTGTTCCTCGCCGGCGAGCAGGGGGAGCTCTCCTTCGGGCTCTCACCGCTGTGGTACAGCGCCGCCCTGCTCGCCTCCGCCCTCATCCTGCTCTCCCTGTACGGGGCCCCGCCCGCCCAGCGCGTGCGCCACCACGTGCCCGTGGCCGCGCTGGCCACGGCCGTGGTGCTCTGCCTCCTGCCGGTCGCCGACCAGTCACGCGGCCCGGTCACCACGGCCCAGGACTGCGAGCCGCCCGAGGCGTGGAGAGGGCTGGACCAGAGCGAGAGACGCACGCCGACCGGCGAGGAGGCGTACCTGTGCGGCATCCGGAGCGGCGGCACGCTGAAGTTCGCCGCCACCACACCCGACCAGGTCCTGCTCGCCCACGGACGCCGGCTGTGCGGCGTCTACACGCGCGACGACCCGCAGGAGGTCGCCCGGCTGCGTGCCCGGGAGGGGCATGACCCCCGGACGCTGGCCTACGAACTCGCCGGGATCTGCCCGAGCGCCGCCGCGACGGTCAAGGCGGCCCAGGAGGCGCGGAACCGGGAGCTGGAGGAGTGGCGGGCGGAGTCGCGGCGCAGGTGCGACGCGACTCCGCGCCACCGGCCGCTCATCAGACCCGCCCGGCGGATCGTGATCAAGGAGCCCCAGCGGACCGACCACGGGGTCCTGGAGGCTTGGGAGCAGACCGAGGACGCATACGACCCGTCCAGCATGGAACTCCTGGACAAGGCCCAGGACAACGGACTGGTCGCCGCCCGTCCCGGCCATCTGATCGTGCTGTCACACTCCGACTTCGACCTGTGCGTCACCGTCGAGACCTACACCCGCCGCCCGCCGGTGGAGACGAAGGGCTGGGACCACGTCGTCGAGGTCGGCTACGACAGTCCCACCGGCGAGATCGTGCTCACGGACGACCTGAGCGGCACCGAGCTGCCCGACCTCGCGCTCGACGGCCGCGAGGGCCACTACCGGATCCGCGTGCACCACGCCTGGTTCCCGGGGAAGAGCGCGCGGGAGGGTGCCCAGCGCCTGCTGATCATGGCCTACCCCGGCGGCGGCGACAAGGTCGCCACCTACCGCCGACCGGGCAGGTGAGCGCCGCCACCGCGCATCTCCTCCTCGACGTCGCGGACGGCCATGGCCAGGGCGCTGGTCAGCTCCGGCAGGCGGTCCCGTGAGAACCGGACGGTGGGCAGCGACACCGAGAGCGCGGCCAGGGCCCGGCCGTCCTCGCCGCGCACGGGCCGGCCGACGGCGGTGACGCCCGACTCGGTCTTGCCGGCGTTGATGGCGAAACCCCGCTCGCGGACGGTCCGCAGCTCGCGGCGGAGCGCCGCCAGGCTGGGGCGCTGGTCGAGGCGCCCGGCCCACTTCGCCTCGCTGTAGAGCGCGTCGAGGCGCTCCGGCGGCAGGTCGGCGAGCAGGACCTTGCCGCCCGAGGCCAGGTGCGCGGGGAAGACCATGCCCTCGCGGTTGCCGACCCGCAGCGCTTGCGCGCACTCCACCGATCCGATGAACCGTACGTGGTCACCGGCCAGGATCACCAGGTTGGAGCTCTCGCGGACCCGCTCGACCAGGGCGGCCAGGTGCGGCATGGCGACCGAGCGCAGCAGCGCGGTGCGCGACTGGGAGCTCGCGCCCAGCGACAGGACCGGCCCGGCGGCGTAGCGGCGGTCCCTGGTCTGGATCGCGAAGTCCCGGTACACCAGCATCGCCAGCAGCCGGTGCGCGGTGGAGGGCGCCACCCCGAGCCGTTCCGCCGCCTCGCCCACGCCGAACGGGCCCTCGACCTGGAGCAGGACCGCGAGCTGGAGCGCATGATCGACACTGCGCACGGAGTAGTTCGGTGGATTCTTCAGAGCAGAATCTCCTGTTCTTTTCCTGTGCCCAGAATACAAGCTTGGACCACGGCGCCGCCGGTGCGCCGCCATGCCATCCCCGCGCCGAGGCCGTGTCACGGCACGTCGAAGGAGCCAGACATGACTGAGAACGCGAACTCCCCGGTTCGCCTCGCCGTGGTCGACTCACCGGACCAGCCGACGCCGTCGGCGGCGCTGGAGGAGCTGTACCACGGCTTCGAGAAGGAGCTGCTGGTCCCGCTGTGGACCGAGATCGGCGACCTGATGCCGGCGCACCCGCGCTCCAGGGCGGTCCCGCACCTGTGGCGGTGGGACAACCTGCTAGCCCTGGCCGACCGGGCCGGGCACCTCGTGCCCGTCGGCCGCGGCGGGGAGCGGCGGGCGATCGCGCTGGCGAACCCCGCGCTGGGCGGCCGGCCGTTCGCGACGCCGACGCTGTGGGCCGCGATCCAGTACCTGATGCCGGGTGAGGACGCCCCGGAGCACCGGCACACCCAGCACGCGTTCCGGTTCGTCGTCGAGGGCGAGGGCGTGTGGACCGTGGTCGGCCGCGACCCGGTGCCGATGCGCCGCGGCGACTTCCTGCCCCAGGCCGGCTGGAACTGGCACGCCCACCACAACGCGACCGACAGGCCGATGGCCTGGATCGACGGCCTGGACATCCCGTTCCAGTACGTCACCGAGGCGCAGTTCTTCGAGTTCGGCCGTGACGAGATCACCGCGGCCGAGCGCACCACCCCCGAGCGCTCCCGGTCGGAGCGGCTCTGGGGGCACCCCGGCCTGCGTCCGGTCTCCGCGCCCGGAGCCCGGCCCGGCACCCCGCTGCTGGCCTACCGGTGGGCCGACACCGACCGCGCGCTGACGGACCAGCTCGCACTCGAGGCCGAGGGCCACCCCGGGACGGTCGAGCCGGGCCACGCGGCGGTGCGCTACACCAACCCCACCACGGGCGGCGACGTGCTGCCGACCATCCGGGTGGAGATGCACCGGATCCGCGGCGGGGCCGAGACCGCGCCCCTGCGCGAGGTCGGCTCCTCGGTGTACCAGGTCTTCGACGGCAGCGGGCGGGTCACGGTCGGCGACGCGTCCTGGTCGGTCACCCGCGGCGACCTGTTCGTGGTCCCGTCGTGGGTGCCGTTCTCGGCCAGGTCCGAGGCCACGGCGTCCGACTCCGACTCGGGCGCCCTCGACCTCTTCAGATTCAGTGACGGGCCGATCTTCGAGGCGCTCCGCCTCGACCGCGCCCACGTGGAAGGACAGACCCCATGAAGCTCGCCACCATCCGCACCGCCGACGGCGCCACCCGGGCCGTACGTGTGGAGGGGGAGACCCTGGTCGACCTCGGTTTCGCCGACGTCGGCGAACTGCTGGCCCAGCCGGACTGGGCCGGGCGGGCCGCCCGTGCGCAAGGGAGCGCGGTCGAGAGCGCCGGCTACGCGCCGGTCGTCCCCCGCCCCGGCAAGATCGT
Organism: Nonomuraea sp. CX421; assembly: GCF_059358955.1. NCBI lineage: Bacteria > Bacillati > Actinomycetota > Actinomycetes > Streptosporangiales > Streptosporangiaceae > Nonomuraea > Nonomuraea sp. CX421. Next base: position 139,196 of record NZ_JCADBK010000016.1, on the reverse strand, counting down.
CTGTGTCGGCCTCAACTACCGCAACCACATCCTGGAGATGGGGCGGGAGCTGCCGGAGTACCCGACGCTGTTCGCCAAGTACGCCGAGGCGCTCATCGGGGCCGACGACGAGATCCGGCTGCCGCCGGAGTCCGGCCAGGTCGACTGGGAGGCCGAGCTCGCCGTCGTCATCGGCACGTCCGTGCGGCGGGCGGGCGAGGCCGAGGCGGCCGAGGCCATCGCCGGGTTCGCCGTCCTCAACGACGTCACCATGCGCGACTGGCAGTACCGCTCGGCGATGTGGCTGCAGGGCAAGACGTGGGAGGGCAGCACGCCGTTCGGCCCCTACCTGGTCACCCCCGACGAACTTCCCGGCGGCACCCGGCCGTCGCTCACCCTGACCGGGTCCGTCGACGGCGAGGTGGTGCAGCGGGCCGAGACCTCGGACCTCGTGTTCGATCCCGTCGCCCTGGTGCGCTACGTCTCCACGATCATCACGCTCAACCCGGGCGACGTCATCGCCTCCGGCACCCCCGGCGGCGTGGGACACGCCCGCAAGCCCGCCCGCTACCTCGCCGAGGGCAGCGTCCTGTCCACCGAGATCACCGGGCTGGGACGGTCCGAGGCGAAGACCGTCGCCGAGCCGGTGGCCTGATGGCCGCGAGCAGGAGCCGCGCCGACGGCCTGCGCTGGACGGCCCAGGGGAGCGAGCTCTTCTTCGGGGTGTTGCGGGCCCTGCCGGACGAGCGGCTGGCCGGGCCGACGGCGCTCGACGGCTGGACAGGCCGGCATCTGCTGGCCCACGTCGCCGCCAACGCCGACGCGCTGGTCAACCTGGCGCACTGGGCGCGCACCGGGGAGGAGACGCCGATGTACTCCTCTCCGGGCCGGCGCGTCGCCGACATCGAGGCCGGCGCCACCCGGCCGGCGGCCGAGCTGCGCGCCTGGGCCACGCGGTCGGCCGACGTGCTGGACGCGCGGCTCGCCGAGCTGGACGAGTCGCAGTGGGCCCGGCGGGTCCGCACCGCCCAGGGCCGCACCGTCCCGGCCGGGGAGATCCCCTGGATGCGCGCCCGCGAGGTCATGGTGCACGCCGTCGACCTCGGCGCCGGGGTGGGCTTCGACGCCCTCCCGGCCGGCTTCCTCGCCGCGCTGATCGACGACATCACCGCCAAGCGGTCCGGGGCCGGCGACGGCCCCGCGCTCACCCTCACGGCCGCCGGCCACGACGGCGCCTGGGCCGTGTCCGGCGCCGGCGACCCCACGCCGGTGACCGGCACCCTCGCCGGCCTCGCGGCCTACCTCTCCGGCCGGCGGAGCGACGGTGTCACCGCCGCCGGCGACCGGCCGGCGCCCGAACTCCCCCGGTGGCTCTAGCTCCCGGCGCGACGTGATGGAAGGAACACCGGACATGTCCGAAGACGGTAACGACGTCGACGTGGTGGTGGTCGGCGGCGGGATCGGCGGCCTGGCCAACGCCCTCGCTCTGACGGGCAAGGGCCTGCGGGTGCGGGTGCTGGAGCAGGCCTCCCAGTTCGGTGAGGTCGGCGCCGGTCTGCAGATCGCGCCCAACTGCACCCGCATCCTCGACCGCTGGGGCCTGCTCGACGAGGTCAAGTCGCTCGGCGTGCTCCCCGAGAGCATCGTCATGAAGGACGCCGTCGACGCCGGCGTCCTCACCCGGCTCGACCTGCACGACGTGGAGCGGCGCTACGGCTTCCCGTACCTGGTGATCCATCGCAGCGACCTGCACGGCACGCTGCTGCGCGCCTGCCGGCGGGCGGGGGTGGACCTCGTCAACGACGTCACGGTGACCGCGTACGAGCAGGCCGAGGGCGGCGCCGTCGCCGTCCACGACGGGGGGCGGGAGTTCGGGGAGGTCGTCCTGGCCGCCGACGGCCTCCACTCGGTGGCCCGCCGGATCCTGAGCGACGACCAGCCGGTCAGCTCCGCGTACGTCGCCTACCGGGGCGCCATCCCGATCGACCGGGTCGCCGACCTCGACGTACGCCTCAAGGACGTGGTCGTCTACGTCGGCCCCCGGTGCCACTTCGTCCAGTACCCACTGCGCCACGGCGAGATGTTCAACCAGGTCGCGGTGTTCGAGTCGCCCAAGGCGCGAGCCGGCGAGGAGGACTGGGGCACGCCGGACGAGCTCGACGGAGCCTTCGAGGCCACCTGCGCCCAGGTGCGGGCCGGGCTGCCGCTGATGTGGCGTGACCGCTGGTGGCGGATGTTCGACCGGGACCCGCTCGCGGACTGGGTCCGGGGCCGGATCGCCCTCACCGGCGACGCCGCCCATCCGCCGCTGCAGTATCTCGCCCAGGGCGCGGTCATGGCCATCGAGGACGCCTGGGTGCTGGCCGAGCACGTGGGCGCGCAGGGCGTGACCGGCTCGGCGGCCTCGGGGACTCCGACGGGCGTCGACTGGGACGCCGCGCTGGCGGCCTACAACGCCGTCCGCCCCGAGCACTGCCGCCGCGTGCTGACCACGGCACGGGCCTGGGGAGACCTGTGGCACCACGACGGGGACGAGCGGCTGTGGCGCAACGAGGTGCTCCGTGACCGCGACGTCTACGACTACGACTACGTGGACTGGCTGTTCGGGCCGACCGCTCTCACGCCCGGCGAGCTGTCCCCGATGTACCCGTCTCGTGCCCGTCGCGCCGGGTAAGGAAAGCGGTAAACTACACAAAGTTCGTATGAGGAACTGTTGTTCGCATAGCGAACACTGAAGGAGGACGGCATGGGTGGGGCCTTCGTCTACGCCGCGGCGCGCACACCGTTCGGCAGGTTCAACGGCGCGCTCGCCGGGGTCCGTCCGGACGACCTGGCCGCCGCCGCCCTGCGCGGCGCCCTGGCCAAGGTCCCCGAGCTGGATCCGGCCGCCATCGGCGACGTCGTCTGGGGCAACGCCAACGGCGCGGGCGAGGACAACCGCAACGTCGGCCGGATGGCCGTCCTGCTGGCCGGGCTGCCGGTCAGCGTGCCCGCCACCACGGTCAACCGGCTGTGCGGATCGAGCCTCGACGCGGCCATGATCGCCTCCAGGACCGTGGAGAGCGGCGACGCCGACATCGTCGTCGCCGGGGGAGTGGAGTCGATGACGCGGGCCCCGTGGGTGCTGCCCAAGCCGTCGCGCGCCTTCCCCGCCGGAGACGCGACCGCCGTCTCGACCACGCTCGGCTGGCGGCTGGTGAACCCGAGGATGCCCCAGGAGTGGACGGTCTCCCTGGGCGAGGCCAACGAGCAGTTGCAGGAGACCTACTCCATCTCCCGCGAGCGGCAGGACGCCTTCGCGGCCCGCTCCCACGCGCTGGCCGACGCCGCCTGGGACTCCGGCTTCTACGACGACCTGGTCGTGCCGGTCGAGGGCGCCGACCTCGCGCGCGACGAGGGCATCCGCCCCGGCACCACCCCGGAGATCCTCGCCGGGCTCAAGCCCGTCTTCCGCCCCGGCGGCACCATCACGGCCGGCAACGCCTCGCCGATCAACGACGGCGCCTCGGCCGTCGTGCTCGGCTCGGAGGCCGCCGCGAGCCGCGTCGGCGCCGACCCGATCGCCCGCGTCGCGGGCCGCGGCGCCTCGGCACTGGAGCCCCAGCTGTTCGGGTACGCGCCGGTCGAGGCCGCCGACCGGGCGCTGCGCCGGGCCGGCATCGGCTGGGACGACGTCGGGGCCGTCGAGCTGAACGAGGCGTTCGCCGTGCAGTCGCTGGTCTGCCTGGACGCGTGGAAGATCGACCCCGGGATCGTCAACACCAGGGGCGGCGCCATCGCCATCGGCCACCCGCTCGGCGCCTCCGGCGGACGCGTCCTCGGCACCCTCGCCCACGTGCTGCGCGAACGGCGTGAGCGGTGGGGCGTGGCCGCCATCTGCATCGGCGTCGGCCAGGGCCTGGCCGTCGTCCTCGAGAACGTGAGCGCTTCCTGACCTCCCCAGGCGTTTCCTGACCTCCTCCCCAGGGCTGAAGAAGCCCGGGGCCTCCAGCAAAGGACATCCGATGACCTTGGTCACCGCCGATCCAGGCGCCGCCGTCGCGGGCATCGCGGACGGCTCCACCGTCCTCATCGGCGGGTTCGGCATGGCCGGCATGCCGGTCACCCTGATCGACGCGCTGATCCGGCAGGGCGCCACCGATCTGACCGTGGTCAGCAACAACGCCGGCAACGGCGACACCGGCCTGGCGGCGCTGCTCGCGGCCGGCCGGGTGCGCAAGATGATCTGCTCGTTCCCCCGGCAGAGCGACTCCTGGGTCTTCGACTCCCTGTACCGGGAGGGGCGGATCGAGCTGGAGCTGGTGCCGCAGGGCAATCTCGCCGAGCGGATGCGCGCCGCCGGCGCCGGGATCGGCGCCTTCTACAGTCCCACCGGCGTCGGCACGCCCCTGGCCGAGGGCAAGGAGAGGCGCACCATCGACGGCCGCGACCACGTGCTGGAATATCCGATCAAGGGTGACGTCGCGCTCATCCGCGCCCACGTGGGCGACCGGATGGGCAACCTCGTCTACCGCAAGACCGCCCGCAACTTCGGGCCCGTCATGGCGACCGCCGCGACGACCACGATCGCCGAGGTGCACCGGGTCGTCGAGGTCGGCGAGCTGGATCCCGAGACCGTCGTCACCCCTTGCGTCTACGTTGACCGGATCCTCGACCTGAGCGCAGCGGAGGTCTCAGCGTGACCGTCTCCCTCAACCCCGACATCAACCCCGACGTGCACCCCGACGCCCGGACCGTCGAGCACACCGGCCGTGGCCCGCTCGACCGCGACGAGCTGGCCGCCCTCGTGGCCCGCGACATCCCGCCGGGGTCGTTCGTCAACCTCGGCATCGGACAGCCGACCACGGTCGCCGACCACCTCCCCGCGGGCTCCGGGGTCATCCTGCACACCGAGAACGGCATGCTCGGGATGGGCCCCGCCGCGCACGGCGACGAGATCGACCCCGACCTGACCAACGCCGGCAAGATGCCCGTCACCGAGCTGCCGGGCGCCTCCTACTTCCACCACGCCGACTCCTTCGCGATGATGCGCGGCGGCCACCTCGACGTGTGCGTGCTCGGCGCCTATCAGGTGTCCGAGCGTGGCGACCTGGCCAACTGGCACACCGGCGCCCCCGACGCGATCCCCGCCGTGGGAGGCGCCATGGATCTGGCCATCGGCGCCAAGAACGTGTTCGTCATGATGACGCTGTTCGCCAGGGACGGCACGCCCAAACTCGTCCCGGAGTGCACGTACCCGCTGACCGGGCTGGCCTGCGTGAGCCGTCTCTACACCGACCGGGCGATCTTCCACCTCGGCCCGGACGGCGTGACGGTCGCCGAGACCTACGGCACGACCGTCGAGGAGCTCGCCTCCCGGCTGGACGTCACCCTGCGCACCCTCGGCGGCCGCGAGGACGCCGGCTAGAACGCGGCTGGACCCGGGCCTCACGGGCCGTCCGCGAACGTTCCGAGAACGGCGGCCGGCCCCTCAGGACGTCCGCGAACGTTCCGGGCGTGGCCAGGGCCGCCCGCCCAGGCGCTCCACGTCCGTGTTGAACCGCTTGAGGTAGGCGGCGAAGGCGGCGACGTCCTCGGGCGACCAGTCGGCCAGCACCTTCTCCAGGCCCCGGATGTTCCGGGCGTGCTCCTCGTCGAGATGGCGCTCACCCGCCGACGTGAGGCGGAACTTACGCGCCATGCCGCCCTCGGGATCGGGGATGCGCTCGACCAGCCCGTCGCGCAGCAGGGCCGTGGTCTGGCGGTTGAGGGTGGAGACGTCCAGGCAGAACGCGTCGCTGAGCTGCCCGATGGACATCGGGCCCTCCATCCGCAGGCGGCTGAGCAGGGTGTAGGCGCTGCGGTCGACGTGGCGGAAACGCCCGAGCAGCATCGTCTCGTACTCGATCAGGTGCGTGGGCTTGTCCATGCCGGTCCTACTCCCTTGGCGCGCCTGGCGTGTCTGCCTTGCGATGTGTAACCCCCATATTATGTGCATGTCACACACCATGTGTAGAGTGCACATCATCTGTGTCGGCCCGGAGTGCGAGGGAGTTCCGCGTGGAGGAGCCCGCGACCCGTTCCCGCCCTCAGGGCATCGTGATCGTGATGGCGGTGGCCGGCATCGTCGCCTCGCTCACCCAGACCCTGGTGGTGCCGCTGATCGGTGAGCTGCCCCGGCTGCTGGGCACCAGCGCGTCCAACGCCTCCTGGGTGATCACCGCCACGCTGCTGGCCGGAGCCGTCACGACGCCGGTGACCGGCCGGCTCGGCGACCTCTACGGCAAGCGCCGCATGATGCTCGTCTGCTCGGTGCCGCTCGTCGTGGGCTGTGTGATCTGCGCGCTGGCCGGCTCCCTCGCGCCGATGATCGTGGGCCGTGGCCTGCAGGGCATGGGCATGGGCCTGATCCCGCTGGGCATCAGCGCGCTGCGCGACCTGCTGCCGCCCGAGCGGCTGGGCCCCTCCATCGCGCTGATGAGCTCCTCCATGGGCATCGGCGGCGCGCTGGGGATGCCGATCGCGGCCGGGGTGGCCGAGTACGCCAGCTGGCGGGTGCTGTTCTGGGGCACGGCCGCGCTCAGCGTGCTGGTGGCCGTGCTGATCGGCACGCTGGTGCCGCCCACGCCCGCCCGGACCCCGGGACGCCTCGACGTCGTCGGCGCGCTCGGCCTGGGCGCCGGGCTGGTGTGCCTGCTGCTGGGCGTGTCCAAGGGAGCCGACTGGGGCTGGACCAGCGGCACCACGCTCGGCCTGCTGGGCGCCGCGCCGGTCGTCCTGCTCGCGTGGGGCTGGTGGGAGCTGCGCGACGACACTCCGCTGGTCGACCTGCGGGTCACCGCCCGGCGTCAGGTGCTGCTCACCAACCTCGCCTCGATCGTGGTCGGCTTCGCCATGTACGCCCAGGCGCTGATCATCATGCAGATCCTGCAGCTTCCGAAGGCCACCGGCTACGGCCTGGGCCAGTCGATGCTGGCCGCCGGCCTGTGGATGGCGCCCTCGGGCCTGATGATGATGCTCGTCTCACCCGTCGGCGCCCGGCTGTCCGCCGCCCGCGGCCCCAAGGTCACGCTGATCACCGGCAGCCTCATCATGGCGCTCGGCTACGGCTCCTCCCTGGTCCTGCTCGGCTCACCCTGGGGCATGCTGGTCGTCACCTGCGTCTGCAGCATCGGCATCGGCTTCGCCTACGGCTCGATGCCGGCCCTCATCATGGGCGTCGTGCCCCGTTCGGAGACCGCGGCGGCCAACAGTTTCAACACGCTGATGCGGTCCATCGGCACCACGACCTCGGCGGCCGTGATCGGCCTCGTCCTGTCGCAGATGACCATCCGGTTCGGGCCGGCGATGGTGCCCTCGGAGGGCGGCTTCCGGGTCGGCATGCTCATCGGCTGCGGCGCCGCGCTGACCGCCGCGGCGATCACCCTGGCCCTTCCACGCCGGGCCGAGCAGCCCGAGGCGCACGCCGAGCCGGTCGTCCCCGCCGCGCGCCACTGACGGCGGGCGCGCGTGATCGTCGCCATGATCGTCACGGACGCGCCGGCCTGCCGTCGGCAGATCCTCAGGATCGCTGGTCGAGCTCGGCTGCCTGGTTGATGTAGTCACGCAGGGCCTCGTGATCGACGTCCTCTGGATTCTTGATCTTGACGTGCCGGGTTCTCTTCCCGGAGCCCTTGAGGAGGCCATGCGCGTCGGCGAACTCGACCCCACGCTCGAAGGCGAGCGTGATGTGGGTCTTGCTGACGCTGATGATCGCCAGGATCCTGTTGCCCCGCCAGGCGGGAGAGCCGTAGGTGATCACCTCCTGGGCCTCGGGCGCGTGCTGCCTCATCAGCTCGCGCAGGGCCTCGACGGTGGGTTGGTGGGCGGGCGCGACCCGGGTCCTGACGTATTCGTCGACAGCCTGGTTGCTCAAGATCTCTCCGATGCAGGGATAGGGCCGGTCGGGTCGCGGAGGCGGGGCGGACTCAGCCGGCGGTGGAGTCGTGCTCGTCGTGGAGCCAGATCGGCTGCCAGTCGGCCAGCTCGTGGAAGCGGCGCAGCTCCGCGACGGCGCACAGCTCGCCCGTCCAGGCCGCGTAGGGCGGCTGGCCGGCGTCGAAGCCGCTGCGTGCCAGGGTGAGCCGGGTCCCGCCGCCGGAGCCGGCCAGCTCCCAGGTGAACACGCCCGTGCCCGTCCAGTCGATGGACAGCGCCCGGCCCGGGTCCAGGTCGAGGATCCTGCCGCCGTGGCCGTACTGTCCGCCCACGCGCGCGTCGATGTCGACGGGGAAACCGAACCAGCGGCTCACCTGGGCCCCGTCGACCAGCGAGTCGTACACCTCGGCGGGCGGCGCGGCGAGGAGCACGTCCGCGCGCAGCTCGGTCGAGGTGTAGTCGGGCTTGGGGGTGAGGGGGCGGCCTTCGAGGTGGTCCACCAGGTTGGCGATCGCCAGCGCCCAGAAGGTCTGCAGTGTGCCCAGGCTGCCCGGATGGGAGAAGTCGAACTCGGTCTGCGACACCGTGACGACGGTTGATCCGGGAGTCTCCTCCCGGAGGCCGATCTCCACGGTGGTCGTCTTGCCCGCCAGCGGCCACGCGAAGCGCAGCGTGTGGTCGTCGAGGTGGAGCGGACGTTGGCGGGGGGCGTCGCCCTCCGGGGTGTGTCGGCCCCAGAAGGCGTAGCGGTCCGGCAGATCGGCCTCGGCGTGCTCAGCAAGCCAGACGCGCATCTGAACGGGGTCGGTGAACGCCTCGTGCACGGTCTTGGCCGGTGCGGAGACGCGGGCGCTCATCGTCAAGGGCTGGGTCATGCTCTTCCCTTCAGAGGGAGGTGGCGCCGCGCGATCAGCTCGAGCGCAGGCCGCCTCGCATTGATACGAAAAGTTTGTACGTAAAAATAAACTTTGTCAATGTTGTGATCCACATCAGGCGGCCACGATCTCGCCCACCTCGGGACCAGCGGGATGCGGTCGTGGATACGGGTGGAGAAGATCAGGGAGGTGGTGGTGTGGCCGGCGGTGGCCAGGTGGGTGCAGACGCGTTCCAGGTCGGTCATCGACCGCGCCCACACGGTCAGCACGTAACAGTCCTCGCCGGTGACATGGCGGCACTCCACGACCTCGGGGATCTGGGAGAGCATCTGCGCGCGCTGGCTCGTAGAGCTGTACGGCCTGCCACCGGCGCGGTGGACCCGATGCTGCGCGCCCTCGGCGGGGAGGGGGTGGCCGACCTGGCGGAGCGCACCTGCGAGCTCGCCCGGCGCTTCGCGGAGCGGTTGCGCGAGGTCCCCGGGGTGGAGGTGCTGAACCGGGTGACGCTGAACCAGGTGCTCGCCGTCTTCCGGGCGGACGACGGCGAGCACGACACGCTGACGCGGCGCGTGGTGGACGCGGTCCCTGCTGGCTGGGCGGCACCACCTGGCGCGGCCGCTACGCCATGCGCGTCTCGGTCTCCAGCTGGTCGACCACCGAGGACGACGTCGACCGCTCGGTACGGGCGATCCTGGGGCGCCCGCGGATCCCTGTGAAAGATGGTGTTCCGCCACCGGCGCGCTCCGGCGCCTGAGCGTGCCTTGGCCGGAACCTGCTGCGGCAGCGCACCACGGCTGGTACAGTCAATCGTGATCGAACATGTGAGCGATAACCAAGCTCGCAACCCCCGGATTCGTCCGTGCGGAGCGCTTCAAGCTGGACGTCCCTGTCAGGAGCCGGTCGGTCGATGAGTTTCGCGGCTCCCGATGGTCCCTATGGCAAACATCGGAACGGAGAACACCCGTGAGCGAGCCCAAGACCCACACCCTTGAGGTGCCCGGCGCCATCCTGCACTACGACGTGCGGGAGGCCGAGGCGGGCACCGGCCCGATCCTGCTGATGATCGGGTCGCCGATGGACGCCACCGGGTTCGCCGGCCTGGCCGAGCGTTTCCGGGACCGTACGGTGGCGACCTACGACCCGCGCGGGATCGGCCGCAGCGAGCGGACCGACGGCGCCGCCGAGTCGACGCCCGACCAGCACGCCGACGACCTGCACCGGCTGATCACCGCGCTCGGCGGCGGTCCGGTGGACATCTTCGCCAGCAGCGGCGGCGCGGTCAACGCCCTGGCGCTGGTGGCCCGGCATCCGGAGCAGGTGCGCACCCTCGTGGCCCACGAGCCGCCGGCCGCTCCGGTGCTGCCGGACCGTGAGGAGGCGATGGCCGCGATCGCGGACGTCCGCCGGACGTACGAGCGCGAGGGCTTCGGGCCGGCGATGGTGAAGTTCATCGCGGTCAGCAGCCTGCGGGGCGAGATCCCGGCCGACCTCGCCGGACGGCCGGCTCCGAGCCCGGGCGACTTCGGCCTGCCGGCGGAAGACGACGGTTCGCGGGACGACGCGCTGTTCGCGCAGAACCTCATCAGCTGCACGCACTACGAGCACGACTTCGAGGCGCTGCGCGCGGCGTCGACCCGCGTCGTCATCGGCGTCGGAGCCGAGTCGGAGGGCGAGATGGCCCACCGCGCGGGCGTGGCGGTCGCCGAGCGGCTGGGCACGACCCCCGTGACCTTCCCCAGCCACCACGGCGGTTTCCTCGACGGAGACTTCGGAATGAAGGGCGACCCGGACGCCTTCGCCGTCACCCTCCGCCAGGTCCTGGCCGGCTGAGACGGCCCGATCCAGCGCACGTGGCACCGCCATGGCCCCGCCACACGTCCGGCGGGGCCATCGCCGGCACGCTCGGTCGGCGAAGTGGATCCACGGTGTAGACCGCCGCACGTGGGCTGCCTCATCGGCTCTGGGCAACTCATCTAGCTCCCTCGGCAGCGGACGAGCCGGGCATGCCTACATACGGTAATCAGTCGTGTTCTGTGGGCATATATGCATCGTGAATATCGCCTCAACGGTTCGAAGGAGCGGTGCGATGGCCGATCCCCATTCGCTGGAGGAGGTACGGCGGGTCGTCGCGGCGCATCGCACAGCGATCATCGCCCGCTTCTCCGCCACAGGCCTCGGTGTGGGCAGGCCCGAGCCGGATGGCCCCTATGTCATCACCGTCTACGTCGAGCGTCCCCCTGAGCGCCCGGCCCCGATGACCGTCGAAGACGTACCGGTACGCCTGGTGGTGACGGGACCGTTCCGGGCCCAGCAGGGGGAGCACGATGACCGCTTCCAGCGATGACGGGGACACCCGGGGCCGAGCTCTGGCCCGCGCCGTACGAAGGGGACCGCTGGCCGGCCTGTTCGACGACGTCAACGTCGCGGGAGTCGGATACGGCCGCCGGATGGCCGGTGGGATGCGGACCGACGAACCTGCCGTGGTGGTCTACGTTCACCGCAAGGCGCCCGAGAGATTCCTCCCCCCGAGCATCCTGCTTCCGCGTCGCCTGTACGTCGGGAGGGACTCCATCGAGGTGGATGTCGTGGAGACCGGCCCGTTCTACGCGCAGTCCTTCACCCGCCGCGAACGTCCCGCGCCGAGCGGCGTCAGCATCGGCAACGCATACGACACCGGCACGTTCGGGGCGCTGGTCATCGACACCGACGACGGAACGCTCAACATCCTCAGCAACAACCACGTGATCGCGAGGACGAACGCCGGGCACACGGGCGACCTGGTCATCCAGCCCGGTCTGTTCGACGGGGGCTACGCGCCGGGCGACATCGTCGCCACGCTCAAGCGCTTCATCCCGCTGGCTGCCGCGGGCAACTTCGTGGACGCCGCGATCGCGCAGGTGGTCAACCAGGCCGACGTGATCGACCAGGTCAAGAACACCCTCATCCCCACCGCGACCGCCGCCCACCCGGCGGTGGGGCTCCAGTTCGCCGGCAACTGCGCCCGTACGGTGTTCAGCCCCATCCGCAGGGTCTGCGACGACCTGGACATCGCGTTTCCCGGCGGTCCAGGCGTGATCGACGACGCCCACATCGGCGACCACGTGGAAAAGGTCGGCCGGACCACCGAATACACGACCGCGACGGTGACCGAGGTCGACGTCGAGGCGCGCGTTCAGTACGAAGGCAGGTCCTACACCTTCTACGAGCAGGTCGCGTGCGCCTCCCTGTGCCAGGTCGGCGACTCGGGATCAGTGGTCTACCGGGGCGGCGAGGGCGGTCTGGCCGACTCCTGCGGGTGGGTCATCATGTCGATCGCGGGCGAGCTGCTCGGCCGCGACCTCGACGCGGACACGGCGATCGAGCACGACTTCCGCTGGCGCTACTTCCAGCAGACCCGCGTCGGCGCCTACCTGGTGGACACCTACTTCGTCAATGAGCAGCAGATCGTCGACCGCCTGCGCCACGCCACGGTGAGCGAGGAGGACCGGCGCTACCTCCGCCGCCTCTACGACACCTACATCGGGACCGCGAGAGAGGTGGCGTTGCAGCCGACGTCCACCTCGGTCACGCTCACCGCCGAGCACGTGGCCGAGGCTCGCGAGGCGCTGCGCAGGTTCCGGCCGCACCTGAGCGAGGCCGAGACCGGCGTGGCCGAGCTGGTGCTCGACATGATGGCCGAACTCCAGGGCCGGCCGCCGCAGGAGATCCTGCGCCACCTCAACGACGAGAACGTGCTGCGCGAGGCGATCGAACAGGTCAACCGGCTCGACTTCCTGCGGCAGCCGGACGAGCGGCGATGACGCCGAGCGCGCACTGGTTGGTGAGCGTCCGGGTGCGTACGGCGCTCACCGCCCTCGACGGGCGCATCGACGCCCTGATCGGCCCTTCGGACACCACCCTGCGCGCGATGGCGACCGCGTTGTCAGGCAGGGGCGGCAAACGGCTCCGTCCCGCACTGCTGCTGCTGGCTGCCGAGTTCGGCGACGTCGACCACCGACGCCTGCTGGACGCGGCGGCCGCCCTCGAACTGCTCCACCTCGCCTCGCTCTACCACGACGACGTCATGGACCAGGCGCGGACGCGCAGACACGGACCGAGCGTCAATGCCCAATGGGGAGAGCCGGCCGCCATGACCGCCGGCACCTTTCTGGTGGCCAGGGCGACAAGAACTCTGGCCGAACTGGACGACGCGTGCGGCCGGGAAACCGCCGCGGCGATGGTCCGGCTGTGCGGTGGGCAACTGAGGGAAACGGAGAACGCCTTCAACCTGGACCTCACCGAGCCCGCCCATTTCGACATCATCGCCGGGAAGACCGCGCCCCTTTTCGAGTTGCCCTGCCGTCTCGGCGCCCTGCTCGCCGGAGTGCCGGAGGCGATCACCGGTGCGCTCCTGCGGTACGGCGCCGCCCTCGGACTCGCCTTCCAGCTCGCCGACGACGCGCTTGACCTGCGCGGGACCGCCGAAGCGCTGGGCAAGGGGCCGCTGCGCGACGTCAGGGAGGGCGTCTACACGCTCTCCCTGATCCGGCTGCTCGGCAGGACCACGCCAGAGGCGAAGCGGCTGCGCGAGCTCCTCGGTCTCACCGATCCGTGCCCAGCGGAGATCGCCGAGGTGGCCGCGCTGGCGCTCGGATCGGGGGCGGTCGACGAGGCGCTGAGGGAGGCCAGAAGCCGGGCGGCCGAAGCCCGCGAACAGTTGACGACACTGCCCCGCACCCCTGCCCGGGAGTCGCTGTCCCGGCTCGCCGACCACGCCGTGGCCAGGGCGGGCTGACATGGCCGGGCCCGCGTTCGACGCGGTGGTCGTGGGCGCCGGTCCCGCGGGGTCCGCGACCGCGTACCACCTGGCGAAACGAGGCCGGCAGGTGCTCCTCCTCGACCGCAGGCGCCTGCCACGGGACAAGTGCTGTGGCGACGGGCTGACCCGCCGGGCCGTACACCTCCTCGCCGAGATGGGCATGCTGGACGAACTGAACGAACTGGTAGAGACGTCCCACGCCCGGCGGATCGGCGGGGTCAGCGTGACCATGCGCCACCAGGGCACCCGCGAGTTCGCCTACGAAGGCGGCGTCGGGTACGGCATGGTGGTGCCCCGCCTGGAGCTCGACGCCCGGCTGTGCGCCCACGCGGTCCGAGCCGGGGCCACCCTGTGGACCGCCACCGCCACCAGACTGATCGGCGGGCCGGCCGGCGTCGAGGGCGTCGAGGTGGTCCGTGACGGCAGGCCCGTCCGGCTCCGGGCACCGGCCCTGGTCGCCGCCGACGGAGCGTCGTCCCGCCTGGCCAGGCAGGCCGGGCTCGGGCCAGACGGCGGCCGATGGACCGGTGTCGCCGCCCGCGGCTACTTCACCGGCGTCGAAGAGCTGCCCGACGTGCTGGAGTTCCACCTGCCGCTGGAGGACATGACCGAGCGGTACCTGCTGCCGTCCTACGGATGGATCTTTCCGCTGGGCTCCGGCCGCGCGAATGTGGGCGTCGGCCTGTTCGAGCCCGAGAAGACCCAGAACGTGAGCGACCTCTACCACCGGTTCGTCGCCGATCTGCGCCGTACCGATCCCCGCTTCCGCCGCGCCCTGGCCGAACGCCCCATGACGGCGGCACCGCTGCGCACCGACTTCGCCCCCGACCGCTGCGGCGTCCCCGGCCTGCTCCTGGCCGGGGACGCGGCCGGCCTGATCAGCCCGTTCACCGGCGAGGGGATCGGCTTCGCGCTGGAGTCGGGCGCCTTGGCCGCCGAGCACATCGACGAGGCCCTCGGCGCGGACCCTGCCGGGCCCGTCCGTCCCGAGGCTTACGCGCGCCGGCTCGGGCTCAGGCACGGCGGGCACTTCGAGACCGGCCGATATTCGGTACGCCGCTACCTGCTCGCCTGGCGAGTGCTCGGCGCCACCTTCCACGACGACCGTCCACTGTTCTCCCTGTGCCGGCGCCTTGCCCTGTTCCCCGAAGGCGCCTACGCGGAGGTGCTGCTCGACCCCCTGCCGAAGCCGGACCCCGCCATCGACCGGATGCTCCGCCGCGATCTCCTGGCGGTGGCCGAACTGCTCGCGGGCACCGTCCGCGACGACTGGCCGATGTTCGTCAAACTGAACGGGCTCGGGGAGAGCCTGTCCGCACACCGGGTACGGCCCGCCGTTCTCCTCCTGCTGGCCACCTACGTGGGCGGTCACCCTCATTCCCTCGCGCAGGTCATGGCGGCGGCCGTGGACCTGGGCCTCCTCGCCGGCCTCGCGGCCGACAGCGTGCGACAGGCCGGTGAACAGGACGGGCGGCCCGCGTGGGGGAACCGCTTCTCGGTGCTGGCCGCCGATTTCTTCCTGGCCCGTGCCTACGAACTCGCCGCCGCGGGTGGTGGCGCGGTCGCGGCCGAGTTCGCCGAGGCGCTGTCCGCGCTCTGCCAGGGACGGGGGCGCGAGCTGACCGCCGGGGAAGAGGGCGGCCCGGCGCGACGCGACCGGATCCTGCGGGACAAGACCGCCATGGCGTTCGAACTGCCGTGCCGGCTGGGGGCCCGGCTCGGTGGGTGCGACGCGCCCACCACTGAGGCCTTGGCCGCGTACGGACGCCATCTGGGGATCGCGTACTCACTCGTCAAGGGGGCCCAGAGCGACCTGGGGACTTCGCCGTTCTTCCCCCGGATCTCGGACGAGCTCCTGACGGACCAGACGGAACGGCTCGTGGCCGCGCACGCGCACGCGGCAGGACAGGCACTCGCGCGCGTCCCCGCGTCCCTCGTCCGGGACCTGCTCGCCCGTATCCCCGCGGGGCTGTCGCCCGGCACCGGAGCCGCACCGAGCTGATCCGACGCGTGGCGAAGGCGGTGAGGCCGGCTGCCGGTGGCGGGGCGCCGTCGTCCTGCCACCGGCGGCGGGTGGTTCAGGCGCGCCTCGGGCGGTAGCGCATCGAGGTGATCCCCGAGTCATAGGGCTTGGCCTCGACGAGCTCCAGGTCGAGGCGGCCCAGGTCGTCGGGGAAGAGTCTCTGACCGGCGCCGACGGCCACCGGGATCACGCGGAGCTGGAGCTCGTCCAGCAGGCCCGCCCGGATCAGCGAACGGGCGAGCGACAGACTGCCCCAGAGCATGATGTCGCCGCCCGGCTCGCGCTTGAGCTCGGCGACCTTCTGGGCCGCGTCGCCGCGCACCACCCGCGCCGGCTCCCACTCTCCCCACGGCGCCTTGTCGAGGGTGCTGGAGAAGACCAGCTTGGGCATGGTGTTCACCGACCTGGCGACCGTTTCGTCGGCGGTGGGCCAGTATTCGACGAACATCCGGTACGTCGCGGCGCCCAGCAGGACGGTGTCCACGTTCTCCATGATCTGCAGGTTGTCCTGGTCGACCTGGCTGTAGTCGGTGACCGACTCGAAGAAGTCAAGCTCTCCTGCTGGGCCGGCCGCGTAACCGTCGACCGTGACCAGCTCTTGGATGATGAGTTTGCGCATGCCGGTCAGACTAGGCGAACTGATCGAACTCATCGGATCACCTGGGCGGGTGTTCGTAGGTGATGGCCTTGACCCGGCGGAGGACGAGGGTGGTGTCCACGGTCAGGACGCCGGCCAAGGCGCCGATCTTGTCGCTCAGGTACGTGTACAGGTCGCCGGTGGTGCGGCAGAGCACCGAGACGGCGAGGTTGGCCTGGCCGGTGATGGACCCCGCGAAACGCACCTCGGGATGGCGCGCCAGCGCCTGCCCCGCCTCGGCCAGCGCGTGCGGAGCCACGGTCAGCCAGCACATCGCCTCGACGCCCTGCCCCATGGGCTCGTGGTCGTACTCGACGGCGAAATACAGCGCTCCCGTGGCCCGCAGCCGCTCCATGCGCCGCCTGACCACGGCCTCGGTCTGACCACTGGCCGCCTGCAACTCGGCGAACGTGGCCCGGCCGTCCCGCCGCAGCGTGGCCAGCAGCGCCTCGTCGACGGCGTCCAGCGTGACCGGCGCCGAGGCGGGAGCGGGGGCCGGAGTGCGCAGCGCGGCCTCCTCGTCCGGATCCAGCGCGCTGGTCTTGCGCAGCCAGCCGACCGGACCCCCGTAGAAGGAGTGCAGGATGCAGTGGGCGCTGACCGAGGTGACCCGTGGCGTGCGCGGGAGGCGTTCCAGAAGCAGCTCGTCGCGCTCCTGCCGGCTGCGTGGATTCATCACGCACAGCACCTCGGTGCCGCCTGACAGCAGGTCGACGTACTGGGTGTCGGCGCGCCTGGCCAGCGCGGACGCCAGGTGCGCGGCCACGTCGGGGAGGCAGCCGAGCCGGACGATCCAGCTGTCCTGGCCCAGGCGGCTGTCGTCCGTCATGCCGGTCACCCGCAGCCGCGCCGTGGTGCGCAGCCGCCTGAACCGGCGCGCGATGGTCTGGTCGGACACCCCCAGCACCCGCGCGATCCGGTTGAACGGCGCCCGTCCGTCGAGTTCCAGTGCCTGCAGCAGCTTCAGGTCGAGCAGGTCAAGAGTCTGGAGTGCCACGAGGTCCTCCCGCGCGAGTGGCGGCCGGCGAGCGGCGGACGCCGGCTTCCTCCGGCTCCCGCGCGCTCCCTTGCGGCGACCGCGTGTCCGTCTGGAGGGCGGGACCTGCCGCGCCGGCGGCGCACGTGGTGGCCGGGCGCGGGCGGCGCAGCAGGACGGCGGCGGCCAGGGCGGCCAGCACCAGCAGGACGGCCGAGACGGCCAGGCACAGCCGCAGGCCCCCGAGGAACGCCTCCGACACGGCGGCCAGCGCGGGACCGGTGTCCGGGCCCAGGTCCAGCTGTGCCACCGCGCCGAGCCCGTTCGCGTCGACGGCACCCACGACCTGCTGTGACCGCGCGGCCGTCAGGCCCGCGTCGGTGAGACGGCCGGGCAGGTCGCCCAGCGCCCGCAGGGACAGCAGGGATCCCAGGACGGCCGGTCCCAGTGCGCCGCCGACCTGCCGGAAGGCGTTGTTGCCCGCGGCGGCCATGCCCGCCTGGTGCGGCGGGACGGAGGCGACGGCGGTGTTCGTGATGCACGGGAAGGCGACGCCGAGGCCCAGCCCCAGCAGCACCAGGCGCCAGGCCACCGACCAGAACGACGTGTCCACGCCGACCGTGGTCAGGGACAGCAGTGCGCCGGCCGCCACGAGCAGACCGGCCGTGATGAGCACCCGGGACGACACGCGGCGCATGACGCGGCCCATCACGACGCCGAGCAGCATGGACACCACGTTGACCAGCACCATCCGCACCCCCGACTGCAGGGTGTCCAGTTGCTGCACCAGGCCGAAGTAGAGGCTCAGGATGAAGAAGAAGCCGATCAGCCCCAGGAAGCTGATCAGGGCCACCAGCGCGGAGGCGGTGAAACCCGGGCTGCGGAAGAGCGACAGGTCCAGCATGGGACTGCCGCTACGCTTCTCCACCACCACGAACGCCGCGCCGCTCACCACGGCGAGCGCCAGCGCGACGAGCGCCCGGGGATGCGTGAACGACTCGGCGCCACCCTCGATCACCCCGTAGACCAGGGCGGTGATCGCCACCGCGGCGGTGAACTGACCGGGCCAGTCCAGCCTGCGGGTGCGGGGGGCCCGCGACTCAGGCAGCAGCCGCGCGGCGACGACCATGGTCAGCAGTGACACCGGGATCGGCAGCACGAAGATCCACCGCCAGCCCACGTGGTCGACGAGCACTCCGGCGAGCAGCGGCCCCAGCGCCATGGCCGCCATCATGCAGGTGGTCCACAGACCGATGTACCTGCCGCGCTCGTGGTGATCGGGCACCGCGTGACTGATCAGCGCCAGGGTCACCGGCAGCAGCGCGGCGGCCCCCGCGCCGGCCAGCGCCTGCCCGGCCCACAGGACCTGGACCGAGGGAGCGCACAACGCCACCACGGCTCCCAGCGCGCACAGCGCCAGGCCCACCTGGTAGACCTTCTTACGGCCGTGCACGTCCCCGAACACTCCCGCGGTGAGGATCAACGCGGCCACCGGCAGCACGAAGGCGTCGGAGACCCACGCGAGCTGCGCGGTCGACGCGTCCAGCGCCCGCTGGATCGCCGGCAGGCTCACCACGACGGTGGTCACCGGCAGATAGGCCACGAAGACCCCGGCGCAGGCCGCCGCGACCGAGACTCTCTTCGCGCGGGCAGCCTCCGTCCCCCTACTCGAAACGTTCAACGAAATCCCCTTTGCGGCGACGGCGCGCCGCGGTCGATGACAACCGCGCTACTCTGCGCCACCTCCCGCGTTCCGGTCCACCCAGCGCCCCCTCCGTCGTGGAAATCCGACGTCAAGCCGCGGATGATCCGAGAATTCCGACACCGACCAGGCAGCCAGGCCACCCGAGCAGTGTCACTTCACCTGCCCAAAAAAGGTACGCAGATCCGCGGCCAGCACCCCGGGCGCCTCCATGGCCGGGAAGTGCCCGCCCCGATCGTGCTCCACCCAGTGGGTGCCGGCGGGCGGGGCGAGCAGCTTCCGGACCGTGGTGTCGGCGCCGAACACCGAGAATCCTTGCGGCACCGCGGACGGCGCCCCCCAGTCGGACGAGTGTGCCTGCTCGTACAGGTAACGGGCGGCGGAGACGCCGGAGCCGGTGAACCAGTAGAGGCTCACGATCGTGAGCAGGTGGTCCCGGTCGTACGGCAGGTCGGTCCACTCCTCGAACTTCTCGACGATCCAGCCGAGCTGCCCGGCCGGCGAGTCGTTGAGCAGATAGCCGATGGTCTGGGGCCGGCTGTTCTGGATCGCCAGGTAGCCGCTGCCCTCTCGCTGGAAGGCCGCCATCCGGTCCAGCGCCGGCTTGTCCGCCGGGTCCGCCGGGTCCAGCCGGTCGGCCATGCCCGGCAGGAAGGTGGCCGTGTTCGCCGCCGTGAGCGGATCGGTCACCACGTGGACTCCCACGACGTGCTCGCCGTCGATGCCGGCCACCGCGCCCGAGACACCCGCGCCGATGTCGCCGCCATGGACGCCGTAGCGGTCGTAGCCGAGGCGGCGCATCAGCTCGGCCCAGGCCCGGGCGGTGCGGCCCATCGCCCAGCCGGGCTCGCGCACCGGGGTGGAGAAGCCGAAGCCGGGCAGCGACGGCGCCACCACGTGGAAGTCCTGCCGCAGGTGCCCGATGAGCGTGCTGAACTCGGCGAACGAGCTCGGATATCCGTGCGTGAGCACCAGCGGGAGGGCGTCGGGACGGTCGGAACGGACGTGCAGGAAGTGGATCCGCTGCCCGTCGATCTCGGTGGTGAACTGCGCGAACTCGTTGAGCCGCGCCTCGGCGGCACGCCAGTCGTAGCTCGACGCCCAGTACGTGGTGAGCTCCCTCAGGAACTCCAGTGGCACGCCGCGGCTCCACCCGGCACCGGGCGTTTCGTCGGGCCAGCGGGTCTTCGCCAGCCGGTCGGTCAGGTCGTCGACGGCGGACCGCGGGACGGCGATGGTGAACGGGTCGATGCTCATCGAAAGACTCCCTCGGATCGTTGGGCACCGCCACGGTACGAGCCGATGCGGAAGACTTCTTGCCGCTATCGAAGGCCGGCCTCCCCTGGTGAAACCGCGGCCCGGTCGATCTCCGGAATCCAGTGCCGCCGGTCGGCCGGATCGGGCGGGGACACGGGCCGCAGGTGGCCGAGCAACGTTCGCAGCAGCGGGCGCGGGTTGCGCCGGTGCCAGACCACCGACCACGGCATGAGGGGTGTCGGTTCGACGATCGGGATCCTGCGCAGCCCGCTCCCGGCCGCGTCGATGCTCATCTCGCCCAGGCCCACGGCGTTCTTCTCGCGCAGGAACTGCTCCACCAGATGCCGCTGGCCGATCGCGGGCGCGGTGAAGCGCAACGGGACGCCGAACCGGCCGGCGAGGCGTCTCAGGTAGCCGCGCCACTCCGCGGCGCCCGCCGGGTCGGGCATCGCGATGCCCCCGGCTCGCAGGTCGGCGGGCCGCAGCTCGCTCCGCCCCGCGAGCGAATGATCCTCCGGCACGAACGCGGCCAGCGGCTCCAGACGGATCAGCCGGGACGCCAGCTCCTCCGGCCACGGCCCGGGCAGGTCGCGCGCCCGCCCGAAGGCCGCGTCGATCTCCCGCCGGCGCAGGGCCGGGAGCGCGACCGCCAGCCCTTGCCGCATGCTCAGCTCCACCCGCAACCGCGGGTCGCGCTCGCTGGCCTCGCGGACCATGCGCAGCGGTGTGAACCGCTCGTCGTAGACATCCACCCGGACCGGGTCGTCCGCCACGCGGACCGCCTCGACGGCCCGGTCGAACGCGGCGATCGCCTCCACCGCCATCGGCAGGAAGTCCCGCCCCGCCGCTGTCAGCTCGACGGACCGGGTGCTCCGCTCGAACAGCGGCGTGCCCAGCGCCTCCTCCAACCGGCGGATGCGTCTCGACAGCGCCTGCTGGGTGACGAACAGCCGTGCTCCTGCCCTGCCGAAGTGCAGTTCCTCGGCGGTCACGACGAAGGCACGCATGCCTGGGATGTCCGCATCCATGCCGGGAGCCTGGAGCGACAACGATCGGTTGTCAATGCGGCGTCGATCATTGTTGGACGGCGACCTCGATGAGCGGGTTATCTGGTCGCCTGACGTCATCCGGAAGAGAGGGCTGGGCAGTGGAGATCGTGGAGATCCGGCGAGGGCTGCACCTGCTGCGGCTGGAGTTCGGGCAGGCCTACCTGTGGAACGACGCGGGCGCGCTCACGCTGGTGGACACGGGCATCGCCACGTCCGGCGACGAGATCGCCGAGGCGATCGGCCGGCTCGGGCTGCGCACGGACGCCGTACGGCAGGTCGTGCTCACCCACTACCACGAGGACCACAGCGGCGGCGCGGCGGCGGTCGTGACGTGGGGAGAGGTGACGGTGATGGCTCATCGGCTGGAGGCGCCGGTGATCCGAGGCGAGACGCCCGCGCCGCCGCCGAACTTCACCGACGAGGAGCGGGAACTGCACCGCAGCCTCGGTGCTCACCTGCTGCCTCCTGTCCCGCCGTGCCGTGTGGACCGCGAACTGGAGGACGGCGACCTGATCGGCTTCGGCGGTGGAGCCCGCGTGATCGCCACCCCCGGGCACACCGCCGGCAGCATCGCCCTCCACCTGCCGGATGCGGGGGTCCTGTTCACCGGCGACACCGTGGCGCACGTCAACGGCCAGGTCATGCCGGGGGTGTTCAACATCGACCGCGACGAGACGCTCCGCTCGTTCCGCCGGCTCGCGGACCTCGACGCCGAGGTCGCCTGCGTTGGCCATGGCGACCCCGTCACGGGAGCGCGCACCGCGCTCCAGAAAGCGGCGGCCGCCCTCTCCGCCTGACCGGCCGCGTGCGTGAGCGGCTCGGATCGGCGAGAGTGGGTGGCTGGTGCGCCGGACCGGCTACGAGTTCCTCACCTCGGCCGCAGCCCGCGAACTCCTCCGCGAACAGCAGATCACCGTCATCGACTACCGGCTGATCCAGCGGGGCCTGGACCGATGGAACATCGGCCAGGCCCCGCTGACGTCAGTTGTGCGCGACGACCGAGCCGTGCGCGATCTCCTGTGGCCGGGCCACGTCGAGGTCGAACCCGGCGCCCCTGACGTTGTCGTACGTCAGCGTGTCCGTCGGATAGGCCCCCGCCGTCAGCGGCCAGACCACCAGCCGCACCCGGTCGGGGTCGGCGTCGTAGGAGTACTGGACGAACCCGTAGCCCGGCCGGCCGTCGACGCTGCCCGTGCCCTTGACCGCGAGCTTGTCGTCGGGCGTGACCACCAGCCATTCGAGGCTGGTCGAGTCGAGGTCGAACCCGGCCGGAGTCACCCGGAAGGAGACCTTGCCATTGCCGGGCACGGGCCCCTGGTCGTGGGGGAGATACTTCACGTTCGCCTGGAAGTGCCCCTTACCGCTCGCCGACGGGTCGGCGGTGACCGAGCCGGCCGGCGAGGACAGCCATCCTCCCTGGGGGCCGAAGCCCGCGTCCGGATCGTAGACGATCACCATGACCTCGTGCCCGCCGGAGCCGGTGTCGTCGTCGGTGATCTCGGTCTTGATCGTGAACATCCCCGGCCGCGTGTAGACGTGGCTGTCCCGGCAGGTCAGCCCATCGGCCGCGCCGGTGGACGTCGTGCCGTCGTCCCAGTCGGTCAGGCAGGTGTGGGTGTCGTTGCCGCCCGGGTCGGTGAAGGGCACGCTCAGCGACACGGCGGCGCCGGCGCGGAACACCTGCCAGGGCTGGGGAGTGACCGCCGAGGCGGCTCGCGCGGCCCTCGGCGTCTCCGTGGCGGGCGCCACGTTCGTCAGCTCCAGCCGCGCCTCGTCGCCGACCGCCGCGTTGACGCCGTCGTACGCCGACAGCCTCAGGGTGAACGTCCCGTCGTCGTCGCAGGTCACCGTGGTACGGGTGGCCGTCGGGGCGGAGAAGGAGCAGGAGGCCCCGGCGTCGACGTCCGGGCCGGGCTCGACGCTCCAGTGGACGGCGGGCGTGCCCTTGTCGTCGTTGGCGAGCCCGGCCAGCTCGATCGCCTGGCCCTCGGCGCCCGTGCGGTCCGGCCCGGCGGAGACGACAGGGGGCTGGTCGGGATCGGGGTCCTGGGGGCCGCCCGTGTGGTTGAAGATGGCGCCCCGGTCGCCGCCGTTGGCCACGTTCGTGTTCAGCTTCACGATGTAGCTGCCGTACAGGCCGTAGACGGTCTTCTCGCAGACGCAGTCCGGCCCGCCGACGGCGTCGCCCTCGTCGACGACGATGCCGTTCGCGGCGTCCACGAGCTTCCAGTGCACGGTCGAGCCGAGCTTGGCGCCGATGTCCACCCGTACCCAGTGCTGGCTGCGGTGGGAGCGCAGCGGGTGGTCGGTGCGGCACTCCATGTCCGGCGAGGAGATGAAGCAGTCCTCGTTTTCGAAGTCCCAGCAGGTGTTGTCGCCGTTCAGCTCGCGGATTCCGCAGTTGACCTGCTCGGCCACCTTGTTGAGGCGCTTGATGCCGTTGAAGGGCCAGTCGTAGGGGCCGGGGATCTCGACCTCCTCGTTGCGGTCGCTGAGGAAGGCCGTGACGTAGTCGTAGCCCTGGTTGCCGCCGGAGACGTACCCGGCGACGTTCGTGCGCCATTCGTGGTTGCTGCCGCCGAGTTTGCTGAAGCCGACCTTGAGCGCGTGCGTGGTGCCCGGCGGCGCGAAGGACGGCACGCCGTAACGGGGTTCGGCGCGGCGCAGGAGGTCGAGGGCGTAGGAGCGCCGGGTCTCGTTGATGACCGGGTTGGGCGCGCTGAACAGACGGAACAGCCTGACCTGGTCCCGGGCGGTGGTGTGGGTGTCGCCGAAGGCGCCCTCGTCGTCGGGATAGGTGTTCTCCATGCCGGCCGCCTCGAGGAACGCCCTGAACAGGTCGCACGGCCGTACGGTGCCGTTGTCGTCCTTGCCGCAGCCGAGCGACTCCCGCCACAGGCGCAGAGAGGTGTCGTTGTCCGACTCGAGGATCATCTTCTCCACCAGCGGCCGCTCGGCCGCGCTGAGATCCTGCGGCCGGTGCAGCAGCGCGCCCATGATGGACGCCTTGACCAGGCTGCCGGTCTCGAAGAACTTCTCCGTCGTGCTGTAGCACTCGGTGCCGGTGACGTGGTCGTAGAAGGCGACGCCCGGCTCGCGCAGTCCTTCCAGCCTGACGACGGTCCCCACGTTGACCGCGATGCGGATGAAGTCGGCCATCTGGTCGGCGAACTGCGGATGTCGTTCGGAGGTGCAGGTCACCTCGGGCTTGCGGTCGTACTCACCGGCCCAGGCGGGCTGCCCCGTCACGAACAGGGTGCCGATCAGCGCCGCGAACGCGACGACGGCCTGGGGTAAGCCCTTCTTCCCCGTCTTTCTCATCACATGTCCTCTCTTGGCACGGCGAGTGCCGGGTCCTCGGCCGAGTGTGCCGGAGACCCCGGCGCCGCGAAAGCCGGAAGGCGTCAGCGGGCGAGGCTCGCCAGGTAACCGGCGAAACGTTCATCGATCTCCTCGCCGGTCAGCCCGAAGTCGGCCAGGTCGTAGCTGTGGGACGGACGGCCCCCGCCGGAGCGGCTCTCCTCGTGCAGCCCGGCCATGGCCGCGCGGGCCGCGTCACCGAGCGGCAGCCCGAACCGGGCGTAGACGGCCTCGACGGTGCCCAGCGGGTCGCGGACGAACCCGTCGTAGTCGACGTCGCAGAACCGGGCCGGGTCGTGCCGGGCCCGCTCGGCCCGGAACCGGTCGAGGCCCCGGCTCCACAGCTCCACCTGGTCGCGCCCGATCACCGCGCCGGTGAACACCTCCGACCAGCCCTCCGTCGCGTGCGCGGCGAGGCTGCACATCGACGCCATCGCCGTGCGCGGCGAGCGGTGCGTCTGGACGACCAGCGCGTCCGGATAGACCTCCATCAGCGCGTCCAGGGCGAACAGGTGGCTGGGGTTCTTCAGCACCCAGCGCCGGCCGGGGTCGCGCAGCCCGATGAGCCGCAGGTTGCGCCGGTGCCTGCGGTAGGCCGCGGTCCAGTCCTGGCCGTCCAGCCAGGCGGAGTACGACGGCAGGTGGGCCAGGCACTCGAAGGAGACCGACCGCATCGACTGGCGCAGCAACCGCCAGCACTCCTCGACCTGCCCGGCCGACATGTAGTGGACGCCCATGAACTCGGGGTTGCGCACATGGTGCCGCTCGTAGGCGGCCTGGATCCGCTGGAAGGCCGGGTTCGCCGGCCAGGTCTCGCGGGCCGGCCGCGGCTGCGGCACCTCGGTCAGCCACACCTCCAGGCCCTGGTTCGCCGGGTCGGCGGTGAGCAGCCGGTGCAGGGCGGTCGTGCCGGTGCGCGGCAGCCCGGTGACGAAGATCGGCCGCTCGACGGGCACCTCCGCGTGCTCGGGGTGCTCCCGCCAGGCCGCCTCCGACAGCAGCCGCGAGGTCAGCGCCCCGCGCAGCGTCGCGCGCGTCACCTTGACGCCCAGCGGCGTGAGCGCCTCGTCGCGGGCGTAGGACTCCAGCAGCGCGTCGAGCCCGTCGAGGTACGGGTCGTCGCCGAAGTCGTCGCCGAAGTCGTGCAGGCCCGTGTAGGCGGTGGCCGAGGCGAGCAGGTCCGCGGCCGTGCCGACACCCGTGTCCGTGGTCATCGTCCCTCCGGGGTCAGTGGTGCCATTCGCCGCAGTTGACGTCGAGGCACTGGCCGGTGACCGCCCGCGCGAGCGGGGACAGCAGGAACACGACCGTGTCCGCGACCTCGTCGGGCTCGGGCAGCCGGCGCAGGTCCAGCGTGGCGGTGATCTCGTCGTACACCTGCTGGGCCGGGACGCCGCGTTCGCGGCCGAGGTAGGTGAAGTAGCGCTTCAGGTTGTCCGCCCAGATGTAGCCGGGCGCGACCGAGTTGACCCGGATGCCCTGCGGGCCGAGCTCGGTCGCCAGGCTCTGCGCCAGGGCGAGCAGCGCCGCCTTGGCGATCTTGTACACGCCGAACGTCCGCCTGGAGTGCCGCAGCACCGCCGAGTTGATCATCACGACGGAGCCGCCGCGCTCGGCCAGGGCGGGGGCGAAGAGCTGGGTGAGCCGCAGCGCGGCCAGCAGGTTGGTCTCGAAGGCGGCGCGCACCACGTCGAGGTCCACGGTGGCCAGGTCCGTCAGCGGCGGCATCGCGAAGGCGTTGTTGACCAGGCCGTCCACCCGGCCGTACGACTTCAGCGCCGTCTCGGCCAGCTCCCGGCAGGACGCCTCGTCGGTGATGTCGGTCCGCACCGCCACCGCGCGGCGGCCCAGCTCCGCAACCTCCTTGGCCACCTCGGCCAGCCGCGCCTCGTTCCGCGCGGCCAGCACCACGTCGGCGCCGGCCCTGGCGCACCGCAGCGCCAGCCCGCGGCCCAGCCCCGGCCCGGCACCGGAGATCACGACCACCCGGTCCGCCAGCACCCGGTCCGCCGGCACCTCGTTCGCCGGCACTCGGTTCGCCGGTGACATCAGCCCAGCATCCGCTTCGCGACGGCGCTCTGGCGCGCGGCGATCCGGTTCGCCCACTCGACCGGGGTCACCCGCTGGCGTTCGTAGTGGGGGAGCCGCTCCGCCAGCTCGCCGAACGGGATCACCTCCACCTCGGGGCCGTCGTCCGGCTTGAGCTCGCGGGTCAGCCGCTGCCAGCGGAACTGCAGGTAGCCGCGCCGGTGCCCGGTGCGCTCGATCCAGTTGGCCAGGCCGGGATCGCGCTCGCTGACGACGTAGCGGATCCTCCCGTCGGGGTCGGCCCGCGCCTGGCCGGCCGTGAGACTGGTCTGGTGGTTGATGTAGTCCAGCGAGACGTACCACATGCTGCCGAGCTGGAATCCCTGGTACGGCGCGACGGCGCGGCCGGCCACCGGCACGGTGATCACCATGACCTGGTCGTCGTCGAGGTCGTAGTGGCCGACCGACGAGTACTGGGTGGCGAGCCCGCCGGGGGTGGGCCGCGGCTCGGTCATCGTGTTGACCGGCAGCGTGAGGTAGTGCCGTTCCGGGAAGGCGAGGAACGTGCGCAGCCGGGAGACCAGCATCCGGCCCGCGATCTCGTACCTCCTGGCCATCCGCTCGGCGGTCGGTGGCGGTGGCGCGGTGCCGAGCGCGCCGGCCCGGTGGATGCGGATCTCGCCGGGCCGCTCGGTGTCCCAGTCGCTGAAGACCTCGCGGGCGATCAGCATCGCCGCGCCCGGCCCCAGCGTGAACCGGTTCGGGCCCGTCCCGGCTCCGGCGGGACCGAAGCGCAGCTCGTACGATCCGTCCGCGGCGATCTCGATGTCCCGGTCGTCGAACGCGGTGAGGCTGTCCGGCGAGCGCGACGGCGAGTAGTCGCCGTTGAGCACCTGGAAGCTCAGGTCGGCCGTGCTGCCCCGGCGGCCGGTGACCACGTACTCGGCGTCGTCGCGCAGGTAGGCGTGGAAGTAGAGGGTGTCCGGGTTGTCCAGCCCGAGCTTGGTGTAGGGGCCGGTGGAGGTCGCGAAGTAGGGGAAGTCCCGGTCGTAGGCCCAGACCATGTGCAGCGTCGCCTTGATGCTGCCGGCCAGGTAGTTCAGCCCCTCGGCCAGGTCCTGGTCGGTCCGCACGTGGGGCGCCGACCGGATGATCCGCTCGGCCTCGGCGATCGCCTCGGCGAATGACTGCGTGGCCACCGGACTCCCTCGTCGTCGCGGTACACCCGGGTACCGGAGCGGTCGGCTTCCTTCCAGGAGAGAGTAGAACCCGTTCTAGGTGGGGTCAATGGGCGATCGGCCCGCGGCGGGATCAGACCAGCGGTTCGCGGTGAACCTCAGGCTGGGCAGGTCGTCGAGGGAGACGGTGTACTCGTACGTGCGGCGGTGGCTGGTGGCGGCGATCCGCCACCGCCCGTCGGAGCAGCGGCGGTAGGTGTCGCTGTAGTAGGCCGACCCGCGGATCAGCAGGCGGTACGCCATGGCGATCACGGTGTCGTCCAGGCACCACGTGCCGGTGGCGTGGTCGCCGTCGACCTCGATCTCGGGATGGCTGACGACGTGCGTGGTGATCATCTCGGGGCCGAGGTTGCGGCGCAGGTAGCCGACGATGTCCGCGCGGCCGTCCAGGTGCAGCGGGTGGCCGACGACCGGGGCGTCGTAGTCGGCCACCGCGTCCTCGGTGAGCGTGTCGGCGAGCTCGTCCCAGAGCTTCAGGTCGACGGAGCGCAGGTAGCGCGCCTTCGCCAGGCGGATCTCCTCCAGCGCGATCAGGTCCATGCGCCCCAGCATGCGCCCCCGCCGCGCCGCTGACAAGAACGTGTTCTAGTGCAGGGGGCATGGATCCTTCGCGGGCCAGTTGGCCAGCGCGACGTGCAGGCCGTCGAGGGATCGTTCCCAGGATCTCCGCACGTCGCGCGTATGCCTGAACCCGCCGTTGGCCTCCAGGGTGACGTAGCCGTGGAAGGCGCTGCGCAGCAGGCGGCCCGCGTCGGTCAGGTCCGGCTCGACCAGGTCGTACGCGCGGAGCATCGCGTGGGTGAGCTCGACGGTGCGGACATGGACGGTGGATCCCGCGAGGACGGCGGGGCTCGGCTGGACCGCCTGGGTCGCGGTGTAGCGGCCGGGGTGGGCCAGCGCGTAGTCGCGGTAGGCGTTGGCGAACGCGACCATGGCGTCCTTGCCGGCCCGGCCCGCGACCGCCGCGGCGATGCGGTCGGCCAGCTCCTCCGCGGCCAGCAGCGCCACCCGTTCGCGCAGCTCCTGAAGGTTCCTGACGTGCGAGTACAGGCTCGCGTCCTTGACCCCGAAGCTCCGCGCCAGCGCGGACACGGTGATGTTCTCGAAGCCGACGGCGTCCGCGAGATCCGCGGCCGCCCTCGTCACGCGCTCGGCTGTCAGTCCCGCACGGGCCATCCGCCACCTCTGTTTTCCTAGGGTAAATAAGCGTTTGCCTAATATATCTAGGAACTGTAGCGTTCCGCGCCATGAAAGCAGTTACTGAACAGCAGATCCGCGCATCGTTCGTCAACTGCTCCAAGGGGGAGGCCAAGCGGCTGACCCTCCCGCGGCGCCTGGCCGAGCAGCCCTGGGACGACCTTGACTTCCTGGGCTGGCGCGACCCCGGCGCGCCCGACCGCGGCTACCTCGTCACCGAGCACGGCGGCGACGTCGTCGGCGTGGCGCTCCGCCTGGCCGCCCAGCAGCGGGGGCAGCTCCACCGTGGCATGTGCTCCCTGTGCCTGACCACGCATCCCGGCAACGGCGTCTCCCTCCTGACCGCCCGGCGAGCGGGTCAGGCCGGCCGCGACGGCAACTCCGTCGGCGTGTACGTGTGCAGCGACCTCGACTGCTCCCTGTACGTACGCGGCAGGAAGATCCCCGACCTGGGCGGGCGGCTTGAGGAGTCCCTGACGGTCGAGGAGCAGATCGATCGCACCAGGAGCAAGCTGTCGGCCTTCCTGGACAAGGTCCTGGCCTGAACCGTCATGACCGTGAACACATCGCATCCATCGACCCCACGTCAGGAGAGAGAGGATCACCGTGAAGAGCAGTGGGTGGGCCGACGAGCGGTTCGGGGCGGTCGCCGACGCGTTCTCCCGGAACTTCACCGACCACGGTGAGCTCGGCGCGGCCGTCACCGTGTACGCCGGCGGCCGCAAGGTCGTCGACCTGTGGGGCGGGATCGCCGACCCACGCGACGGCCGCCCGTGGGCGGAGGACACGGTCGTGCCGGTCTTCTCCTGCGCCAAGGGCGTCGTCAGCGTCTGCGCCCACCTGCTGGCGCAGCAGGGCCGGCTGGATCTCGACGTCCCGGTGAGCCGCTACTGGCCGGAGTTCGCCCGGAACGGCAAGGAGGCGATCACGCCGCGCATGGTGCTCGGGCACCGCGCCGGGCTGCCCGCCCTCGACCGCGTGCTGAGCTTCGCGGAGATCACCCGGTGGGCGCCGGTGGTTCGCGCGATCGAGGAGCAGGAGCCGCTGTGGAAGCCGGGGGACGCCTACGAGTACCACGGCCATGTCTTCGGCTTCCTCATCGGCGAGGTGATCCGCCGGATCACCGGACTCACTCCCGGCGGGTTCTTCCGCCAGGCCGTCGGTGACGCACTGGGGCTGCGCACCTGGATCGGCCTGCCGCGGCACGAGGACGCGCGGCTGGCCAGGCTCGTCGAGGCCGAGGGCCGCCCCGCGATGCCCGGCCCCGAATCGCTGATCACGCGCATGGTGACGATGAACGGCGCGCTCGCCTTCCCCGGCCTGGACGAGCCCCACGGCTGGAACGATCCCGCGCTGCTCCGCGCGGAGCTTCCCGGGGCGGGCGCGGTCTCGTCCGCGAGCGGCCTGGCCGGCCTGTACGCGGCGGCCGCGACCGGGGTGGACGGCTCGGACCGCCTGCTCACCCGTGACACCGTCACCGACCTGGTGCGCGAGCTGTCGGCCGGGGCCTCCTGGTCGGGCCTGCCGGACGTGGGCGCCCGGTGGGGGAGCGGCTTCCTGCTGCACGCGCCCCGGTTCCGGCCCATGCTCGGCCCGCGCGGCTTCGGCAACGACGGCGCGGGCGGGCAGTTCGGCTTCGGTGACGATGAGTTCGGCGTGGGCTTCGGCTATGTCGCGAACCGCATGATCGGCCACGGCGACGGGCGCGCCGCCCGGCTCGTCGCGGCGGTGCGGAAGTCACTGAACATATGAATCTACATTGTAAAGGCGCTGGCCGTTCACACCTTCTTGAACAGCGCAGAAAGACCACTAACACCACGCAAACGACGCACTGACGGCGCGGTCGCCATACTCGGCCCAACGTGATGGAGGTGGCCGTGGAACGGTGGGAAGAGGGGCTGGCGGACCTGCGGGGGCGGGTGCGTCGCTGGCCGGCGGGGGCGGTTCTGTTCCGGGAGGGAGACCGTTCGGACTGGATGCTGCTGATCAGGGCGGGCCGGGTGAAGGTCACCTGCTCGACCGAGGTGGGCAGCGAGACGGTGCTGTGGGTGCTCGGTCCGGGGGAGGTGCTCGGCGGGTTGTCGGTGCTGGGTGAGGGGGAGCGGGCCATGTCGGCGACCGCGCTTGAGCCGGTGACCGGGCTGTCGCTGCCGTCCTCGGCGTTCGACGGGCTGCTGCGCGACAGTCCCGCCGTGGTGGTGGCGCTGTTGCGGTTGCTCGGCAGGCAGCTGCGGGAGGCCGAGGACAAGCTGGTCGAGTTCGGTTCGCTCGACACGCTCGGCCGGGTGACCAAGCGGCTCGTCGAGCTGGCGGACCGGTTTGGCGACGACTGCCCGGCGGGGCTGAGGATCAGCCTTCCGCTGTCCCAGCAGGAGCTCGCCGGTTGGACCGGCTCGTCCAGGATCGCCACCGCGCGGGCGTTGCGCACGTTGCGTGACCGGGGCTGGATCGAGACCGGCCGCCGGGAGATCGTCATCCGGGATCTGGCCGCCCTGCGGCGCCGCGCCGGACGGCTCTCCTCCCCGGTGGCGTTCAGCGCCGCCGGCTGAGGGGCACGGGAGCGGGCGCGTGCGGGAACGAGGTGAGGGGAGCGGTGCCCAGTTCGGCGTGCAACCGCGCGGCGTGGTCGGTCTCGCCCAGGGCCTCGTACGACCGGGCCTCGTCGAAGGCGATGCCGAGTCCGCGGGCGGCGGCCAGCGCCCGGGCGGCGGCGCGCCGGGCCGCCGGCGTCCGGCCGGTGAGGTCGAGCAGCAGCGCCGCCGCCCAGCCCATCCGGGCGGCGGCCGACGGGGTCCGCCTGGCCAGCTCGCCCATGTGGCGCAGCAGCCGGGGGATGGCGGGGTCGGTCATCCGCAGCGCCCGCAGCACCTCCGCCAGCCCCGCCCACGCCTCCAGGGTTCCCCGCAGCGGCATGTCCGGCCGGTCCGCGGCGCGCAGCGCGTCGATCACGACCCGCCGCGCGGTGGCCACGTCACCGTCCAGCAGGCAGAGCTGAGCCTGCAGCGTGCCGAGCCGCAGCCGCTGGATCGTCTGGATCTTGCCGCCGGCGTGGGCGAAGTGGGTCTCGTCGAGCCGGGGGAGGGCCGCCGTCGCCGCGCGTGCGGCCTGCAGCACCCGGGCGACCTCGGCGGGTTCGCGGTCGGCCAGCCGTAGCAGGGCCTCGGCCTGGCCGGTCAGGCACCAGTAGCCGGACAGTTCGTCGCCCATGCGCGCCACGGAGATGCCGGCCACCGTCGCCAGCAGCGGGGCGGCGTCCGCGTAGCGACCGCGCTGGACCTCCAGTTCGGCGAGCAGCCCGTGGCAGTGTTCGGCGAGGCGCCGGTCGGCGGGGTGGCGGCGGGCCGCCGTCAGGGTCTGCCGTGCCGTGCCGAACCGGCCCTCCGTGGCGAGGAGCAGCCCTCTGGCCAGGCGGGCGCGGGAGACGGTGATCGGGTCGGGCACCGTGGCGACGGCCTCGTCGGCCAGCCGGCCGTAGTGGCGTGACACCTTCTGGAGGCCGGCGAGGGCGGCCACGACGGCGACGTTCGCGTACGCCTCCGCGCGTTCGGCGATGCCGCCCGACCGTTCCGCCGCGTGCAGGTGACGCAGGACGGCGAGCAGCATGACGGTCTGGTCCTGCCGGTGGTAGCCGAGCTCGCCGAGCATCGACAGCGTGTGGGCGGCTTCGGCGGCCAGGGCGCGTCGCGGGGCGTTCCTGGCCGCTCCGGTGAGCGGTGTCAAGCGGTGGGCCGCCTGACGGAGGGCCGTCGTGGCCAGGGTCGCGAGGATGCCGAGCCGGGTCGTGGGCAGCGGCCGGTCGGCCACGGCGAGCGCGCCGGTCAGGGCCGCCAGGCTCTCGCCGCCGCGTTCGAACTGGAAGTGCGCGATCCCGGCCAGCCGGTGCCAGCGTGCCAGCTCCGCCCGCTGCTCGTCCGTGTCCGCGGCGGGCCTGCTCGCGATCATGTCGGCGGCGATCGACAGGGCCTCGGTGTAGTAGTGCCTGCGCAGGCAGAGCGTCCAGTAGTGCTCCGCGAACACGGCCCGGCCGGGGCCGATGTGACGCCAGGCGAGCCGGAGGTTGTCCATGTCGGGGTCGAGCTCGTCGAGGACGGCCGTGTCGGCGTGGTCGCGCAGCCTGGGCGCCCGTTCGCTGAGGAGGCGCGCGTACCAGGCGGCGTGCCGGGCTCGCGGAGTGTCGTCGGTGAGCCGGGCGACCGCGCACTGCCGGACGAGTTCGTGCACGCGGTAGCGGCCGTCGCGGTCGCGGCGTACGAGGGAGTGGTCGGTGAGCCTGGCGAGGACCACGGCGGTGGTGGCGGCGACCTCCAGCGCGGCCGCGAGCGTGAACCCGCCGGCGAAGACCGACACGCGGGCCAGGGCTCGCTGTTCCGGTGCGGTGAGGAGCCGCCAGGAGGCGTCGAAGACCTGTCTCATGCTCGCGTGCCTGCTCGTCGCGGGGGCCGGATGCTCCAGCAGGACCACGGGCGTGGCCCGCTCGCCCGGGGCGCCGGTCGGTGCCAGCCGGTCGGCGATCTCCTCGCAGGTCAGCGCGCGTGTCAGTGAGGCGGCCAGTTCGATCGCGAGGGGCAGTCCGCCGACGGCCGAGCAGATCCGGGCCAGCGCGCGAGGGTCGGTGTCGAAGCCGGGATCGAGCCTGCGGGCCAGTTCCGCGAACAGGGTTCGGGCCTGGGCGTCCGGCAGGGCGGGCACCTCGTGCACGTGTTCGGCGCAGCTGCCCAGCCTGCGCCGCGAGGTAGCCAGGATCCGCACGCCGGGCGCCGCCGACAGGATCGCCTCGGCGAGGCCCGTCATGGCGGGCAGGTGTTCGAGATTGTCCAGGATGAGCAGGGCGCGCCGGTCGCGTACGGCGGCGAGCAGCAGGTCGCGTGCCGGTTTCGGTGGCGTCAGGTCGACGCCGGCCGCCTTGGCCAGGGTCAGCGCCACGGCGTCGGCCTCGCTCACGCGCTCCTCGGCCGCGCCGGCCTGGCCGTCGCCGTCGGGTGGGCGTACTCCGGCGAAGGAGACGAACAGCACGTCGCCGTCGAAGCGCTCGCCGGTGGCGATGGCGAGTCTGGTCTTGCCGACGCCTCCCGGGCCGGTCAGCGTCAGCAGGCGGACGTGGTGGTCGCGTAGCCGCGCCGTCACCTGTTCGACCTCTTCGTCCCGGCCGACCAGTCCGGTCAGCGGGCACGGCAGCCGGCGCACCACGCCGGCAGTCGCCACGCCCCTTCCCGGTGCGGCCAGGATCCGCCGCCGCAGCGCTTCGGTGCTCGCGTCCGGGGGGATGCCGAGTTCCTGGTCCAGCACGCGGCGGCACGTCTCGTAGTGGGTGAGCGCGCCGGCGCGGTCGCCCAGCGCGGCCAGGGTCTCGATGACCATGCGGTGGGCGCTCTCGTCGAGCGGGTCGAACTCGAGCAGGCGGCGGGCCAGCCGCGCCGCGTCCTCGTGGTCGCGTTGCCGGTGCGCGGTGCGTGCCCGCTCGCGCAGTGTCAGCGCCGCCGCCCGTCCGGCCTGGTGGCGGCGTTCGGCCGCCCAGTCGTCGAACCGGGGGGCGTCGGGGAGCGCCAGGTCGTCGAGGAAGCCGCCCCGGTAGTCGTCCGGGACCGAGCCGTCCGTGACGAGGTCCTCCCAGTCGAGGGTGTACGGCAGGGTGCGGTCGAAGGCGACCTGGGTGGGGGCGATGGTCAGGTGGTCGCCCACGGTGCGGCGTAGTTCCATCAGGGCGAGCCGCAGGCTTCCGCGGGCGTTGGTCTCGGCTCGCTCGCCCCACAGCAGACCGGCCAGGGCCGACCTGGTGTACGGCCTGCCTTCGATCATCAGGTAGCACAGCAGTGCCCGCGCCTTGGCGGACCTGATGGGGACGGCGTGGCCGTCTCCTTTGGTGATCGAGCTCACTCCCAGCACTCGTACGCGCAACTTGTTCATCCGGCGTCCCCCGTCGGCACGATCTCGTGCGGCGGCCCCGAGCGTAATTATCCGTCCGAGTTACGAGAAGGCAATTGTCCTCATAAGTCGCCTGAGATCGGGGTGGGGAACGCGGAAGACGCTCCGACCCGCCGGGGAGTCGGAGCGTCCGTGAATCCTGGTGATCGATGCCGTGACCGTCAGGCCGGGTTGACCTCGTAGACGATGGTGTACTTGGCGCCGTTCAGGTGGTCGAACTCGTCGACCTGGACGCCCGCGCCGGACTCGGTGTCGTTGACGATGACGTTGCCGAGGAAGTCGTCCACGCCGCTGTCTTCCTCGAACAGCTCCATGACGGCGCTGCTGCCGGTGAAGTCGTGCGTCCTGCCCACGAGCGACTCGGTGTCGCCCTTGCCCATCTCGACCGGACCGAACTCGCGTGTCCCGTCGATGTTCAGGTACGGCCTGTCCTTGCCGACGGTGGTCTGCTTCTTGTTGCACGTCAGCGAGATCAGCTCGATCGTGTACGTGGTCGTCGTGCTCGTCGTGGTCGTCGCCGCTGCCGCCGGCAGCGCCGCGCTCGCGAGCGCGGCCACGGCGAGCGGCAGCACCGCCCACCGAAGAACCTTTCGCATGGCCTTTTCTCCCCTTTGGATGCTCGCCCGAGGACTTTTCCGGGCTGTCACCATTCCAGCCGGAAGCGGATGCGGGGTCTGTCTCGTCCGATACGTAGGCACGGTGTCCTTCGACACCCACGGTGGAGGGGTCAGCCGGTCAGTGCCGATTGGACGGATCTGGTCACCACGTAGGCGGCCTCATCTGAGGACAGCCGTCCGGCGCGCACCTCGGCCGCCGCGCCGTGCAGGATGTACTGGACCAGGCTGACCAGCCAGGTGGTGGGCAGGTCGGTGCGGAAGGTGCCCTGTTCCTGGCCGCGCCGGATGAGCTCGGCCATGCGCCGGGCGGGCTCGGCGTGCATGTCTCGCACCCGTCCCTCGGGGAGCACCCCCTCGGCGGCGGCCAGCAGGGCCGCGGACTCGGCCACGAGCGCCCAGCTCGACGCCAGCAGGCGGGTCATGGCGTCGCCCGCGTCTCCGGTCAGGTCGATGGACGACAGGGTCTCCTCGCCGGTCCGCAGCGCGTCCGTGAGCGCGGCTTCGACCAGGTCGGCCCGCGTGCGGAAGTGCCCGTAGAGGGTCATCCGCCCGACCCCGGCGGCCTGCGCGATGTCGTCGGTCGTCGCGTTCGGATCCGAACTCAGCAGGGTGCGCGCCGCGGACACGATGCGGGCGATGCTGCGCTCGGCGTCGGCGCGGCGTCGGGAGCGGGCGGTGGGCGCGGCCATGGCCCCATCTTATCTCGTACGGACGGATACGGGTTATAGTGAAGGCAAAAGCTCGTACATGAACGTACGAGTTAGTCGCATGGAGGTCCGATGACCCAAGCACCGGCACAGCAGACATCACCTCACGAGCCGCATCCGGCACGCTGGCGCATCCTGGGCTTTCTCGGGGTGGCACAGCTCATGCTGATCCTCGACGTCACCGTCGTGGCGATCGCGCTGCCCCACATCGAGACGGACCTCGGGCTCAGCCGTGAGGTGCTGACCTGGACGGTCAGCGCCTACACACTCACCTTCGGCGGCCTGATGCTGCTCGGTGGCCGACTCGCGGACCTGGTGGGAGCCAAGCGGGTCGTGCTCGCCGGCCTTCTCGTGTTCACCGCGGCATCGCTGGTGACCGGCCTGGCCGGATCCGCGGGCATGCTGGTGGGCGGTCGCATCGGCCAGGGCGTCGGGGCGGCGTTGCTCTCTCCGGCGGCCCTGTCCCTGGTGGTGGCCCTGTTCGACGGCGAGGAGCGGAACAAGGCCCTGGGCGTCTGGTCCGCGCTCGGCGGCGGCGGCGCGGCTCTCGGCGTCCTCCTCGGCGGCCTGCTCACCGCCGGGCCCGGGTGGCCGTGGGTCTTCCACATCAACGTGCCCATCGGACTGGTGATCATCGCGGTGCTCGCCGCCCTGCTGCCGGCCCGCTCGTCCGCGCCCGCCGACCGGCCCCGGCTCGACGTCCTCGGCGCGATCCTGGTGACGGCCTCCTCCGCATCGCTGATCTACGCCTTCATCGCCGCGGGTGAGAGGGGGTGGCTCAGCACGTTCACCGGGGGGCTGGTCCTGGCGGCCGCGGTGGGTTACGTGCTGTTCGTGCTGTGGCAGGGGCGGACGCGCTCGCCCCTGATGGACGTCCGGCTGCTGGCCCGGCGGCCCGTGGCGACCGGCGCCTTCCTCATCCTGATGGCGACGGCGCTGATGATCGCGGTGTTCTTCCTGGGCACCTTCTACTTCCAGCAGGCTCTGGGATACGGCGCGCTGCGGACAGGGCTGCTGTTCCTGCCGGTGGCGCTGGCGACGATGCTCGGCGCCAACCTGACCGGCCGCATGCTCGGCCGATGGGGCGGACGCGGGCTGGCCGTCGCGGGCCTGACGGTCGCGGCGATCGGCATGGCCGTCCCGGCGGTGTCGATGAGCCCGGTCAGCGTCGTGGCCGGCGTGGCCGTCGCGGCGGCGGGCACCGGCGCGCTGTTCGTCATCGCCTCGGCGACCGCGCTCGGCCAGGTGGCGCCGCACGAGGCCGGGATCTCCTCCGGCATCGTGAGCACCTTCCACGAGTTCGGCGCGTCCATCGGAGCCGCGGTCATGTCGAGCGTGGCGGCCGCGAGCCTGGCCGGGACCACATTGAGCGGCTTCGCCGGCGGATTCACCGTGGCCGCGGTCGCGGCGGCGGTCGGCGCCGTCGTCGCCGCGCTGGTCACACCCGGCCGTCAGAGGTGACCGGGGCGGGCCACAGCTGGAAGCGGGTTCAGACGGATGCCCGCGGCGAGCGGTCCGCCGCGCTCAGGCCGGACGCGGGGCGCGGCGGTCCCCGCGCCGGGCGAGTTCGTCGTCGTCGACCAGGGTGAGCATCGGCTGGCCGGGCTCGCACAGCATGGTGACGGTGAACCGCAGGGGGATGTCGTCGCGGTTGTTGCCGTCCTGGTAGTGGATGACGTCGCCGCCCGGCTCCCAGAAGGCCTCCCCGGCGCGTACAACCCGCTCCGGCTCGCCCTCCAGTTCCAGCAGCATCTCGCCTTCCAGCACGTAGCCGAACGCCGGCCCGGAGTGCCGGTGCGGCGGGGTGCCGGGGTCGCCGGGCGGGAACTCGATCACCACGACCATGGCGTGCGCGCCCTGCGGGATGAACGGCGGCTCGGCCTCCTGCACCAGGGTCAGCGCCGTCTGCCACGCGGTGGATCTCGGTTTGGGGCCGGTGGTCGCGGGGTCGTTCTCGGACATGGGATGACCTCTCCTGCCTCTGGGTGATGGAGCGCGGGCGGGGCGCGCTACCTGTCTGCGGTGTGTGGCACGCCGGTCGTGGTAGCGGATCCGGCCAGGGTGGCGCCGTCGCCCGGTACCAGTGTCCGCTCGCCGAGCTCGCTTCCGAGGTAGCGCGCGTGCGTGTCGGGGCGTGGCGGCGCAAGGTTCCGCTCCGTGGCGGGACCGCCGCCCAGGGGTCCGGTCGAAGCAGGACGAAGCGGTGACAGCGGTGCCGCCGCGCGATCAGGCTTGGATCATGGCACACCATCTTCGGCTGCGAACCACCTTCGACAGCGTGGCCGGCTCCTATCAGAACGCCCGCCCCGACTACCCGGCCGAGCTGTACACGGATCTGCTCGCGATCACGGCGATCACGCCACCGGCGCACCTGCTCGAAGTCGGATGCGGGCCGGGGAAGGCCACCCTGCCCCTGGCCCGGAGGGGCTTCGGGATCACCGCGGTCGAGCTCGGCGAGGCTCTGGCGGCGGAGGCGCGGCGCCGCCTCGCCGCGTTCGCTGGCGTTTCCGTGGTCACGTCGTCGTTCGAAGACTGGGAGCCGCCGGCGGGAGTCCGCTTCGATCTCGCCTACGCGGCCACGGCGTGGAAGTGGGTGGACCCGGAGGGCAAGTACGCGAAAGCAGCCGAGTTGCTCACCGAGGGCGGCCACCTGGCCGTGTGGGACGCCGACCACGCGTTCCCGGCAGGCTTCGACCCCTTCTTCACCGAGATCCAGCAGGTCTACGACGAGATCGGCGAAGGCGACGGCGCCCCGTGGCCCCCGCCCCGGCCCGAGGAGCGGTTCGACCCCACCGCCACGGAGTTCGGGGCCTCCGGGCGCTTCACGGTGGTCGGGACCCGGCGCTACGTATGGAGTTCGCGCTACGCGGCAGACGAATACCTCGCCCTGGTCGACACGTTCTCCGGCCATATCGCCATGGAGCCGGCCAAGCGGCAGCACCTCT
The DNA here is from genome assembly GCF_059358955.1 of Nonomuraea sp. CX421. Classification (NCBI taxonomy): domain Bacteria; kingdom Bacillati; phylum Actinomycetota; class Actinomycetes; order Streptosporangiales; family Streptosporangiaceae; genus Nonomuraea; species Nonomuraea sp. CX421. Next base: position 99,990 of record NZ_JCADBK010000016.1, on the reverse strand, counting down.
ACCAGGAGATACGCCGCCTCCTCGCCGCACGCCCGGACGGACGACTCACCCGCCACTGGTCGGTCGTCCTCACGATCGGCCGACGCCTGTGACGTGGCGCGAAGCAGGAGGGCACGAGGCTGGAACACCGGTGGAACGGGATGGAACACGGTGAGGGGCAGCCGCTAGTCACAGCGCTTTCACCGGGGGGTCGCAATGGCACGTTCCACAACGCACTTACGCTTCGAGCCGAAGTCTCTGCGAGCGCTCAGCCCGTTCGCGTTGCCGCTCATCTGCACGGCGCAGTTGATGGCGACTCTGGACGTGACGATCGTCAACCTCGCCCTGCCGGCCGTGCAACGGGAGTTCGGCCTGTCGAACTCGGGTCTGGCGTGGGTGATCGACGCCTACACGCTGGCCTACGCGGGCCTGCTGCTCCTGGGGGGACGCGCCGGGGACCTGGCCGGTCATCGTCGTACGCTCATGATCGGGATTTTCGTGTTCACGGCCTCGTCCCTGCTCGGCGGGCTGGCGCAGGACTCCATGCTGCTGCTGGCCGCGCGTGCCGGGCAGGGAGTGGGCGCCGCGCTCGCCACCCCGACGACGCTCTCCCTGATCACCACGCTGTTCGCGCCGGGGCCGGCGCGCACCAGGGCGATGGTCGCCTACGGGGGCATGGCGGGGCTCGGCATCACGCTCGGGCTGGTTCTCGGCGGAGTCCTGACCGAGCTGGCGTCCTGGCGGTGGGTGTTCCTGGTGAACGTGCCCATCGGGATCATGCTGCTGACCACCGCGCGGCGGGTCCTTCCCGAGTCGAACGGGCCGCGGCGCCGGCTGGACGTGCCGGGCGCCGCGCTGGGGACCGGCGCGCTGGCCGCCCTGGTCTACGGCGTGATCCGCGCGGGCGCCGACGGATGGGGCGACCTGACCTCCTCGATCGCCCTCGGCCTGGCCGCGCTGCTGTTCGTGGTCTTCGTCGTGGTCGAGCGGAGAACGGCCGAGCCGATGCTGCCGCTGCGGCTCCTGGCGCATCGCACGCGGCTGGGGGCGTACCTCATCGCCGGGCTGCTGTTCGCCTGCCTGTACCCGTCCTTCTTCTTCCTCAGCCGGGCGCTGCAGGACGTGCTCGGTCACGATCCGATCGAGGCGGGTCTCAGGTTCCTGCCGATCGGGATCGGGGTGCTCATCTTCGCGATCGTCACCCGGCGGCTCGTGCACGTGTCCGGGCCCCGGACGCTGGTGCTGGGCGGCACCGCCGCGACGGCGGTCGCGGCGCTGTCCCTGGTGACGCTCGACACCGGCGGCTCCTATCTCACTCTGCTGCTGCCCGCCCTGGTCGGGCTCGGCGCCGGGGTGGGGACGACGTTCGTGGCCAACGCCGCCGCGGCCATGACCGACGTCGCCGAGGCGGACGCCGGAATCGCGTCCGGGCTGCTCAGCACCTTCCAGGCGGTCGGCGGCACGGTCGGCGTCGCGGTGCTCGCCGCCCTGGCGGCGTCGCGGACCACGGCGGACCTGGCCGAACGGGCTCGGACGGCCGCCGCGCACCCGCCGAGCGTGATCGGTGAGGCGCTCATGTCGGGATTCGTGCAGGGGTTCGCCATCGCGGGCGGCCTGGCCGTGGTCGCGTTCGGCGTCGCCCTGGTGACCGCGCCCAAGCGCTGAACCCCGGCGTCGCCCGTGTCACCGCACCGAAGCGGTGAACTCCACTTTCACTTTCACCCAGAAAGGTGTCGTTGTGAATATTCCTGTTCCAAGTCTTGATGCCTTCTACGCGCCGGTCGACCGGCCGGGCCGCCCCGGGGACCTGCTCCGGTTCCGCGAGGTCGACGTCAAGAGCGGTGAGGCGTGCGTCGCCTGGCAGGTGGTCTACGTCTCGACCGATTCGCGTGACCGGCCGATCGCGGTCTCGGGAACGGTCCTCGTCCCTTCCGCGCCCTGGCGGGGCGCCGGTGTCCGGCCGATTCTCAGCTACGGGGTCGGCGTGCACGGTCTGGGCCGCGATGTCGCTCCGAGCTATCTGATGCGGTCGGGTACGGAGTTCGAGATCACGATGGTCGAGTCCGCGCTGGCGCGCGGCTGGGCGGTCGCCGTCACCGACGGGGAGGGCCTCGGCATGCCGGGACCCCACACCTACGGGGCGGGCCGAGCCGGCGGCCACACCATGCTGGACATCGTGCGGGCGGCTCCCGGTCTCGGCGCGGAGCTGACCCCGGGCGGGCCGGTGCTGGTCTGGGGGTACTCCGAAGGCGGCCGCAACGCCGCCTGGGCGGCGGAACTCCAGCCCTCCTACGCGCCGGACCTGGATGTGCGGGCAGTGGCGGCGGGCGGGGTTCCCTCGGACCTGCTGGCGGTCGCGAAGGCCATCGACGGGGGACCGTTCTCCGGGCTCGGGCTCGCGGTCCTCGTCGGCCTGGCGCACGCCCACCAGGACCCCGCCCTCGAAGCGGTCCTCAGCGAGCGCGGCAAGCAGGCCGCCGCACGGGCCGCGACCCTGGACGTGACCGGGCTCATCGTCGACTTCCCCGAGCCGCTGCACCACCACACGGTCCGGGCCGAGCCCTGGGACGATCCGGCCTGGCTGACGCTCCTCGACCGGGAGAAGAACGGCCGCCACAGGCCGGGCGCGCCCGTCTACCTCTACCACGTCGCCGGCGACCTGCTGGTGCCCACCACTCAGGGCCGCGAGCTGTTCGCGGACTACGCCGCGCTCGGCGCCCAGGTGACCTGGGCGGACGTGCGGGCCGAGGAGCACCTCGCCGGCGCGTTCGCGGGAGCCCCGGACGCCGTCGAGTGGCTGGCGGAACGGCTCGGCTGACCTCTGTCCACCTGGCACGCACGCCATCCGGGCCTGCTGCCGCACCACCTCGCGACCACTGGAGACATCATGTCGATACTCAAGAGAACCATCCGCACGGCCGCCGTGCTCGCCGGCGCCACGGCGGCGCTCCTCGGCCTGGGGACGGTGTCCGCGCACGCCGGCGCCGCGCCCGGCGTCATGGCCAAGCCCCGCCTCACGATCACCAAGCTGGGCGGTGACCAGTGCCAGCTGACCGTCATCACCACCGTCGGCATGACGCAGGCCCAGGCGCAGTACCAGGTCGACAACGGGGCGACGGCCCGGATCGAGGTCTGGGCCGACGACCTCGTCTACGACAACCGCCTCTACAAGGCGCCGAACGCGCTGATGACCGCGAGCAAGTACGACGGCGGCCTCATCATCACCGCTCAGCCCAAGCTCCCCTGCTTCTACCTCGACGAGGACCAGAGCCAGAACTTCGATGCCGAGGGGGATGAGATCTACGTCAAGGTCGTTTTCGAGGGCCCCGGCTATTCCCGGATGGCGAAGAACTCGAACGTGGTGAATGGCCGTTGGTAGTGGCGTGGCCGTCGATATGAGCCCTGCCCGCCGAGCTTGAAATCGGCGGGCAGGGCTGTTTCACGTACGAATCGCTCGGGCCGCGCGGCGGCCCGCGGCGAACCCGGCAAGGGGCGGCGCGAAGAATGTCGAAGTCCCGGCTATCCGAGCCGCCGTCGAATCTGAAGAATCGTCGCTATGAAACTCCGCTCACCGGCCTGGAGAGGTGCATGATCCGCCAACCGTCCCCTTCCCGGGAGTGTCCGTCGCATCAGGGACTGGACGTTTCGGAGCGGGTCGGCTCGATGCTTCTCAATGGGCTGCGCGCCTGGTGCGTCGAGGGTGACCAGCGCGCCAGCCGGGACCATTTCGAGGCGGCCCACCGCGCGGCCGAAGCCGAGGGCGACGGCCGGGCGACGGCTCTGGCGGTGCTGGGCCTGGCCGGTCGGTGGGTGCACGACCATCGCGGCCTGACGGCCGGCACGTCGATCGAGGTGCGGCTGCGGCACGCGTTGTCGGCGGTGGACCCGCGCTCGACGCTCGCGCTCCGGCTCCGGGTACGGCTGGCCGCCGAGGCCGACTACCGGTCGGGCGAGCACGCGGCCATCCTCGCCCTGCTGGAGGAGGCCAGGAGAGCCGGTGATCCGGCCGCCCTGGCCGAGGCGGCCGACCTGGCCCACCAGTGCCTGCTGGGTCCCGGCCATGGTGAGACGCGTCACGAGGTCTCCCGGGAGCTGCTCGCGGCGGGTTTCCAGACCCGGTGCCACGGCGATCTGCTGCTGGGCCTGTTGTGGCGCACCATCGACCATATTCTCGACGCCCATCCGCACACCGAACGCTGCCTGGCCGAGCTACGCGGCGAGCTGGCGCGGCAGGACCATCAGGCGATCGGGTTCGTGCTGCAGGCGATCGACGTGATGCTCAGCATCCGCGCGGGCCGGCTGGAGCAGGCCGAGGCCGAGGCGACCCGCTGCGTCGAACGGGGCATGGTGGTCGGCGACCCCGACGCCGTCAGCCGGTACGGCGGGCAGATGGTGGCCATCCGCTGGTATCAGGGCCGCCTGGGCGAGCTGGTGCCGATGCTGGCCGAGGTGGTGAACTCACCCGACCTCAGCGCGGTCGACAACTCCTACCTGGCCGCGCTGGCCGTGGCCGCCGCCTCCGCCGGGGATCACCGGCAGGCCTCCGGCGCGCTGGCGCGGCTGCGCCGATTCGACCTGGCCCTGCTGCCCCGGTCGAGCACCTGGCTGGCCGGCATGTTCGGCATCGTGGAGGCCGCGAACCTGCTGGGCGACGCCGAGACCGCCTCCGTGGTCTACGAGCTGCTCACCCCGTTCGCCCATCTGCCGTTGGTGGGCAGCCTCGGCATCGCCTGTTTCGGGTCCGCCCAGCACACGCTCGGCGTGGCCGCGCTGACCATGGGCGACGCCCAGCGGGCGAACGAGCACCTGCGCATGGCCGTCAGGGGCAACCTGGCCATGGGGCACTGGCCGGCGGCGGTCCTGTCGCGCATGCGCTGGGCCCAGGCGCTCCTGCTCCGGGCGGGCACCGGTGACGTCGACGAGGCGGCCCGGCAGCTGGAGGTCGCCTCGCGTGAGGCGTCCGGGCTGGGCATGGTCCTGCCGGGGGAGCGAGAGCTGTACGGCGCGGTCGCGGACGCCGTGTCCGGGGGGCGGCGGCCGCTCCTGGAATGCCGGCGCGAGGGCCGCTGGTGGCGGGTCGGGCTGGGCGTCCGGAGCGTACGGGTGGAGCACAGTTTGGGGATGGCCTATCTGGCGGTCCTGCTGGCCAATCCCCGGTACGAGATCCCGGCCATCGAGCTGGCCGCGGGACCCGTTCCGGATCAGCGGGCGGCCGCGACCGCCAGGGGCGGCATCGGGCATCCGACGCTGGACGAGGAGGCCATCAAGGCCTACCGCGAACGGCTGTCGTCGTTGCAGGAGGAGATCGACGAGTACGAGTCCGCCAACGACCTCGCCCGGACCGAGCGGATCCGCGCGGAACGCGACTGGCTGATCGAGGGACTGGCGTCCGCGACCGGTTTAGGCGGGCGAGTCCGAAATTTCACCGGAAATGAGGAGCGCGCCCGCATTTCGGTCGGTAAGGCCATCCGGCGGGCCATTCAGCGAATCGCCGACGCCGACCTGATGCTCGGCGAGGAATTGCGGGTCACCGTACACACCGGACGACTGTGCTGCTATCAACCTCGGGATGACAGGCCCGTGCGTGGCCGCGTTCCCTGATCCCCGCAACAGGGGCGGAGTCGCCGCCTTCGGACGTGGAGAGTCATGCCGGGTAGGCGTGGGTTTCGGTGGCCTTGACCGAGGCCCAGATCCGCTGGCCGGGGGTCAGGTCGAGATCGGCGACGGCGGCCGGGGTGATGTCGGCGAAGGCGGCGATGGGCCCGTCGAGGTGCACGCGGACGTTGTCGCCGTGTCGTTCGATGCCGTCGATCGTGGCCTGCCACAGGTTGCGCGGGCTGCCGTCGGGGCGGGAACGGTAGAGGGCCACGGCGGCGGGCGCGAAGGCGACGAACGCGGGCCCGTCGAGCGAGTCGGCGGTGCGCAGCAGCAGCTCGTCCACCTTGACCTGTGTTCCGCCGGCCAGCCCCCGGTACAGGTTAAGCCCGACGAGGCGGGCCACGTAGTCGGTGCGCGGGCGGCGGGCGACCTCGCCGGGGGTGCCTTGCTGGACGATGGCGCCGTTCTCGATGACGATCAGCCGGTCGGCCAGCACCATGGCGTCGAGCGGGTCGTGGGTGACCAGGACGGTGACGCCGTCGAAGTCGTTCAGGTGGCGGCGTAGCTGGGAGCGGACCTCCAGCCGGGTGTGGGCGTCGAGGGCGGCCAGCGGCTCGTCCAGCAGGAGCAGCTCGGGCCGCACGGCCAGCGCCCGCGCCAGGGCCACCCGCTGCGCCTGCCCGCCGGACAACTGCCGGGGCTTGGCGGCGGCGCGGTCGGCCAGGCCGACCCGTTCCAGCAGGGCGGCGGCGGCACGGCGGGCCTCGGTTTTGGGCACGCCCTGGCAGCGTGGCCCGAAGGCGACGTTGTCCAGCGCTGACAGGTGCGGGAAGAGCAGGTAGTCCTGGAAGACCATGCCGATCGGGCGGCTCTCGGCGGGCAGGGTGTGCAGCGGCCGGCCACGCAGGCCGATCCGGCCGCCGGACATGCGGGTGAGCCCGGCCAGGGCGCGCAGGGCGGTGGTCTTGCCCGCGCCGTTGGGGCCGAGCAGCGCCACGACCTCACCCGGTTCGACGCGCAGGTCGATGTCCAGGGTGAAGGCGGGCCGGGTGACGACCAGGCGGGCGTGCAGGGTCATGGGCTGCTCACCCACCGGTCGCGCAGGCTGGCCAGGATGACCACCGAGACGGCGAGCAGCACGAGGCTGAGCACGATGGCGGCCTCCGGCTCGGTCTCCAGCGCCAGGTAGACGGCCAGCGGCATGGTGCGGGTGGTGCCGGGGAAGTTGCCGGCGAAGGTGATGGTGGCGCCGAATTCGCCCAGCGCCCGCGCCCAGCACAGCACCGCGCCGGCCACCACGCCCGGCATGATCATCGGCAGCGTGACGCGGCGGAACACGGTCCAGCGCGAGGCGCCGAGCGTCGCGGCCGCCTCCTCGAAGCGCTGGTCGGCGCCGCGCAGCGCGCCCTCGACGCTGATCACCAGGAACGGCATCGCGACGAACGCCTCGGCGATGATCACCCCGGCGGTGGTGAACGGCAGCGTGATCCCGAAAGTGGCCTCCAGCCACTGCCCGACCAGCCCGCGCCGCCCCAGCACGAGCAGCAGCGCCACCCCGCCCACGACAGGCGGCAGCACCAGCGGCACGGTCACCAGGGCCCGCACCAGCCGGCGCCCGGGGAAGTCCACCCGGGCCAGCAGCCAGGCCAGCGGCACCCCGAGCAGCAGGCACACGGCGGTCGCGACGCTGGCGCACACGAGCGACAGCCGCAGTGCCTCCAGCACCTGCGGCTCGGCCAGCCGCTCCAGCAGCGTCGGCCAGGGGGCGCGGATCAGCAGCCCGGCCAGCGGCAGCACCAGGAACACCAGCCCTGCCACCGCGGGCAGCACCAGCATCCAGGGCAGCCGACCCGAGACCTCACGGCCCGCGGCGGGCCGACCGCCGGGCCCACCTGGCGGGCCCGGCGGGCCGACTCGCTCCGGCACAGAAGAGCTCATCCGCGATCAGGGAGCCTCGAAGCCGGCCTGGGTCAGCACGTCCTTGCCCTGCTGCGACAGCACCAGGTCGACGAACCGCCGGGCCGCCTCACCGGCCGGCGCCTTGGCCAGGGTGGCGATCGGGTAGTCGTTGATCGCCTGGTCCGCCTCCGGGAAGTCGATCCCGGTCACCTTGCCCGCTGAGGCGATCACGTCGGTCTTGTAGACCAGTGCGGCGTCCACCTCACCCAGCTCCACCTTGGTGAGGGTGGCCTTGACGTCCTGCTCCAGGGTGACCGGAGTGACCTTCAACCCGGCCGCGTCCAGCGCCTTGACCGCCGCCGCCCCGCACGGCACCTGCTCGGCGCAGAGCGCCACCTTCACCTTGGCGTCGGTCAGGTCCTTCAGCTCCGCCACCTTGGCCGGATTGTCGGCCGGCACGGCGATCTGCAGCTTGTTGCGCACGAACGTGGCCGGCGAACCGGCCAGCGCCGCGTCCGTCACCGTCTTCATCGTCGCCGGGCTGGCCGCCGCGAACACATCGGCCGGCGCGCCCTGGACGATCTGCTGCGCCAGCGTCGCGCTGGAACCGAAGTTGAACCGCACCGTCGTGCCCGGATGCGCTGCCTCGAAGGCCTTGCCGAGCTCGGTGAACGTCCCGGTCAGCGACGCCGCCGCGAACACCGTCACCTCCTTCGCCCCGCCCACCGAAGCCGAGGTCGTGGACGCGGCCGGCTCGCCGGAGCCGCAACCGGACAGGCCTGCCAGCGCGAGCGCGACGGGCAGGGCGATCGCCCATCGGAAAAGACGCCTGACCACCAAGGGGGCTCCTCACACCTGACCGGCCCCGCGTTCGTGACCGGGGATCTCCACCATCGCCGCAAACCCTTACCATACCCCCGCATATTCCAGTCTGAATACCCGGGTCGCATCGCAACAGCGGCATGATCCACGCTTTGGTCATCGCAATCACGAGAGGCCGCAGCGCGGCGGCGTGACCGCCTCCGCGCCGGCCGTGCGGCGCATCCTGCCCGGCAACGGATCTCCCGCCGGAACGCTCATCCCCAGCAGCGGCCCGAGGCCGCGCGCCGCCGGTCAGTTCTCGGGCGGCTGCGCGCTGCGGAACGAGCGCCGGTAGCTGTCAGGCGGCACTCCGACGATCCGTTTGAACTGGCGTCGGAGTGTCGTGGTGGTGCCCATGCCGGTGGCGACGGCGACCGCCTCGATGCTCTCTCCGGTGGTCTCCAGCAGCTCCTGGGCGCGGCGCACGCGCTGGATCTGGAGCCACTGAAGCGGTGCCTGCCCGGTCACCGCCCGGAACTGACGTGCGAGATTGCGCGGGCTCGTGTTCGCTCGCCGTGCCAGGTCCGTCACCGTCAGCGGCTGGTCCAGCCGTTGCCGGATCCAGGCGAGCAGGCCGGCGAGCAGGTGGTCGTCCGCGACCCGCATCGGCGTGGCCACGAACTGGGCCTGGCCGCCGGGCCGATGGGGCGGCATGACGAGGCGACGGGCGACCGAGTTGGCGACGGCGGCGCCGTGATCGAGGTGGATCAGGTGCAGGCAGAGATCGACGGCGGCGGCCTTCCCTGCCGAGGTGAGCACGCTGCCGCTGTCGGTGTACAGCACATCCGGGTCCACGACGGCCCGCGGATGGCGGGCGCTCAGCTCCGCCGCGTGCGCCCAGTGGGTGGTGGCTCGCCGGCCGTCCAGCAGGCCCGCCGCGCCGAGCGTGAACGCCCCGGTGCAGAGGGAGGCGACCCGGGCGCCCGACTCGTGGGCCGCGCGTACGGCGTCGACCAGCTCGGGTGGTGGCGGGTCGTCGATGTCCGCGCACGCGGGCACGATCACGGTGTCGGCGCTGGTCAAGTGCTCCAGGCCCTGTTCGGGTTCGACCGTGAACGGGCCGATCCGCACCGGTCCGGGCCCGCAGAGCAGCACGTCGTACCAGCCCGTGGTGGCCTCGCGCGGGGGCGTGCCGAAGATCTCGTAGGCCACGGCCAGCTCGAAGTGCAGCAGGTGGCCGGCGGTCGCCAGCGCGACGGTGTGCATGTCCGAAATTGTACGCATGATGTCGTTTCGGACCCTCACGATCGGGCTCCTCCTTCGGCGAGAGTGGACCCCCTTGGAACATCGAGTCGAGGAGAGTCATGGGTACATCGGACGTGGTGGTGGTCTACGGAGCGACGGGGCATACGGGGCGCTTCGTCGTCGCCGAACTGCTCCGGCGCGGTCTCACCCCTGTCGTCTCAGGCCGTGACGCGGGCCGGCTGGAGACGCTGGCCGCGGAGTGGGGACAGGTGGCGGTCCGGCCGGCCGCGGTGGACGACCCGGACGCGTTGGACCGGGCCCTCGCCGGCGCGGCGGCCGTCGTCAACTGTGCCGGGCCGTTCTCGGTGACGGGAGGCCCCCTCGTCGAGGCGGCCCTGCGCGCGGCGATCCCGTACGTCGACGTCGCCGCGGAGATCGAGGCGAACGCCTCGATGTTCGCCGACTACGCGGAAGCGGCCCGAAAGGCGCGCGTCCCCGTGGTGCCGGCGATGGCCTTCTACGGCGGACTGGGCGATCTGCTGGTGACCGCCGCCATGGGGACGTCGACCGCCGCGGACATGGCGCACATCGCGTACGGGTTGAGCGACTGGCATCCCACCGCGGGGACCCGGGCGGCGGGCCAGGTGTCGCACCAGCGTCGCTCGGGCCGTCGGGTGCGGTTCAGGAACGGGGCGCTGGAGTATCACGACGACAAGCTGTCGGAGCAGGACTGGCCCTTTCCGGAGCCGCTCGGCCGGCGAGCGGTGATCGCGGAGTTCACCATGGCGGATGTCGTGACCGTCCCCAGCCACCTGGACGTGCCCGACGTCCGCACGTACATGACCGTCACGGCCGCGAGTGACCTCGCCAGGGAGGACACACCGGAGCCGGCGGCGGTCGACGCTCTGGGGCGTTCGGGTCAGGTCTTCGTCGTCGACGTCGTGGTGAGCGCGGACGGCGTCGAGCGGCGGGCCACGGCCCGTGGCCAGGACATCTACGCGGTCACCGCGCCACTGGCGGTGGAGGCCGTCCAGCGCGTCCTGACGGGGCGGACGCGGGCGGTGGGCGTGGCCTCGGCCGGCGCCATGTTCGACGCGGCGGACTTCCTCCGGGCGCTGACTCCGCACCTGTCGGTGGAACTGCCGCACTGATCCGGCACCGGGGTGTGTCGGGCAGGGGGGCCGGGGGTGCAACACCAGTCAATCACTGATTGGAATATGATTGGAGCATGACGGAAGACGCGCCCTCCACCCGCGCCCGGCTGCTGGCCGCCGCCGAGCGCCTGTTCCTGGACAAGGGCTACGACCAGGTGTCGGTGCGCGCGATCAACGCCGAGGCCGGGCTCAACCCGGGAGCCGCGCACTACCACTTCGGCTCCCGCGAGGGGCTCATCGCGGCGTTGCTGGAACAGGAGCTCTCGCCGCTGTGGGCCGACCGGATGGACGCCGTCGCCCGCAATTCCCGGGGCGAGGGGGAGCCGTTCGACGTGCGTGACCTGGTCGCGGCCATCGTGGAGCCGTTCGAGGAGCTGGCGCGCACGGAGAAGGGCCGGATGCTGTCCCATCTGCTGGCCCGCTCCGCGCTGCGCGACGGGCGGCCGGCCCACGTCTCGACGTGGTTCGGCGCCGCGCCGTTCGAGGTCATGCTCGGCCGGGCACTGCCCGGCCTTCCCGTGCGCCAGGTGGCCGAGCGGTGGCGGCTGGCGTTCACGCTCCTGCTGGAGGTCTACGGGCGATCAGTGGCTCCCGCCCCGGCCGCCGCCGTGTCGCTGCCGGAGACCGCGACCGTCATCGCCTTCGTCACCGCGGGTCTGACCGCGCCCCCTCACCCCTAAGGAGCAAGCATGGCGACGTTCGCCGTCACCGGTTCGGCGTCGGGCATGGGCGCGGCCAGCGCCGCGGCCCTCAGCGCGGCCGGGCACACCGTCATCGGCGTGGACCTGCGCGACGCCGACATCCTCGCCGACCTGGGCACCGCCGAGGGGCGCGACCTGGCGGCCGAGGAGATCCTGGCCCGCTGCGGCGGGAGGCTGGACGGCGTGGCCGCCATCGCCGGGGTCGGCCCCGACCTGCCCGACGCCGCGGCGGTCGTGTCGATCAACCACTTCGGCCCGGTCCGCCTGCTGGAGCGGCTGCTGCCCGCGCTGGCCGCCTCGGGTGCCGGACGCGCCGTGGTGATCGGGTCCAACTCCGCGTCGACCGTCCCGTTGATCGATGACGGTCTGGTGGAGCTGGCGCTGGCGGGGGAGGAGCAGGCGGCCCGCGAGCGGGCTCGCGCCGCCGCCGAGGCGATGCCGGCCGAGGTGCGCGCGATGGCGCCCAGCATCTCCGCCTACGCGTCCTCGAAGTTCGCGCTCGCCCGATGGGTCCGCCGCACCGCCGTCACCCCCGAGTGGGCGCGGCAGGGCGTGCTGCTCAACGCCATCGCGCCCGGCGCGGTGCTCACCCCGCTCATGCTCGGCTCCACCGGCGACGCCGCCGGCCACGACCCGGACGCGTTCCCGACGCCGATGCCCCTGGGCGTCTTCGGCCGGCCCGAGGACATCGCGTTCTGGGTGCAGCAGTTCCTGCGGCCCGAGGCCCGCTTCACCACCGGCGCGGTCCTGTACGTGGACGGCGGCACCGACGCCGCCATGCGCCCCGACGCCCAGCCGACCGCGATGACGCTGTAGGCGCAGCCCGAGGGGCGCCGCTGCCACGAGGCCGCCGTCGATGACGAGGTCCTGACCCGTGATGTACGACGCGTCGTCCGAGGCCAGGAAGGCGACGGCAGCGGCGACATCGTCCTCCAGCAGTCGCCGCACGGCTTGCTCGCGCTCCGCGGGCTCCAGGCGCAGCATCCTGGCGACGGCGTCCAGGACGTCGGCGGAGACGTTGATGTCGCGTCCCTGCTCGAGCCAGGTGTACCAGGACACTCCTACGCCGGCGAACACCGCCACCTCCTCCCGCCGCAGCCCGGGCGTGCGGCGGCCCTCGCCTGCCGGCATGCCCACGTCAGCGGGCAGCACCCGGGCACGCCGCCGACAGCAGTCTCTCCGCCAGCGCGCGGCAGCGCGTCGCGAGCTCAGGAGGGTCGAGCGCCTCGAAGTCGTGCCCCAGCAGGAGCACGTGCATGAGCACGAAGTCGAGGCTGCCGGCGCCGCTGAGCACCTCGCACCGCTCGCTCCCTCGCCGTCGTACGACGGCCGCCGACGCCGGAATCTGCGCTCGTACGGTGTCGGCCGGCGCGTGCACGAGGAAGCGCGCCTGGTGCGGGTAGACCCGGCTGGCCACCCCCTCCTGCACGTACGTCGCCGCGTCGGGCGCCGCGCGCGGCCGGAAACGCCAGGTACGGGCGGACACCTCGGTCATCCGGTCGACGCGGAAGTTGCGCCAGCCGTCGCGATCGAGGTCGTAGGCGAGGAGGTACCAGCGCCGGTCGGAGGCGACCAGGCGGTAGGGCTCGACCCGCCGCCGTCGTACCTCGCTCCCGGACGGGTAGTCGAAGCCGGCCTCCACCTCGTCGCGGCACGCTCTGGCCAGCGTCATGAGGATCTCGGGGTCGACCGGCGGATGGCCGCCGCCGAAGGACTCCACCGAGCCGGTGAGCGCGCGCACCTCGTGCCGCAGCCGGGTGGGCAGCACCTGGTCGAGCTTGGTCAGCGCCCGGAGCGCGGCGTCGCCGGCGCCGGCGACCGCGCCCCCCGCGCCGGCCAGCAGCGAGACCGCGGTGGCGATCGCCTCCTCGTCGTCGAGAAGCAGCGGCGGCACGTCCTGCCCCGGGCCGAGCCGGTAGCCGCCGCCGACCCCCTGTCTGGCATGCACCGGGTAGCCGAGCGCACGCAGCCGCTCGACGTCACGTCGCACCGTGCGCGGCGTGACCCCGAGCCGGTTGGCGAGCTCGGGGCCGGTCCAGACCTGGCGCTGCTGCAGCAGCCCGAGCAGGACGAGCACCCGCTCCGTCGTGCCTCGCTCGTCACCACCTGCTCCGTCCATGCAGCCACCCTGCCAGAGATTGCGGACCGATCCTGTCCGCCAGGGGTGTCAGAGTGGCTCCGTGGACGCAGGCGAGTCGCCCGGCACCGATGCCCGAGGTCTGCCCGCAACCGAAACCCGCTACGAACGGAGCAACCGATGAGCCGCCACATCCAGGTCACCTTCGACGCCCATGACCCGCGGGCGCTGTCGTCCTTCTGGCGCGACGTGCTGGGCTACGTGCACCCCGGCCCGCCCGGAGTCGACCTGCCCGAGGGCGCCGATTCGCTGGCCGCGTGGGACGACTTCCTCGCCCGGATCGGCGTGCCGGAGGAGCAGCGCACCACCAGGTCGGCCATCGAGGACCCGGACGGGCGCGGCCCACGGCTGTTCTTCCAGCAGGTCCCGGAGGGTAAGGTCGCCAAGAACCGCGTCCATCTCGATGTCCGTACGGCTCCCGGACTGCAGGGAGAGGAGCGGATGGCGGCGCTGGAGGCCGAGTGCGACCGGCTCGTCGCGCTGGGAGCGTCCCGGGTGCGCCGCGACGAGCCCGAGCCCCCGCTGAGCGCCGGCTTCATCGTGATGACCGACCCCGAGGGCAACGAGTTCTGCCTCGACTGACCCGGCTCGGCCGCGGCCGCGCGAGCCCCGCCCGGTGGGCGGTTCAGTCGATGATCGCGGTGGCTTCGATCTCGACCAGATGCTCGGGTACGTCCAGCGCCGCGACACCCAGCAGCGTGGCCGGGGCCAGCGGGGTTTCGCCCAGCTTCGCGGCCGCCCGGCTGATCCCCTCCAGCAGCAGGGGCATCTTGTCCGGGGTCCAGTCGACGACGTGGACGGTGAGTTTCGCCACGTCGGCGAAGGACGCGCCGACCCCGGCCAGGGCGGTCGCGATGTTGAGGTAGCACTGCTCGACCTGGGCGGTGAGATCGCCTTCGCCGACCGTGACCCCGTCGGAATCCCAGGCGACCTGCCCGGCGACGAAGACCAGCTTCGACCCGGTCGCGATCGACACCTGCCGGTAGACGTCGATCTCCGGCAATCCGCTCGGGTTCACCAGGGTGATGGCCATCCGTCCGCCTCCTTGTTCATGAGCGCCCGAGGGCGTTCGCTCTCTTGTGGTTACTCGGGAACTCTAAGAGAGTGAGCGCTGACGTGCAAGAACGCACTTTCAAGTGACTGGGGAACCTCATGGTGACCGAGCGGCGCGGTGGCCTGACGGCCGATCAGCTTGAAGTATGCATACTGCGTATGCATACTTAGTATCCATGTCGATCAGGCACGGGCTGCTCGCCCTGCTCAGCAGGGGACCCAGATATGGCTACCAACTGCGGGTGGAGTTCGAGGCGTCGACCGGGGCGACCTGGCCGCTCAACATCGGCCAGGTCTACACGACGCTGTCCCGCATGGAGCGCGACGGACTGGTCGAGCCGGGGGAGTCGGACGATCAGGGCCGGGTGGTCTACACGATCACCGCGGCCGGCCGGGCGGAGATGACGCGATGGTTCAACACCCCCGTCGTCCAGTCCGACCGGCCGCGGGACGAGCTGGTCATCAAGCTGGCCATGGCCGTCGCCGCCAACGAGGTGGACGTCGCCGAGGTCATCCGCGGGCAGCGCACCGCGACCATGCGCGCCCTCCAGCAGCTGACCAGGGCCAAACGCGCCGTCACGGAAGGCGTTGGTCAGCGGCTCGTGCTCGACTCGATGATCTTCCAGGCCGAGGCCGAGCAACGGTGGCTGGACCACTGTGAGGCCGTTCTGAAGGAGGAAAGATGACGGTCGTACGACTGGCCGGGGTGACCAGAGTCCATGGCGAGGGGGCGACAGCCGTACACGCTCTGAAGGGCGTGAGTCTTGAGGTCGACGGGGGAGAGCTGGTCGCGGTCATGGGCCCGTCCGGGTCCGGCAAGTCGACCCTGCTCAACCTCGCGGGCGGGCTCGACCGGCCCACGTCGGGGAGCGTGCACGTCGACGAGCGGGACCTGGCCGGTGTGCGCGACCTGGCGGCGCTGCGCCGCCGCAGCGTCGGCTACGTCTTCCAGGACCTCAACCTGATCACGTCGCTGACGGCGGCGGAGAACGTGATGCTGCCGCGTGAGCTCGACGGCGTGCGGTCACGTGTCGCCCGCGAGGAGGCCATGGCCGTGCTGACGGAGATCGACGTGGCGGACCTGGCCGACCGCTTCCCCGAGGAGTTGTCCGGCGGCCAGCGCCAGCGGGTCGCGATCGCCCGCGCTCTGGTCGGCGAGCGGCGCCTGCTGCTGGCCGACGAACCGACCGGCGCGCTCGACACCCGCACCGGCGACGAGATCCTGCGCCTGTTACGTGCTCGCTGTGACGCGGGCGCGGCGGTGCTGCTCGTCACCCACGAGTCGCGCTACGCCGGCTGGGCCGATCGCGTGGTGTTCCTCCGCGACGGGATGATCACGGACTCCACGGACGCGTCGCTGGTGAGCACCTGATGGCCGCCCTGATCGCCGCGCTGCGCATCGCCCGCCGGAGCGCGTGGCGTTCCCGGGGACGAAGCGCGCTCATCATGGTGATGATCGGTCTTCCCGTCTTGGTGATCACTGCGGTTCTGACGCTCACCGAGACCATGACCGTCACTCCGCGGGAAGGACTGGTGGCCGAGCTCGGCGCGGCCGACGCCCGCCTCGTGCAGGCACCCGAGGGTACGGAGCTCCAGCAGCAGCCGGGCGGCGGGAGCAGCTGGGGCACGAACGTCGACGGGGCGGCCGAGCCCAGGCTCGGCGCCGCCGAGGTGGTGGCGCTGCTCGGACCGGGCGCCCGGCTGATCCCCTTCAACACCGGCGAGCTCCGGCTGGGCACCGAGCGGGCCGACGCGCTGGAGACCGACCTGCGCGACCCCCTTACCAGGGGAATGCTGACGCTGAGCGAGGGCAGGCTTCCCGCCGCCGGTGAGGTCGCGGTGACACCCGCGTTCGGCCTGCGGCCCGGCGACCTCCTGCGGCCCTCCGGCGCGGCGCCGATGACGGTCGTGGGCGTGGTCGAGCACCCGCACCGGCCGTCGCTTCGGCAGGTCGTGGGCCTGGACCTCCCGTTGACGCCGTCGGACGAATTCTGGTCTCCGCACGGGTACGGCACCGGCTGGCTCGCCGACACCGCGAAACCCGTGTCCTGGACCGACGTGCCCAGGCTGAACAAGGCCGGTCTGCACGTCACCTCCCGCGCCACGATCATGGACTCGTCGCGTTTCGAGGTTCGTCCCTTCGACATCCGGCAGAAGGTCGGCATCGGCATCATGGTGATCATGGTGGTGCTGGAGATCGTGCTGCTGGCCGGGCCCGCCTTCGCGGTCGGGCTCCGGAGAAGGCGCCGGGAACTGGCCGAGATCGCGGCGCAGGGCGGCTCGGCGGGGCACCTGCGGACGATCGTGCTGACCGACGGACTGGTCCTCGGCGGCATGGCCACCGTCATGGCGACGGTGCTGGGCATCGGGGCCGGGGTGCTGGGCGCGCCTGTCGTGGCGCGCTGGGGAGGGCAGGTCGGTTCGCCGGGAGTGCCGTGGACACCTGTTCTGGCGGTCGCGGCGCTGGGCCTGCTCGCCGGGCTCGTGGCGGCGTTGGTGCCCGCCGTACAGGCGGCTCGGCAGGACACCGCGACCGTGCTGGCCGGCCGCGCGCCCGCGGTAGCCGGTCGGCGGGGCTGGCCCCTGGTGGGGGCCGCGCTGGTGCTGGTCGGGCTGGTGGCGACCGTGGTGGCGTGGCGCCGGCCGGACTCGGTGTGGGTGCTCGCCTCCGCGGTGCTGGTCCTGCTCGGGCTGGTGGTGCTGACGCCGTGGCTGGTCCGTCTCACCGGACGGCCGGCCGGGTGGTTGCGGCTCCCGCTGCGGGTGTCCGTACGCGACGCGGTCCGTCACCGAACCCGGACGGCGAGCGCCGTGGCGGCCGTCATGGCGGTCACGGCCACGGTCGTCGCGGTGGGCATCGGCACCCACAGCGAATACGTGCACGGGCGCAACGCCTACACCTCGGCGCGCCCGGCCGGCATGCTGGCGATCTGGGGCGGCAATGTCGGCGACGCGTCCTGGGGCAGGCTGCGCGCCGAAGCGGCCCGCCTGCTGCCGGGCGTGCCGCTGGCCGCCGGTTATCACGCGAAGGACGCCCAGGGCCGCCGGTACGCGCTGCGGTACACGGTGCGATGGAACGGGATCCGGACGCGCCGCACGGTGGCCATCGGTGACCAGGATCTGCTCAGGCTCCTGCAGGGGCGCCACGACCCGCGGGCGGCGGCGGCGCTGGCGAGTGGCAAGGCCGTGGTGTTCGACGCGGCCGCGGTGCGGGACGGAAAGCTGACGCTGCGGGCGAGCTCCACGTCCGGCCCTCCGCGCACGCTCGACGTGCCCGCGGTGGCGGCCACACCCGCCGACGAGTACCAGGGGGGTGCCCTGCTGCCGCGCGCCCTGGTCAAGCAGGCCGGTTTCTCCACGGCTGAGCGCCAGCTCTACGCCATGCACCGGCCGCCGGCCGACTCGCGGTTGGGGCGCGATCTCACCAAGGTGACTCCCAAGGTCACGGTCGCCTTCGAGGACGGCTACAGCACCCTGCCCGAGCCGGGCCTGTGGGGCTGGCTCGGCGGCGCTCTCGTCCTCGTCGTCGGCGGGACACTGGCCGCCACTCGCCTGGCGGCCGCCGACATGCTGCCTGAGCGGGCGACCATGATGGCCATCGGCGCCCCGCCCTGGACGCTGCGCATGGTCGTGGCCGGTCAGGCTCTCTACATCTCGGGGCTCGGCGCGCTGATGGGGCTGGTCGCGGGCACGGTGACGGGGGTGGCGCTGAGCCGGCCGATGACGACGCGCGGCGCCGGAGGTCCCATCACGATCGCCATACCGTGGCTCTTCGTGATCGCCGTGGTGGTCGGGCTGCCCGTTCTGGCGACGCTGGCGGCGCTGATCACCCGGACCAGACTGCCCCTCGCCCGCCGCCCCCTGTGACTCTGCCGATTTCCGCTGAGTTACCAGATGCGCTCATCGGGTTGCGGGGCTTGCCGCCGCACCTCGCCGCCGCTGCGGCAAATCGTTTGAATTCGACTTTGACAGCGGGAACCTCATCAGGATGAGCCGCGGACGGGATATCGCCGTCCGCGGCGACCCGGCGACGAGGACCGCTGACGGACCAGGAAGTGCGGACATCCAGAGCTCTCGCGGCCGTGGCCCATCCGTCCTGACCGCGGCGGCGAACTGAAACGGTCAGGACGGACCCGGAGGTCGGGGCGCACCCGGCTCCGGGCGAGCTTGTGGTTTACCACCGCTGGTCAACGCCAGGTGAGAGGGGTGGAGTCATAACCAAGGTGCTCGTGTGGGCGCGTGAAGGGGGGAGTTCGGGGAAGGGCTTCGCGTGTTCGCGGATCGACACGGTTGGCGGCGGGCCGCGGGTTCCCGGTCAGGGGAGTGTGATGAATGACTTCACGCGACGACAGTTCGGTGACTTCGTTGCTTGGGCACAAAGGCTCTAGGCTGCTCTTGCTCTACTGAAGACCGCTACAGTAGCCAACATTCCTATCGAGCATGGAGTGCCCAGCATGGCCAAGCAGATTCAAGAGATTTTCATTGACGACCTCGACGGGACCCCGATGGAGTCCGAGAACATCGTCAAGTTCGGTCTCGACGGCGTCGCCTACGAGATCGACCTGGGGGAGAAGAACGAAGAAGCCCTGCGTAAGGCTCTGTCGCCCTTCATCACCAAGGCTCGCGCGGTCCGGACTGAGCGGACCGGCCGAGGGCGGCGCGGAGCCGGTGGCAGTGCTCGTACCATGAGCCGGGAGAAGTCCGCCGAAATCCGGCAGTGGGCCAAGACGCACGGCCTGCCGGTGAGCGAGCGAGGGCGCATCGCCTCCACGGTGGTGGAGAAGTACGAGGCCGCCCACTAGGGCTCGCGCGACGTGTCAAGGCGCATGGCTTGCCGGCCTGGGCGCTGTCACCCGAATTGCCGTGAGCTGGATCAGAGGTAGGACGTAGACCCGTGCCGCAGGCGGACTTCGCCTGCGGCATTTCTGTGTTCGTCGGTGCTTGTTACTATTATACTTTGTAAAGGGCGTCGACTTTGGCAGAATCCCCATCGGTCAATCCAAAAACCAAGCATCGACAAGGATGGCCGGCGTCTTGAGCTGATCGGCCGACGGGGTCAGTGAGATCGCCCGGAGCCTCGCAGGCTGCGAGCCGTGCTCAGGTGAAGGCCAGCGTCAGGGCGAGGACGGCGAGGAGTGAGCCCATGGTGAGGCGTTGGGTGCGCAGCCAGGAGGGGTGGGCCGACAGGAAGCCGGCGATGCCGCCGGCGGCCAGCACGATCGAGAGGTTGACCAGGAGGGCGACCGCGATCTGGATGCCGCCGAGGGCGATGCCCTGCAGGAGGGTGTTTCCCCGGTCGAGGTCGATGAACTGCGGGATGATCGCGACGTACAGGAGTGCGATCTTCGGGTTGAGCAGGTTGGTCATCAGGCCCATGAGGAAGAGCCGTAGTGGAGGGTCGGGCGGCACGTCCTGTGTCGCGAAGACGGATGCCCCGCCGGGCTTGAGCGTCTTCCAGGCCAGCCACAGGAGATAGAGGGCTCCGGCGATCCGGATGGCGGTCAGAAGTTCGGGGACCGCGGCGAACAACACCGCCAGGCCGAGGTTGGCCCCCACCAGGTAGACGATGAAGCCCGCCGCGACCCCGCCCAGCGAAATGATCCCGGCTCGCCGTCCCTGACTTGTGCTCCGGGACACGAGGTACATCATGTTCGGCCCTGGCGACAGCACCATTCCGAGCGCCACGGACACGACGCCGAGCACCGCGCTCTGTTCAATCATGTGAAAAAGCTATCGATGGGGCAATCTCAGTACAATATTTGGAATTGTACTCGGAGCAATGTCGTGTTTGGATGGCGGATGTGGAGGATTATCGTCGGGTTGCCGATTCTGTCGCCGCGGAGATCGGGGCGGGGAGGCTGCGGCCGGGGGACCGGTTGCCTCCACAGCGGGTCTTCGCGCGGCGGCATGGCATCGCCAGCTCCACCGCCGCCCGCGTCTACGGTGAGCTGGCTCGCCGTGGCCTGGTCGTGGGGGAGGTCGGGCGCGGCACTTTCGTGCGGGCCGCCGCTCCGCGGCCGGGGTTGGCGCTGGTCGAGCCTGTGGGCAGCAGGGTCGATCTTGAGCTCAACTATCCGGTGGTGCCTGGGCAGTCGACGCTGCTCGCCGATGGCATCGGTCCGTTGCTGCGTGCGGATGTGCTGGAGTCCGTGATGCGGCCGGTGGGGGCGGCGGGCACTCCGCTGGCGCGGGGCATCGTCGCCGATCTGCTCGCGCGTGGGGAGTGGCGTCCGGATCCGGAGCGGTTGTTGTTCGCGGGCAATGGTCGTCAGGCGGTCGCGGCGGCGATCGCCGCGTTGGTGCCTCCGGGTGCGCGGCTCGGGGTGGAGGCGCTCACTTATCCGGTGCTGAAGGGGATCGCGGGCCGGATCGGGGTCACGCTGGTTCCGCTGCGGGTCGATGCGGCTGGTCTGGATCCTGCGGCTGTCGAGGTCGCCGCGCGTAGGGCGTCGCTGAGGGCGGTCTATGTGCAGCCGACGATGCACAATCCGCTTTCGGTCAGTATGCCGGTGGAGCGCAGGGCTGAGTTGGCGGGTGTTCTGGCGCGTTTGGATGTGTTTGCGATCGAGGATGCCGTCTGGTCTTTTCTTCGTGAGGATTTGCCGCCTTTGGCTGCTTTTGCGGCTGAGCGCACGGTCCTGGTCGACAGTCTTTCGAAGCGTCTGGCGCCGGGGTTGTCGCTTGGCTTCGCCGTCATGCCTGGCTCCGTTGTGGCGGGGGTGGGGGCGGCGTTGCGGTCGGGTGGGTGGACGCCGATGCGGTTCGCGCTGGAGGCGGCGACTCGGTGGTTGACCGATGACACCGTGCGGTCGGTGGCCCGGGCCAAGCGGCGGGATGCGGCTCTGCGTCAGGAGATAGCCGCTCGTCACCTGGAGGGTTTCGCGATCCGCAGCGACCCGCGTTCTTATTACTGCTGGTGGGAGCTTCCGTCGCCGTGGCGGGCCGACACGTTCGTGGCGGCCGCCGCGCGGCATGACATCGCGGTGACTCCTGCGGCGGCTTTCGCGGTTGGCCGCAACAGTGCTCCGAACGCGATCCGTCTCGCTCTTGCCTCGCCTTCTCCGGAGGTCTTGTCGTGGGCCTTGGCCACCCTGGCCGACCTTGCCCGATCGACGCCGGACGATCTGGTGGCGGAGTGATCAGCCGGGGGAGCCGGTCGGCCGCAGCATGGGGACGAGGAACTGCCGGGCCACCGCGGCGAGTTGGTCGTCGTCGTCGAGGTCGATGATGAGACTCGGGATGGCCAGGAAGGAGGCGGAGACTCGGACCATCAGTTCGGCCACGAGGTCGGTGTCGAGGTCGCCTGACACGTGGCCGGCGTGTTGCTCTCTGCGGAGCTGGCCTGCGACGAACTGTCGCACGGTGGCGAGGGTCCGGCCTCCGTCGCTGGTCATGGAGGGCACCAGCAGGTCGGGTTCGGCGGCGATCAGGCCGCCGATCAGTGGGTTGTTCCGGATGGCGCGCAGCGAGCTGACGAAGCCCAGGATCACTCGGTCGGCGGCGGTGTCGGCCTGCTCGATGTCGATGAGGAACTGGTCGAAGTAGCGGCGGAACTCTCGGCGTACCACGTGTTCGACCAGCACGTCCTTGGTCGCGAACCGGCGGTAGACCGTGATCCTCGAGACCTTCGCGTGGCGGGCCACGTCTTCCATCGTGGATCGGCGGATGCCCATCCGGCAGAACTGGTCGTAGGCCGCGTCGAGGATGCGGGCCCGTGTTTCGTCCGTGTCGTCGACGCGTTCGACGGCATCAGAGTAGGCGCGCTCCAGCAACGACTCTGAGTCTGGCGGTGCCATGAGCCCGGACAGCGCAGATTCCACGATCACCTCCTGTCTTTGATTCTGACTCAATCCGCAACAGTCCACTTCGCGCTCTTGTGATGCGTCTCACAGTGTGCTGTCATGAACGATGATACGCGGAATCGTTCCTTGTTTCATCGTATCAGGCGGTTGTGTCGCGGCTCCGACGAGGAGGAACGAAGGGATGGACAAACTCAGCAGGCGCAACGTGCTGAAGGCGGGCGGGGCGTTGGGCGCACTTGGTGCGCTGAGCGTCGCGACGCCGGCGCACGCGCTCCCGCCCTGGACGTGGTCGGCCCAAGGCTCGGTGGCGGGCGCGGGGACGGGCACCGATCCGCGGTGGGTGTGGGACGAGCAAGCCGACCCGCTGGTCGCCTCGCTGCTCGACCGAGGCGACGTGCCCAGGGTCAACCAACTGTTACGGACCTGGACCAAGAACGGCCAGCCGTTACCGGACGGACTGCCGGCCGACCTGCGCGACTTCATGGAGCAGGCCCGCCAGCTGCCGTCATGGGCCGACCACGGCAAGCTCGCGACCGCGTTCCGGTTCAACGAGAAGCGCGGGCTCTACCTCGGCGTGTTGTACGGGCTGGCGAGCGGCATGATGAGCACCGTCATCCCGAAGGAGGCGCGCGCGGTCTACTACTCCCAGGGCGGCGCGGACATGAAGGACCGCATCTCCAAGACCGCCAAGCTCGGGTACGACATCGGCACCCGGAACGCCTTCGCGGCTGACGGCGAAATGATCGTGACCTGTGTCAAGACCCGTCTGGTGCATGCGGCGGTGCGACACCTGCTGCCGCAGTCGCCGTACTGGCCGAACGTCGCCGACGAAGAGATCCCGATCAGTCAGCGGGACATGATGGTCACCTGGCACAGCCTGCCCACGACCGTCATGCAGAAGCTGAACGCGTGGAAGGTGCCCATTCCCGCCGCCGAGTCCGCGGCGTTCCTGCACTCGTGGCAGCTGGGCGGGCACATGCTGGGCATCAAGGACGAGTACCTCCCGGCGTCGTGGGCCGAGGCCAACGCCCAGGCCGACCAGGTCCTGAAGCCGGTGCTCGCTCCGACGCCCGAAGGCATCAAGCTGGCCGACATCCTCCTCAACCTCGGTGCCTCCGTCGACGCTGGCATCCTCAGCAAGCCCATTCTCGGCGCGTTCACGCGCTTCCTGCTCGGTGACCAGATCGCCGGATGGCTGAAGATCGGCAGGGAGCCCATCTGGGACCCGTTGCTCAGGCTGTCCTGGGGGCCCTTCATCGCCGTCCGCGAAGGGCTGCTTCCCTTCCCGCTGGCGCCGGAGGCCTACTGGCTCTTCGACGAGTTCCTTCGTAAGGCGGCGCTGCTCTTCCTGTCCGAGGCGCGGCCGATCAGCATCGAGATCCCGGACACCAACCGCCCCTCCTGAATGCGGCGGTCTGAATGCTCGGCCCGGAATCCTCGTTTCCGGGCCGAGTTCTTCGGCGCCACGCTTCTCCGTTGGAGAGGTGTGTACGGAAAGCGTCGATGTCTTTGTCCAGATGTACAGATCCACGCTCGTAGCGGTATGTCACCACGTTGGGGAAAGGAGCTCACGGCATGGCGGAGCTGAGCAGACGCAGGATGCTGATCTCGGGTGGCGCCTTGGGGGCGCTCGGGGCGCTGGGGATGGCGTCCCCGGCGGAGGCCCTGAAGGCGTGGACCTGGGCGCCGAGCGGTTCGATCGCCGGCTCCGGCGCCGGGACCGATCCGCGGTGGGTGTGGGACGAGGAGGCCGACGCGCTGGTCGCCTCGCTGATCGATCGCGGTGCCGTGCCCGAGGTCAACCGGCTGCTGTGGGACTGGAACCGCAACGATCAGCCCTTACCCGACGGGCTGCCGGCCGATCTGCGGGCCTTCATGGAGAAGGCGCGGCAGCTGCCGTCGTGGGCCGATCAGGGCAAGCTGAACACCGCCGCCCAGTTCAACAAGTCCAGAGGGCTGTACCTCAACCTGCTCAACGGAGTGGGCGGCGGCATGCTGAGCACCGCCATCCCCAAGGAGGCCCGCGCGGTCTACTACTCCAAGGGGGGCGCGGACATGGAGGATCGCGTCGCCAAGACCAGCATTCTGGGATTCGCCGTCGGAGCCCTCAACGCCTACCGGCCCGAGGGCTCCTGTGTGGTCGAGTCCGTGAAGACCCGGCTGGTGCACGCGGCGGTGCGGCATCTGCTGCAGCAGTCTCCTCACTGGGGCGGGGACATTCCGATCAGCCAGGAGGACATGCTGGTCACCTGGCATACCCTGCCGACCTTCGCCATGCGCAAGATGCTCGAATGGCAGGTGCCGATCAGTTCCGCGGACTCCGAGGCGTATCTGCACGTGTGGCAGGTGACCGCGCACATGCTCGGCATCAAGGACGAGTACATCCCGTCCACCTGGGCCGCGGCCAACGCCCAGTCGGACCAGATCCTGCCTCGTAACATGGGCCCGACGCCCGAGGGTGTGGAGCTGACCGATATTCTGCTGGGTCAGCTGGCCGAGCAGACCAGTCCGGGCAGCATCAGCCGTCCGCTGTGCAATGCCCTGGCTCGTTATCTGGTCGGTGACCAGGTGGCCGACTGGGACGGCATCAGGCGTGAGCCGGTGTGGGGGCCGCTGATCAGTTCCGCCTGGCCGAAACTGGTGAAGTTCCGCGAGGGGCTCATTCCGCTGCCGTTGGTGCCCAGTGTCGCCTGGGTGATCGACGAGGCCGTGCGGCAGTACATCCTGTTCTTTCTCACCAAGGGCAAGGAGACCAAGATCGAAATCCCGACGACGAACCGTCCCGGCTCATGACGGGATCGAACGGCGGCGGGCTCGACGAGGCCATCGGGCGGCGGCGGTTCCTCGGGTACGTGCTGGCGGCTCCGACTCTGGTGGCCGCCGCCGAGCTGGTTCCCGCGACCTCGGCGGCCGTCGCCCCGTTGCCTTCGCCGGAACTCACTCAACTGCTCGATCTCAACGATCTGATGACGGCGGCGGCGCTGCCCACCTCGGGTCTCATCTCGGTGGAGGTCAGGCCGGACGGCACGGTGTCGTTCGCGTTGCCGCGGGCCGAGGTGGGGCAGGGCATCACCACGTCGACGGCCATGCTGATCGCCGAGGAGATGGCCGTGCCGCTGGACCGGGTGCGGGTGACGCTGGCCGATGCCCGGCCTGAGCTGGTGTTCAACCAGCTCACCGGCGGGTCGAACACGACTTTCGCGACGTACACCCCGATTCGGGTGGCCGCCGCCGTCGCCCGGCTTCGGCTACTGGAGGCCGCGGCGGCCGAACTGGGTTCGGCGGTCGGCGATCTGACGCTGAAGGCGGGTGTGGTCACCGATCGCTCCGGCCGGGGCGTCGGCATCGGCGCGCTCGCCGAGAAGGCCGCGAGTGCCCGGACCCGGCAGGTGTCGGTGGAGCTCACGCCTCGCCGGGACTTCACCGTCATCGGCAGGCCGCACAGCCGGGTCGACGCTCTGGACGCGGTGACCGGGCGCAAGAAGTTCGCCATGGACCTCGACGTCCCGGGCGCGAAGCCGACGATGGTGTGCCGTCCGCCGACCATCAACGGCAAGGTCGGTTCGGTGGCCAACCTCGCCGAGGTCCGCGCCCTGCCGGGCGTCACCGATGTCGTGGTGATCTCCACCGGGGTGGCGGTGCGCGCCGAGACCTTCGGCCAGTGCGTCGACGCCGTACGCGCCCTGAAGGTCACCTGGAGGGCCGGCACGGCGGCGGGGAAGTCCGACGACAGCGTGCTGCGGCAGCTGGAGGCCGCGGAGCTGCCGCTCGGCCTCAGGCCGCCGACGCCGATCGTGGAGGGCAAGTTCACCTTCTACTTCCGCAGCAACAGCGCGCTGGAGCCCAACTGCGCGATCGCCGACGTACGGGCCGACCGTGCCGAGATCTGGTCGGCGCTGAAATCGCCCATCGTCGCCCAGCAGGCGATCGCCGCCAAGCTGAACCTGCCGACCGGCAGGGTCACCGTGCACGTCGTCGAAGGCGGCGGTTCGTTCGGGCGCAAGCTGTTCTTCGACGCCGCGCTGGAGGCGGCCGAGGTGTCGCAGAAGGTCGGTAAGCCGGTCAAGCTCATGTGGCATCGCGCCGACGACGCGCGGCAGGGCCGCACTCACCCCATGGCCACCTCGCGGGTGCGGGTCGCCTACCTCGGTGACACCGTGTTGAGTTACAAGCAGCGGCACACCAGCGTCTCCACCGATCTGGGTCACGGGCTGGGCGAGATCATCACCGCGATGGCCGCGCGGCTTCCGGTGGGCGACATCGGTTTCTCGCAGACGTTCTTCCATCTCAGTCAGGTGATGTCCTACGATTTCGGCGCCAGTAGCCAGCTGCTCAGCGAGACGGACAAGAGTTTCAACACCGGCAGCATGCGCAATGTCTACTCGCCCGACGTCACCTGCGCCCGGGAGCTGATCGTGGATCAGCTCGCCGCCAGGATGGGCAAGGATCCCTACCGGTTCCGGCATGCGTTCCTGCGCGACGACCGTTCCCGGGCGGTCCTGGCGAAGGCGGCCGAAGCGGGCGGCTGGGGGCGGGCGATGCCGGCCGGTACCGCGCAGGGCATCGCGTTCCACGCCGAGTACAAGGGGGTGAGTGCCGCGCTGGTGGAGATCGACTGCCGGCCGGAGACCGTCAACCGGCCCGTTCGTGAGGGTGTGAGCGGGCCCCGTGTCACCAAGGTCGTCTTCGTGGTGGACGTGGGTCTGGCCGTCAACCCGCGTGGGCTGGAGGCGCAGATGATGGGCGGCGTCATGGACGGCATCGCGCTGGCCCTGACCTCCAGCCTGCACTTGCGCGATGGCCACTTCCTGGAGGCGAGCTGGGACAACTACTTCTACACCAGGCAGTGGAACACGCCGCCCGAACTCCGGGTGATCGTCATGCCGAGCACGTCGGAGACGCCCGGCGGCGCCGGCGAGCTGGGCGTCGCCGCGTCGATGGCCGCGGTCGCGTGCGCGTACGGCCGCGCGGTCGGGACGATGCCCACCAGCTTCCCGATCAACCACGGCACGCTCTCCTTCACCCCCAAGCCGACCATCCCGCCCGTGCCGCCGTCCCCCACCGACGGCCTGGACCACGCCCGCTGAGCAAGGAGTTGCGAGTGCCTGAGTTCACCTTCCGCGTCAACGGCGAGCAGGTCACCGTCGACGTCGCCGGCGACGTGCGGCTGCTGTGGGTCCTGCGCGACATCCTCGGCATCACGGGGCCGAAGTACGGCTGCGGCATCAACGTCTGCAAGGCGTGCACCAGCCATCTCAACGGCAAAGCGGTCAACCCGTGCGCGATCCCCGTCGAAGATCTTCAGCCGGGGGACGAGGTCACCACCATCGAAGGGCTGCCGGCCACGGTCGGCAGGGATCTGCATCCGATGCAGCAGGCCTGGCTCGACCATGATGTCGCGCAGTGCGGCTACTGTCAGCCCGGCCAGATCATGGCGGCGGTGGCGCTGGTGCGCCGGGCCGCCGCCGAAGGCCGCGCGATCACCGACGCCGATCTCGACGGCCTGCGCAACATCTGCCGCTGTGGCACCTACGTGCGCATCCGCGCGGCGATCAAGGCCGGCGCCGCCGCCATGGGAGGTGGGCCTGCTTAGCGCTGTGACGGCGGCCGGGAGGCGGGCGTTCCAGCGCCGCGCGCGCCGGCCCTCACCCTGGGGGGCGCCGGCTCAGGCGGGTGTGGTGATGCGCCAGTGGTGGCCGTCGGGGTCGGTGAAGTGCCCGGCGTAGTCGCCCTGGCCGGTCTGGGCCGCCGGGGCGGTGACCCGGCCGCCGGCGGAGTCCGCGGCGGCGAGAAGAGCGTCGACGTCGTCACGGGTGGCGGCGGTGTGCGTGAGGACGAGCGCGGAGAAGCCGTCGCCGTGCTCGTCGACGCCGGCGTCCTTGGCGAGGGCCTTGCGGGGCAGCAGGCCCAGCCGGCACACGCCGTCGGCGATGGTGAAGTCGATGAACTTGTCGCCGTAGTCGCGGTCGACGTTCATGCCCAGCGTCTCGTAGAACGCCTTGGACGCCTTCGGCTTGGCGACGCCGAGGAAAAGCGCGGTCTCGGTCGGCTTGGGAGGGTCGGGGGCGAGATCCGTGTCCTTGCTGGAGGCGGCGGCCAGCTTCCAGACGGCTCCGTCCGGCGCCTGGTAGACGGCGACGAACTCGCCGAAGAGCGCCTTCTTCGCGGGCTTGACGACCGTCGCGCCGTTGGCGGTGGCGGCCTCGAGGAGGGCCCTGACCTCGGCGGGCCGGCTGACGATGCAGGACAGGACGTAGCCGCGGAAGCCCGAGGTCGCCGGGTTCGCGGCGGAGTCGGCGGCGAGTGCGCCGATCTGGCGCAGGGCGAGCCGTCCGGTGCCGTGGAGGTTCAGGCGGGCGGTGTGGTCGTCGTCGGTGGCCGTGGCCGAGAAGGCGGAGGTGTAGAAGGCGCGTGCGGCTTCCACCTGCGGTACGCCGATCGTGATGATGTCGAGAGCGAGCGCCATCGGGGTGATTCCTTCGTGCTGTCGGGGGCCGGTCGGTCTGGCGGTGGGAGTGACCGGCTCAGCCGGGTGAGCCGGTGATGCGGACGAGGTTGCCGGCGGGGTCGCGAAAGGCGCAGTCGCGGATGCCGTAGTCCTGGTCGATGGGCTCCTGGACGACCTCGGCGCCTGCGGCCTGGAGGCGGTCGAAGAGCCCGTCGAGGTCGTGGGTGGCCAGCGTGATGGCGGTGTAGGCGCCCTTGGTGATGAGTTCCACGATGGTGCGGCGCTCGGCGTCGGTGACGCCCGGATCGGCCGCCGGCGGGTGCAGCACGATCGAGGTGCCGGGCTGGCCGGCCGGTCCGACGGTGATCCACCGCATGTCTTCGTAGCCGTTGTCGGCCCGGACCTCGAAGCCGAGCATGTCGCGGTAGAAGCCGAGAGCGGCCTCGGGGTCGGTGTGCGGGAGGAAGGCGTGATGAATGGTGATGTTCACGCCCGACACGGTAGGCGTGACTAGCGGTCGCGGGCTTCTCGATTCTTGACCGGTCTGGTCACCTGCTTGCTCAGGCACGGCGGAATGCCCGCCGCGGCCTGGGAGTGGTCACGCCGGTAGAGGCTCGGCGGCACGCCGACCAGCTCGGTGAACCTCGTGCTGAACGTGCCCAGCGAGGAGAAGCCCACTGCGAAACACACGTCCGTGACGCTGAGGTCTCCGCGGCGCAGCAGCGTCATCGCCCGTTCGATCCGCCGGGTCATCAGATAGGAGTACGGGGACTCGCCGTAGACGCGGCGGAACTCCCGGCTCAGGTGCCCGACCGACATGTGCGCCGCACGGGCCAGCGTGTCGAGGCTCAGCGGCTTGGCGTAGTCACGATCGATCCGGTCCCGGACACGGCGGATCACGGCGATGTCGCGCAACCGTCGCGCCTCCAGACGCCCAAGGCCCATACGCGCCATCGTGCCACGTCGCCCTGACGCGGGCGACCAGCGTGGCAGGGCCGAGCCGTACGCCTGCCTGCCCCGGTAGGGTGGGCATCTTTTGGGGATGCGGGAGGACATCGGTGCGGGGGGCGTTGCTGGTCGCGGGGACCACGTCGGACGCGGGCAAGAGCGTCGTGACGGCGGGCATCTGCAGGTGGCTGGCCAGGCAGGGCGTGCGGGTGGCGCCGTTCAAGGCGCAGAACATGTCGCTCAACTCGTTCGTGACGGCCGATGGCGCCGAGATCGGCCGCGCGCAGGTGGTGCAGGCGGCGGCCTGCGGGCTGCGGCCGACCGCCGACATGAACCCGATTCTTCTCAAACCGGGCAGTGACCGGCGGAGCCAGGTCGTCGTCATGGGCCGTCCGACGGCCGACGTGGACGCCATGGAGTACGGCGCGCTCAGGGACCGCTTGCGTGCCGTCGCGGTGGAGGCGCTTGAGCGGTTGCGATCACAGTACGACGTGGTGATCTGCGAGGGCGCGGGCAGCCCGGCGGAGATCAACCTGCGCGCGGGTGACATCGCCAACATGGGCCTGGCGCAGGCCGCCGGGCTGCCGGTGATCGTCGTCGGCGACATCGACCGCGGCGGTGTCTTCGCCTCGATGTACGGCACGCTCGCCCTGCTGGACGCGGCCGACCAGGCGCTCGTCGCCGGTTTCGTGGTGAACAAGTTCCGGGGTGCGCGTGAGCTGCTGGAACCGGGGCTCGACATGCTGCGCGCGCTGACGGGCCGGGAGGTCTACGGCGTGTTGCCGTGGCTCGATGGGCTCTGGATGGATGTGGAGGACTCGCTCGCGCTGGACGGCCGCCCGGCGCAGGTGCCGGCGGCGGGCGGGCCGAGCCTGCGGGTCGCGGTCGTCAGGCTGCCGCGGATCTCGAACTTCACCGACATGGACGCGCTGGCGGCCGAGCCGGGGGTGATCGTGCGGTTCGTCACCTCGGCCGCGGAGCTGGACGACGCCGACCTGGTGGTCATCCCCGGCTCGCGGGCCACGGTCGCCGATCTGACGTGGCTCAGGTCGACGGGCCTGGCTCGGGCCGTACGGGAGCGGGCGGCTCGGGGCGGGCCGGTGCTGGGCATCTGCGGCGGCTACCAGATGCTGGCCAGGACGATCAGGGACAACGTCGAGTCGGGCGCCGGCGTGGTGGAGGGGCTGGGGTTGTTGCCCGCGTTCGTGGAGTTCGCGGCGGACAAGCGGCTGGGGCGTCCGGTGGGGGAGGCGTACGGCTGCCGCGTGGCCGGCTACGAGATCCACCACGGGTCCGTGACCGTCGACTGGCCCGGACACGGGCCGGCCGGTGAGGGCGGCTCGGGTGGCGACGGGGCGGAGCCCTTTCTCGACGGCTGTCGTCTGGGAGCCGTGTGGGGGACGACCTGGCACGGCGCCCTGGAGAACGACGACTTTCGCAGGGCGTTTCTCGTGGAGGTGGCGGCGAGGGCCGGACGGGCCTTCACGCCGGTGCCGGGCACCTCGTTCGCCGCGCTCCGCGAGGCCCGGCTGGACGCGCTCGGCGACCTGGTCGAGCGGCACGTCGACACCGGGGGCCTGACCCGGCTGATCCGGCGGGGTGCTCCGGCGGGGCTTCCCCCGCTGGGTCCCGGAGCGGGTTCCTCTCGCGGGAGCGCGTGAGAGGACCCCGTCAGGTGAGTCGTCGGGGCCGGCGCGTCCGCTCCCGCGGGGCCGGGTCCCGCTCCGGCTGGTCCGGGCGTTCGACGCGGGTGGGGTCGCCGCGTACGAGCTCGTCGTGGATGCGCCGGCGGGAGGCGGTGACGGCGCGCTCCGCCGCCTGGTCGCCGTCCTCGATCCGCTGCCGCAGCAGCCGCAGGGCGATGCGGCGGTTGAGGCTGAACTGTCGTTCGGTGTCGACCACGACGACGATCCCGGAGGGCCGATGGGTCGCACGTACCGCGGTGCTGGCCTTGTTGCGGTGCTGGCCGCCGGGGCCGCCGGTGCGGCAGGCGACGATGTCGACGTCCGCCTCCGCGAACGTCGTGCGGGGGGTGTCGACCTGGCACGGCTGGGCGATGACGTACCAGTTCTTCCGTCCGGTGTTGGAGCGGTAGGGGCTGGGGGCCTGCCAGCACAGGGTTCCGGTCCACGAGGCGGCGAACGCCTCGGCGCCGGCTCCTGTGATGCGGACGAGGACCGACCGGTAGGTGCCGGGCCGGTCACCGGCAACGGTCTGGGCCCGGCTGGTGCGCAGATGTCGCCGGGCGGCGTCGGCTTCGAGGCGGCGCAGCAGCTGGGCCAGCGCCCAGGCGCACTCCTGCGGGCCGCGCCCGGCCGACAGGAGCAGGTCGACGGTCACTGCCGGCCTCGCCTGCGGCGCTGGTCGCGGTGGTCGCGGTGGCCTTTCCGGGGCGCGGACCCGAGGTCGGCGGTCTTGTAGGTGACCAGGGGGATGGTGGTGGCCACCGGCGTGGCCAGGTCGTGGTCGACGAGGTCGGCGATCACTTGCTCGATGCGTTTGTAGGCCGTCGGCGCCTCTTCGAAGAGCAGTTGGCGGTCGCCGCACACCACCAGCGACCCCACCGGTGTGCGGCGCAGTTCCTCGACCGTGTGCTTGGCCCGGCCCCGGCGCAGGGCGTCCGCGCGTGACATCTTGCGGCCGGCGCCGTGCGCCACGGAATGGCCGGCGTCCGGCCCGGCGTGCGCGGCCACGAGGTAGGAAGGGGTGCCCCTGGTGCCGGCGATGAGCACGTCGCGGCCGTCGCCGGGCGCCGCGCCCTTGCGGTGCAGGTAGATCCCGTCGCGGAGCTCGACCAGGTTGTGGCACTGGTCGACGATCGGCTCGGTGGGCTCGGCCCCCAGCGCGTGGGCGACCCGGGCGGCCATCAGCCGCCGGTTGAGCGACCCCCAGCGTACGGCGTCGTCGTGCATCGCCAGGTAGGCGCCGGGATCAGGGGCGGGGCCCGCGCCGTGGACCTCGGTGTGCGCGCGCAGGATTCGTTCGCCCAGCCCTCGGGAGCCGCTGTGGACGATGAGGACCAGGTCGCCGGCGGCGAGTCCGAGACGGCTCGCGTGGTCGGGCTCGAGGACGGTGCCGATCCGGGCCAGTTCGACGAAGTGGTTGCCCCGGCCGACCGTCCCGAGGCTGTCGACGTGACCGGCGGGAATGTCGCCCTTCAGCACGGCCCACACCGGGTCGTCGGCGTCCCGCTCGGGGTCCAGCGCCTGATCGAGGTCGGGGAAGCGGGCGGCGAGTTTCTCGGGGTCGGCGCGCTTGAGCTTGATGGGGAACACGGCGATGCCGCAGCCGATGTCGGATCCGACCAGGAACGGGTACAGCGTGGTCGACGCCATGGCGGCGCCGATGGGGGCGCCCTTGCCGGGGTGCAGGTCGGGCATGGCGGCGACGTGCGTCATGCCGTCCAGGGCGGCCACCTGGTGGCACTGCGCGAGGGCCTCGGACTCGATCCAGCTCGCGGGGGAGGCGAACACGGTGACGGTGGCCGGCCCCGTGGCCGAGGTCGGCGGCGGGGAGGACTGCTGGTGGGGGTGTCGCTGGGACAAGGACGCTCTCTTCGCTGAACAGGGTGGGGGCTGGCGGCATCAGGGCGCGCTCGGGCGCCGATGGATCTCGGCGTGGGGGTGCCGTCCGTCAGGAGATCATGGGCACCACGTTTCCGGAGCCCGCGACGGGTGGCAAACGGTTTTCGGCCGTACGGCACGGGTGCGTCAGCAGGGAAGGGCCCGGCGGAAGCGGTCGCGGAGGCCGGCGAGGCGTTCGACCGATTCGCTGGCGGACACGAGCGGCGGCGACGTCGGCATCCGCGCCGGGGGCGTCCAGTGCGGCGGCCACGGCGTTCTGTGCCAGCCCGACCTGGCAGACGACATTAGGTCACTCCGCGCACAACCACGCTGTGCTTCTCATGGTGCACCCGGACAGCCGATGAGGGCATCGGCAGAGCGAAGCGCCGTCGCGGTCCCCTCTCACGGGAGTCTGACCTCGGCGAACACCGGCCGGTGATCGGTGTGCCGCAGGTCCAGCACGCGGAAGTCCCGCACCGCCATCCGCGAGTCCGCCAGCACGTGGTCGATCGCCACGCCGGGCAGCCGAAACGTACGGCCCAGCGCCTGCGGCCAGGTCGCCGTGAACCCGTGCCCCATGACGTCGGCCGCGTCCCGGTAGCCGGACGCCAGCAGCTCACGCATCGGCAGGTGGTCGAGCGTGGCGTTGAAGTCGCCCGCCAGCAGCCGCAACGCGCCGCCGCCGCGCGGCAGCGCGTCGAGGCCGCCCTGCCAGCACGGTTGCCGGCCGGTGCGCTTGGGCGCGCACGGGTGCACGGAGACGATCTCCACGCGGGCCCCGCCGGGGTGCGCGAGCCACGCCCTGGCCTGCCCGAACGCGCCCAGCTTGATCGTCTTTCCGGCCGTCAGCGGATGCCGCGCGTACACGGCGGACCCGCCGACGCCCGGCAGCGGCCGCGTGACGGCGTGCGGCAACGTTGCGCGCAGGCCCGCCGCCTCCAGCCGCCGCATCGCGTCCGGTGTGAGCTCCTGCAACGTCAGCACGTCCGGCCGCACCTGGCCGACCAGGGCCATCAGCTGGGCCGTGTCGGCCTGGCCCACCATCAGGTTGGCCGCCAGCACCCGCATCACCGGCCCGTGCGCGGCCGGATTGCCGTCGGCCAAGGCCCGGGGCGCGACGGCGAGTCCCATCGCCACCACGGCCGCGATCCCCACCACCGCCGCCGCCCGGCGTCTCAGCGCCCACGCCAGCGCCGTGCCGGCCAGCGACCCGGCCGCCGCGTAGGGCGTGTAGGCCACCACCGGCACCCACGGCCAGTCCGGCTCGAACCCGCTCAGCCGCACCAGCGCCCACCCGGCGAACGGTACGACGGCGATCCAGCTCATCCATGTACGCACGTCCCTGTATCGCCACAGAGCCCGATACGCGTTCATGAGAAGCCGCGCGATGACGCCGAAGCCGGAGTCGTGGCCGGGACCGTGAACCTCTTCGACGCCGGCCGGTCAGCCCCAGGGGGAGACCTCCGGGGCCTCAGCGCACCGCGCGGAAGAAGGCCCTGATGTCCTCGACCAGCAGTTCGGGCGTCTCCATGGCGGCGAAGTGGCCGCCCCGGTCGAATTCCGACCAGTGCGCGACGTTGTGCCCGCGTTCGGCGATCCGCCGGACGCCCGGGTCGCCGGGGAAGACGGCGACGCCGTGCGGCACCGTCGAGTACTCGGCGGGGGCGCCCCATGAACTCTGCGACTCCTTGTACAGGCGGGCCGAGGACGCGGCGGTCCCGGTGAACCAGTAGATGCTGATGTCGGTGAGCAGCTGGTCGACGTCCACCGCGTCCTCGGGCAGGTCGCGCGCCGGGTCGGTCCACTCCTTGAACTTCTCGGCGATCCACGCCAGCTGCGCGGCGGGCGAGTCATGCAGGCCGAACGCCAGGGTCTGGGGCCGGGTCGCCTGGATCATCGCGTAGCCGGCGCGGTCCTGATCCTGGTACTGGCCGAGTCGGGCGAGCTCGGCCTCGGTGAGCCCCTCGAACTCGGCCGGGTCGCCGGTGGGGAAGCCGAGGGCGCCGTTGACGTGGACGCCCACGACATGCGCGGTGTCGGCCCGGCCGAGCATCGGTGAGATGACCGCGCCGCTGTCGCCGCCCTGCGCGCCGTAGCGGTGGTAGCCGAGGCGGCGCATCAGCTCGGCCCACGCCCTGGCGACCCGGTTGAGGTCCCAGCCGGGTTCGGTGGTCGGCCCGGAGAAACCGAATCCGGGGATCGACGGGGCGACGACGTGGAAGGCGTCGGCCGGCTCGCCGCCGTGCGCGGCCGGGTCGGTGAGCGGCCCGATGACCTTCATGAACTCCGCGACCGAGCCGGGCCAGCCATGCGTGATGATCAGCGGGAGTGCGTCCGGCTCGGGTGAGCGGACGTGCAGGAAGTGCACGTTCTGCCCGTCGATGGGGGTGGTGAACTGCGGGAACGCGTTCAGCCGCGCCTCGGCGGCGCGCCAGTCGAATCCGGTGCGCCAGTACTCGGCCAGCTGCTGCGCGTACCCGACGGGGACGCCGTAGGACCAGCCGGCGCCGGGCAGTTCGTCCGGCCAGCGGGTCGCGGCGAGCCGGCCGCGCAGGTCGTCGAGCTGCGCCTGCGGGACATCGATGCGAAAGGGGGTGATCTCCGAAGTCATGCCCCCATCTTCATGCGCATGCGTTCCCGTAGGTAGGGTCCCCTGCACCGGCTGGACGTGCGGAATGCAGGCTCTCGTCGGCGCCGAGTGCGGCGGCGCGGTCGAGGTCGCCCAGCGCGGCTTCGGTGAAGGCGCCGGGGGAGAGCTGATCGTCGCCGAGGGGCGGGATCGTGTTCACCATGACGGTGCCGGCGCCGCCGGCCTGCCGGTACCAGCGGACCTGGGTGCGGGTCTCGTCCCAGTCGACGGCGACGGTGATGAAGCCGTCGCCGAGGCGGGCCGCCCGTTCGATGGTGCGGCGGGTGGTCGCGCCGATGAGCAGGGGGATGGTGCCCGACGGCTTGGGGCCGATCAGGGACGGCGGGATCTGGTAGTGCTCGCCGTGGAACTCGACGGGGTCGGGGGCCCAGCAGGCGCGCATCGCGGCGATGTGCTCGACGAATCCGGCGCCTCTGCGGCCGGCCGGCACCCCCGCCGCGATGAATTCCTCGGGGATGTGGAACGGCGGCAGCCGGGTGCCGCCGCCTTGACCGATGCCGACGTCCAGCCGTCCCTGGGACAGCCGGTCGAGCGTGGCCAGTCTGCGGGCCAGGATGACGGGGGAGTGGAAGATGGAGTTCAGGATGGCGGTGGTCACGCGGATCCGGCGGGTGTGCGCGGCGGCCCAGGTCAGCATCTCCAGCGAGTCCCAGGCGTGTGACTCGGGCAGGCCCGCGTCGTTGTCCCAGCCCGGTGCGGCTGGCATCAGGAGCCGGTCGCTGGCGGACACGGCGTGGAATCCGAGCCGTTCGGTCGCCTGGGCCACGGTGACGACGGCGTCGGGGCCGGCGTGCGGGCCCACGTGCGGCAGGCTGACGCCGATGCGGGGAAGGTTCATTCCTGTCCTTCACGAAACAGTTGGGCGGGCACGGACACCTCGTTCAGGCGCCCTTTCCGGGGTGAGTCGAAGCAGCCGGAGCATTCTTGCGGTCCGCCTCGCGACAATCAGCCGCCGGTTCCCAGGGGCGCCGCCCCGCACTGTCGGGTGATACCGGACCGCTCGTTCGGGAGCGTGGCGAGGGAGGCACACCGGGTGCGTGCCTCCCTCGCTGGGCGGGATGCTCAGTATTCGCTGACGACGTCCAGGACCCAGACGACGCCGAAGCCGTCCCTGAGCATTCCGTAGAGCGGCGCCCATTGCGCGGGCGCCAGCGGCTGCAGGACGGTGGCGCCGGCGGAGAGCTTCTCCCAGTACGCGGTGATCTCCTGAGTGGTCTCGCCCCGGACGGAGAGGAAGAACGCGTTCTCGCCCTGGTTCCACGGCAGGCCCGACGGCACGTCGTAGGCCATCACGTGGAAGCCGTCGTCGGCGAGCACCTGACCCCACATCACCTGGTCCGCCTCGGCGGCGTCCCGCACGTTCCCGGCGTCCTCATAGGTGACGACGGCGAGGTGCCCGCCGAACACGGACTGGTAGAACTCGAGCGCCGCGCGGGCGTCGCCCCGGAAGTTCAGATGGGTGACGGACTTGACGGCCATCTTCGGGCTCCTGACTTTTCGAATGTCGTCTCTGGGCGCCGTTGTCCGGCGCGAGACCACCGTCACAGGGGTAGAGGTCAGGTTGTGGCCGCTTCTCACGGCACCATGGATGCATGCCGAAGACCTCAGCGCGACTGCTGGCGTTGCTCTCGCTGCTCCAGACGCGCCGCGACTGGCCGGGGGCGCTGCTGGCCGAGCGGCTGGACATCAGCCCGCGCACCGTGCGCCGTGACGTCGGCCGGCTGCGCGAGCTCGGCTATCCCATCGTGACCTTCAAGGGGCCCGACGGCGGATACCGGCTCGAAGCCGGCACGCGACTGCCCCCGTTGCTGTTCGACGACGAGCAGGCCGTCGCCCTGGCCATCGCGCTGCGGACCGCCGCCACCGCCGGCGCCGGCATCGGGGAGGGGGCGGCGCGCGCGCTCAACACCGTGCGGCAGGTGATGCCCGCCCGGCTGCGCCACCGGATCGACACCCTCCAGGTCACCGCCGTCGAGCGGCCCGCGCTCCGACCGGCCCCGCAGGTCGGCGGCGAGGTGCTCATGGCGCTCAGCGCCGCCGTCCACGCTCGCGAGGTGCTGCGCTTCGACTACACCGCCGCGCCGGACGACGACCACGGTGTCGTGGGCGTCCGGCCGCCGCGCCGGGTGCAGCCCCACACCCTCCTCACCTGGGGCGGGCGCTGGTACCTCGTCGCCTGGGACCTCGACCGCGACGACTGGCGCACCTTCCGCGCCGACCGGATCACTCCGCGCGCCCCGACCGGGCCTCGCTTCGCCCCGCGCGAGCTGCCCGGAGGCGACGTGGCCGCCTTCGTGGCCGCCAGGTTCCGGGGCACCGGCACTGGTGACGGCGACGGCTCCGGCGACTGGCCGTGCCGCGGCGAGGTGATCCTGGGCCTGCCCGCCGCCGCCGTGTCCCCGTACGTCCGCGACGGAGTCGTGGAGGAGCTCGGCCCGGACCGCTGCCGGCTCGTCCTCGGCTCGTGGTCCTGGCTCGGCCTGGCCGCCGCCATCGGCAGGTTCGACGCCGCCATCGAGGTCGTCGGCCCGGCCGAGCTCAGGGACGCCTTCGCGCACCTGGCCCGCCGCTATG
This sequence comes from Nonomuraea sp. CX421, assembly GCF_059358955.1. Lineage (NCBI taxonomy): Bacteria > Bacillati > Actinomycetota > Actinomycetes > Streptosporangiales > Streptosporangiaceae > Nonomuraea > Nonomuraea sp. CX421. The sequence continues at coordinate 61,438 of NZ_JCADBK010000016.1, read as the reverse complement.
CCGCCGCGGCCGACGGCGTGGGGCTCGGGTAGCGCGAGCTGGCCCGTCCACAACGGACGACAAAATCCACAACGGACGACAAAAGGAAAAAGCAAGGAGGTCATTCGCCTCCCTGCCACTTTCAACGTATAGCGCACCGGGGGGCTTGCGGCAAGCCCCGGGGCGTGCTGCAGAATCGTCGGCCGAGGCCGGCACCTGCGGAATCAGGGTCCGCGAACGCACGTGTCCTGGTGCCGGCGTGCGGGCTCACGGACGTGGAACCGCCCGTGGGGCCCGGGGCGCGATCGCGGGACCCGGCGCCGAGGTGCGGGTGCGCGCGGAGCGGCCGGCCGGAAAACGACCTTGTCGAAGAGGGGATTCATGATTGACGTGATCGTCGCCGGTGGCGGACCGACCGGCCTGATGCTGGCCGCCGAGTTGCGGCTGCACGGCGTGCGCGTGCTCGTGCTGGAGAAGGAGACGGAGCCCATCGGGTACGTCCGCGCGCTCGGCCTGCACGTGCGCAGCATCGAGGTGATGGACCAGCGCGGCCTGCTGGAGCGGTTCCTCGCGCACGGCCAGAAGTATCCGGTCGGCGGTTTCTTCGCCGGCATCACCAAGCCCTCACCCGCCCGGCTGGACACCACCCATCCCTACGTCCTCGGCATCCCGCAGCCCACCACCGATCGCCTGCTGGCCGAGCGCGCCGCCGAGGTCGGCGCCGAGATCCGGCGCGGCTGCGAGCTGGTCGGGCTGAGCCAGGACGAGGACGGGGTGAGCGTCGAGCTGGCCGACGGCACGCGGCTGCGCTCGCGCTACCTCGCCGGCTGCGACGGCGGCCGCAGCACGGTGCGGAGGCTGCTCGGCATCGGTTTCCCCGGCGAGCCGTCCAGGGCCGACACGCTGCTGGGCGAGATGGAGGTGGCCGTGCCGCCGGAGAAGGTGGCCGCCGTGATGGCCGAGGTCCGCAAGACCCAGCTGAGGTTCGGCGCCGGGCCTGTCGGCGACGGCGTGTACCGCGTGGTCGTGCCCGCCGAGGGGGTGGCCGAGGACCGCTCGGTCCCGCCGACCCTCGAGGAGTTCAAGCGGCAGCTGCGGGTGTTCGCCGGCACCGACTTCGGTGTGCACTCACCGCGCTGGCTGTCCCGCTTCGGCGACGCCACCCGGCTGGCCGAGCGCTACCGGAGCGGCCGGGTGCTGCTGGCCGGCGACGCGGCGCACATCCACCCGCCGCTCGGCGGGCAGGGGCTCAACCTCGGCATCCAGGACGCGTTCAACCTCGGCTGGAAACTGGCCGCCGAGGTCGGCGGCTGGGCGCCGGAGGGGCTGCTGGACAGCTACCACGCCGAACGGCACCCGGTGGCCGCCGACGTGCTGGACAACACCCGCGCGCAGATGGAGCTGGTGTCCACCGAGCCGGGTCCCCAGGCGGTGCGCCGGCTGCTGTCGGAGCTGATGGAGTTCGAGGACGTGAACCGCCACCTGATCGAGAAGATCATCGCGATCGGGATCCGCTACGACTTCGGCGGGGGGCACGAGCTGCTCGGCCGGCGGATGCGCGACGTGGGGCTGAAGCGGGGGCGCCTGTACGAGCTGATGCACGGCGGTCGCGGGCTGCTGCTCGACCAGACCGGCCGGCTCTCGGTGGCGGGCTGGGCGGATCGGGTCGACCACGTTGTCGATGTCGTCGACGGCGGCGAGGAACTGGACGTGCCCGCGGTGCTGCTGCGGCCGGACGGCCACGTGGCGTGGGTCGGTGAGGACCAGCGGGAGCTGGCCGGCCTGCTGCCCAAGTGGTTCGGCGCCGCCGTCGGCTGAGCTCTGCCCGGTCAACCTCGGAGGTAGGCGAGGACGGCGAGGACACGGCGGTGGTCGTCCCCGGCGGGGGGCAGGTCGAGCTTGGCGAGGATGCCGGCGATGTGCTTGGCCACCGCCGCCTCGGTGACCACCAGCACGCGGGCGATGGCGGAGTTGGAGCGGCCCTCCGCGACCAGGCCGAGGACCTCCCGCTCGCGCGGGGTCAGCCGCGACAGCGGTCCGCGGCGGCGGCTGAGCAGTTGCCGCACCACCTCCGGGTCGACGACCGTGTGCCCCTGGGCGACCCGCTCCACCGCGTCCACGAACTCCCGCACCTCGCCGATCCGGTCCTTCAGCAGGTAGCCGATCCCCGCACCGCCGTCGGAGTCGAGCAGCTCGGCCGCGTAGGTCTGCTCGACGTACTGGCTGAGCACCAGTACGGCGAGCTCCGGGTGGGAGGCGCGCAGTGCGAGCGCGGCGCGCAGACCCTCGTCGGCGAAGCCGGGCGGCATGCGCACGTCGGCGACGACGATGTCGGGTTCGTGCTCGGCCACGGCGGCGAGCAGTGCCTCGCCGTCGCCGACCGAGGCGACGACCTCGTGGCCGAACCGGTCGAGGAGCCCTGCGAGCCCCTCGCGGAGCAGCACACCATCCTCGGCGAGGGCTATCCGGAGAGGGGACACGGGATCTCCACACGCAGCGACGTCGGCCCGCCTGGCGGGCTGGACAGGGTCATCACGCCGTCCGTCACGGCGACGCGGTCGGCGAGCCCGGCCAGCCCGGACCCGGCCGCCGGGTCGGCGCCGCCCACCCCGTCGTCGCCGACCTCCAGCACCAGCGCGCCGTCGTGGAGCCGGGCGCGCACGAAGCCGCGCCGCGCCCGGCTGTGCTGGGCGATGTTCGTCATCGCCTCCGACACGACGTAGTAGGCGGCCACCTCTATTGGGGGCGGCAGCCGGCCGGGCAGCGAGACGTCGACGTCGACGGGGACGGGAGACCGGCCCGCCACGTCGCGTACGGCCGCGCCGAGGCCCCGGTCGGTGAGCACCTGGGGATGGACGCCCCGGATCAGCTCGCGCAGCTCGGCCAGGGCGCGTTTGGCCTCCTCGTGCGCGTCGGCGACCTGCGTCTCGGCGGGCGACCCCGGCGGCAGGTCGAGCCGGGCCAGGCCGAGCTTCATGCTGAGGGCCACCAGCCGCTGCTGGGCGCCGTCGTGCAGGTCGCGCTCGATCCGGCGGCGTTCGGCCTCGAACGCGTCGACCAGCCGGGCCCGGGAGCGGATGATCTCCGCGTCGCCCGGCGCGAGGAGCGCCCGCGCGATCAACGCGCGGGTGCCCGCCCAGGCGGCCATCATGTAGGCGAACAGCGGCAACAGCAGCAGCCCGGCGGCGAACAGCGGCAGGCCCTCCAGCGGGTTCAGACCCGGCTGGAACGGCCCCGACATCAGCAGCAGCGGCAGCCAGATCGCCGACGAGACCAGTCCCAAATCCATCCACCACATCACCGACACCGCGACGGCCGTGAACCCCAGCTCGCGCCAGGTCGCCTGCTCACGCAGGCGGGTGGCGAGCCAGGCTCGCGGACCCGGCCGCGGCGGCCTCAGGTGCGGGTCGGCCGCCGGCGCGTGGTCGACCAACCGGAGCCGCCACCGCTCGAACGCCGCGGCCGGCACCGTGAGCACGGTCAGAGCCAGCAGCGCGGCCACGGTCGCCACTCCGACGCCGAGAGCGTAGGCCGCGTAGATCATCACGCACGCGGCCACCGCGTGGACCGCGCTGCACAGCAGGTAGGCCAGCGACCGCCAGGGCCACGACGAGCGGAGGAACGCCGACGGCCTGCGGGTCACCGCTGCCAAGGCGGTCGGGGCGAGCACCCCCCGACGTTAACCGATCCGGGTGCGCGGGCACGGTAGTGCTGGATCTACCTCTGTCTCTCGCCTCAGCGCCAATGCGCCGGCACGGCACAGGCGCCTTCACTGGACCACATGAATCCGGCAGAGACCACAGGCGGCCGAGACGGCGCGCACCCGGCAGCGCCCGGCGGGGACCCCAAGCAGGTGGACCGCGAGGAGACCGTGCGGCTGCGGGCGGTGCGCCGGCTGTACGGCACGGCCGCCCACACGGTGAGGGCCCTCGACGGGGTGACGGCGAGCTTCCACGCGGGCACCCTGACGGCGATCATGGGTCCGTCGGGGTCGGGCAAGTCGACCCTGCTGCACTGCGCGGCGGGCCTGGACCGGCCGACCGGCGGCACGGTCGCCATCGACGGCACCGACCTCGGCTCGCTGAGCGAGAACGGCCTGACCCTGCTGCGCCGCGAGCGGGTGGGGTTCGTCTTCCAGGCGTTCAACCTGGTGTCCGCGCTCACCGCCGAGCAGAACGTGGCGCTGCCGCTGCGCCTGGCGGGCCGCGCCGCCCCGTCCGGCCTCGTCCGGGCGGCGCTGGCGGAGGTCGGCCTCGCGGACCGGGCGGGGCACCGGCCGAGCGGCCTGTCCGGCGGCGAGCAGCAGCGCGTCGCCATCGCGCGGGCGCTGATCACCAGGCCCGCGGTGGTGTTCGCCGACGAGCCGACCGGCCAGCTCGACACCAGGGTGTCGCGCCAGATCCTCGGCATGCTGCGCGGGCTGGTCGACGACCACGGACAGACGATGATCATGGTGACGCACGACCCGGTGACGGCCTCCTACGCCGACCGGGTGCTCTTCCTCGCCGACGGGCGCGTGGTGGACGAGCTCACCGGTACGGTCACCGCCGAGATCGTCGCCGCCCGGATGGCCGTCCTGGAGGCCGCGCCGTGCTGACCTTCGCGACGTTGCGGGAGCGGTGGCCCTCCTTCGCCGGGGGGTTCGTCGTGCTGGTCCTCGGCATGGCGATGGTGTCGATGAGCGTCCTGACTCTGGCCTCGGCGGGGGCGAGGGTGCCCGAGCGGCTGGCGGGGACGCCCGTGTTCGTTTCGGTGCCGATGGCCGAGCGTGGCGACGGCGACTTCGCCCCGGACCGCCCGTGGTCGCCGGAGACGGTGGCGTCGCTGCGGGAACGGCTGGGCGCGATCCCCGGGGTGGCGCACGCCGTACCGGATCGGACGTTCTACGCGCAGCCGGTCATCGGGGGCCGGCCGGTGGCGGGTGACCGTGGGTACGCGTGGTCGGCGGCGATGCTGGCGCCGTACCCGCTGACGGCGGGCGCCGCGCCGCGGGAGGGCGAGGTGGCGCTGGACCGGTCACTGGGTCTCGCGCCGGGGGAGCGGGTGTCCGTGCTGACCGTGCACGGGCCGGTGACGTACCCGGTGTCCGGCACGGTGGACGGGCCGGGGGTGTATCTGAACGACGCGGAGGCGGCCCGCCTCTCGGCGGGGGTGCGCGCGATCGGCCTGGTCACCGAGCCGGGGGCGGAGGTCGCCGCGGTCGCGGCGGCCGCGCGGGCGGTGGCGGGCGGCGTGGTGCTCATCGGGGACGGGCGCGGCGCCCTGGAGGCGCGGGAGGACGAGCGGACCCGCTGGATCGGCCTGCAGGTGCTCACCGCCATGGCCGCGCTGTCGGCGTTCGTGTCGGTCCTGGTGGTGGGGTCGACGTTCGCGGTGGGGGTGGCGCAGCGGCGCCGCGAGTTCGGCCTGCTGCGCGCCGTCGGCGCGACGCCGCGTCAGGTGCGGCGGATGGTGTACGGCGAGGCGCTGGCGGTCGGTGTCACCGCGACGGCGGGAGGGGTGGCGGCCGGCGCGTTGCTCGGTCCCGCGCTGGGGGACCTGCTCGTCACGGTGGGGTTCCAGCCGCCGGGCTTCGCGGTGCGGTGGTCGCCGCTGCCGCTCGCGGGCTCGTTCGCGGTGGGGGTGGTCGTCACGCTGGCGGGTGTGTGGTCGGCGTCTCGGCGGGCCGCGCGGGTGCGCCCGCTGGAGGCGCTGCGCGAGGCCGAGGTGGACGACCGTCCGATGCCGCGCGTGCGGTGGATCGCCGGGGTGGCGTGCTGCGCGCTGGGTCTGGCGGCCGCGGCCGGCTCGGGCCGTTCGGACGGCTCGGACGCGTTCGTGGTGTCGGGGCTGGTCGCGGCGATGGGGGTGATCGCCGGGCTGGCGCTGCTGTCGCCCGCGGTCGTGCCGCCGGTGGCGCGGCTGGTGTCGTGGCCGCTCGCCCGGGGCCGCGGCGCGACCGGGATGCTCGTCCGGGAGAACGCGCTGACCGCGGTCCGCCGTACCGCGGCGACGGCCACGCCGGTGCTGATCACGGTGGGGTGCGCGGTACTGATCACGGGGATGGTGCAGACGACCGCCGCGGCGTTCGCGGAGGTGCGCGCCACCACGATCCGGGCGGACGCGGTGATCGTGCCGGACGGCACGCCGGGGCTGACGGACGCCGCGGCGTCGGCGGCAGGTGCGGAGTCGTCCCTGTTCAGTGGCCTGTTCGAGCCGGACGGCGGCGTCCTGAGCGCCATCGGCGCCACCCCCGAACTGCTGGAGCGGGCGGGGGACGTCCAGGTGGTGTCCGGCTCGCTCGACGCGCTGCGGAGCGAGGACCGGGTGCTCGTGGCGCAGTGGCTGGCCGAGGACCGGGGGCTGCGGCCGGGCTCGACCTTGCCGGTGTCGTTCGAGGACGGCACGTCGGCGTCGCCGACGGTGGCCGGGGTGGTCCGGGAGGCGGACGCCGACGTGCTGCTCTCCCGGGAACTACTCAGGAGGCACGACCCGGTGGCCCTCGCCAAGGAGGCGTACGTCGCGGGCGCCGCCGGCCCGTCCGGCCCGGGGGCGCGCGTGGTGGACGTCCCCACCTACGCGGCGGAGGCGGACGCGGAGGAGGATCGGCTGGTGTGGATCGCCACCGTGCTCCTCGTCGTGGTGTCCACCGCCTACGCGGGCGTGGCGATCGTGAACACGATGGCGATGTCGGCGGCCGGGCGCGTTCGCGACCTCGCGGTGCTGCGCCTGTCCGGCGCCACGGTCCGGCAGGTGCTCGCGACCGTGGCGGCCGAGTCGGTGCTTGTGGTGCTGCTCGGCGCCGGGCTGGGGCTGGTGGTGGCGTTGCCCGCGCTGCTGGGCATGCGACGCGCTTTCGCCACCGCCATGCGCGCGGACGTCCCCCTCGTGGTGCCGTGGCCGCTCGTCCTGGGAGTGATCGCCGCCTGCCTGGCCCTCGCCGCCTGCGCCGCCGTACTCGCGGCACGCCCAGCGGTACTGGCCGGCGCGGCGGAAACTCGTTGGCGTCGCGGTCCTCGATCGGGCTAGCGTTGCTTGCGCCACGCGTCAGGAGGACGTGCCCTGTCCGCGCCTGTGAGTCCGCAGATCGGAGACCCACGATGACGTCCCAGCTCGTCGCGCTCTGCTTCGACGCCAACGACCCGCTCGCTCTCGCGCGCTTCTGGGCCGGAGTCCTGGGCTGGGAGATGGCCGACGACCCCCGCGACGGCATCGCGCTCCTGCCGAGCGACGACACCGGGTTCCGGATCCGATGTCTGCCGAGCCAGGAGAAGAAGATCGGCCCGAACCAGATGCACTTCGATCTGACGAGCACGTCCCTCGACGACCAGCGGCAGACGGTGGCCAGGGCACTTCGGCTCGGCGCGCGGCACATCGACGTCGGGCAACGCCCCGAGGAGGATCACGTGGTGCTCGCCGACCCTGAGGGCGATGAGTTCTGCGTCATCGGGCCGGACAACGAGTTCCTGGCCGACTGCGGATTCGTCGGAGCGCTCGCCTGCGACGGTTCGCAGGAGGTCGGCTACTTCTGGAGCGAAGCGCTGGGCTGGCCGCTGGTCTGGGACCAGGACCAGGAGACCGCGATCCGCTCGCCGCACGGCGGCCCGAAGATCACCTGGGGCGGCCCGCCGGTGATGCCGAAGACGGGGAAGAACAGACTGCACTTCGACCTCGCTCCGCCTGCGCACGGTGATCAGCAGGCGGAGGTCGACCGTCTCGTCGCCCTCGGAGCTTCCCGGGTCGACATCGGCCAGCGCGGGGTCAGCCATGTGGTGATGGCCGATCCCGATGGCAACGAGTTCTGCGTGTTGCCCCCGCTGGCGTGACCGGCCCCGCGCGACCGGCGACCCCTTCGCCGCCCGGGCCCCGAGCCGTCCGGCTCAGCCGGTCGGGTCCGGGACCGGACCGAGGCGGCAGGCGACCTGAGCCGGGTGTGTGAGCTGCGGATAGTGCCCCGCCCCGGCGCTTTCGGACACTCTGTGGCCCGGCCGTCACGGTGAGCGGGCCGGCCGAGCCCACGGCGAAAGCCCTGCGCCGCAGCATGGGGACGGCCGGCCGTCGTTCCGTCGCGAGGGAGCGGCCAACGTGCCAGGATCAATCACGTCAAGCCGTAACTCGCGTGGGCCGGTATCGCAGGGCGACCGCCCCTGAGCGGAACTCACGGCGGTCCACGGGCTCGAGCTGGATGCGCTCGCGCAGACCGGCGAGCAACGTCGGCCCGTGTCCGGCAAGGACCGGCTGTACAAGGAACTCGTACTCGTCGATCAGTCCCAGATCTGCCAACGCCAGGGGGAGCGTCACGCCACCCACCCACAGGCCCTCGCCTGACTCCTGCTTGAGCCGCTGAACCGCTTGCCCCAAGTCGCCTCGCACCAGCTCGGCATTCCAATCGACCGCGCTCAGCGTGCTCGACACGACGTACTTCTTCGCCCGGTCGATGGTCTCGGCGAACGGGATCTGCCACTCATCCATCCAGTCAGGCCACGTGTCCGTGGCCGGCTTCCGCCACGCCGACTCCATCATCTCGTAGGTCACCCGGCCGAATAGCAGGGCATCGGCTCGCTCCATCTCAGCGGTCCAGTAACGCATCGACTCCTCGTCCGGGGGGAGCCCTGCCTCGTGATGGCAGCAGCCGTCGAGCGTGACGTTGATCGAGTATCGAAGTGGTCTCATTTCGTTGCTCTCCCTTGATGCGCGCAGCGCGTTTCACCGGACGTCTACTTAGACGACTGTCGGCGCCATTTCTCATCGGCGCCCGATCCCCCCTGCTCAACACCGTCGTGATGCGAACCAGACCGCAGACCGAGCGCGCGACCGATTCGGGCGCTCGGGGCGTTCAGGTTCGCAACGGGTCTCAAGCGCCCTGCGAGACCTACTGCCCCTCCACGACATCCTCGCCAAACAGCCACCGCCCGGTCACCCAGACAGCCTGGAGTGACGTCAAAACTCACCGACATTGATCAAGGAAGCTGATCGCCATCTTCACCAGGCACGACTTGGGTCAGCCTCGGCCTTGGACGCCTCGTACGCGCCGAGCTTGGTGTAGTCCGGGTGAGCGCCGCCCACCCGGTCACGACGACCGCCCCTCCCCGTCCGTGGGCATAGGGTCAGGCGGCATGGCGCTGCGACTTGTTCAGGTGAACTTCAAGGCCCGGGACGACTCGGCGCTCGGCCGGTTCTGGGCACGGGCGCTCGGCTGGGGCACCTCCAGCGAGGGACCCGGTGTGACCAACGTCGAACCCCTGGGCTTCACCTGGCCGGACCCCGCCGCCGTCTGCGTCGACGTCGTCACCGTCCCAAACCCCGAGACGGTGAAGTACGGCGTGCACCTCGATCTCGCCACCACCTCGGCCGCCCATCAGACGGAGTTGGTCGCGCGCCTGAAGGAGCTCGGGGCGACGCCCGCCGATGTGGGCCAGGGCGACGTCCCGTGGACGGTCCTGGCCGACCCGGAGGGCAACGTGTTCTGCGTGCTGGAGCCCCGATCGATCTACCGGGACACCGGGCCGATCGCGGCGGTGGTGGTCGACTGCGCTGATCCGCGAGCCATGGCCCGGTTCTGGGGCGAGGCGATGGACTGGACCCTGCACACGGTGACCGACGATCACGCGGTGCTGCGTTCGGCCCAGGGGGTTGGGCCGTATCTGGAGTTCCTTCGCATGTCCGGCGCGAAGACCGTATGGAACCGTGTCCATCTCGACCTGAAGCCGTACCCCGGTGACGACCAGGTGGCGGAGGTGGCCCGGCTGCGGGCTCTGGGCGCCACCGACGCCGACGTCGGCCAGGGCGATGTGCCATGGACGTGCCTCGCCGACCCCGAGGGCAACGAGTTCTGCGTCCTCAGCTCGGGCTGACGCCGGCGAGAGTCGTCGTTCCCCGCTCCTCGGCGGCGTAGCGGTTCAGCTCCGGAACCCGCGGAAGACGCCGTCCGCGTCGGCGCTTTCGGCGAACTCGCCGAAGTCCATGTTGGCGATGGAGAGGTTGGCGTGAATTCCGGGAAGCTCGGAGGGGATGACGCGCATCTCCCAGGTGCATTCCAGCTCGATGACCAGGAACGGCATCTCCGGCGAATCGATGGTGACCTTGTCGGCGATGACGAGGAGCGGGTCGTTGTAGCCGTCCGGGAGCAGGGCGAGGACCTGCACCGAGGTGAGGCCGTGATGGGCGGGATCCTCGACGACCTTCACTGTGTCCGAGAACGTCCTCATCCAGCCGTCCTCGTCGGTGTCGCCGAGCGAGTCGTGGACGGCCTGCCATCGTTCCTGGTCAGAGAAGTCGGTACGGACCACGAGCAGGGCATCGACTGCGGGCAACATGTCCATCAGACGATCTTCGAGGCGGAGCCAGTGGCTCCGCAAGTGCGGGCGGCGCGGGTTCAGGCGATCAGCAGGCGAAGGCCGAGCTCCGCCGCGTCGAGCTCGACGAGGTCTCGGTTGCGTTCGGCCCACCGGCCGGAGGCGAGGTCATCCCGGAGGCCGCGCACCGCGCGCTGCTCGGCGTCCGGCCCGACTCTGGCCCAGACCGACACCCCGCGACGGACATCCTCGTCCAGGTATGCCTCGGGCCGGCGCCAGTGGGCCTCGAAGAAGCCGTCAGCGCAGTCCCACGGGATGAGCACCGGTTCCGTCCGGGCTCCGATCGCTCGGGCCTGCTCGGTCACCGAAGGCCGGCCGGCAAGGAGGCCGGAGACCTCAGGCAGGTAGTCGCGAGTAAGCCAGAACCGATGACGCCACCCGCTGTCACTGGTGTCGTGCGTGAACACCACCACCCGGCGAGCGACCCGCCGCATCTCGCGCAGGCCGGCGATCGGGTCCGGCCAGTGATGAACGGAGGAGACAGCCATCGCGGCGTCGAAGGACTGGTCGTCGAACGGCAGGTGCTCGGCGGATCCGACCAGGCACGGCGCCGCGTCCGGAAGGCGTTGCGAACGCATGAGCGCCGACGGCTCCACCGCGAGGACGTGGCGGTCGGGGGGCTCGTAGGAGCCGGTGCCCGCCCCGACGTTCAGCACGGTCCGGGCATCGCCGAGCGCGGCCCAGATCCGCGCGGCGATGCGTGGTTCGGTGCGCCGTGTCACGGTGTAGGTGGCTCCGATGGTGTCGTACAACTGCGCGCTGGACATTGACCCTGCCTTTCCGCTGGTCACCCATCGAGTTCGAGGAGCGGCTACTTCGGGAGGCCTACCGCGTTGGCCGCGTCGGCTTCGAAGTACTCCGTCGTGGCGAAGGGGCCGGCGTGCCCCTCGAAGAACGTTCTGACGCTGTCGACTGAGTCGTGGACGATGATGTTCACCGCTTTGGTCCCGTCGTCGCTGGCCACCGCAAGGGGCCAGCCGGCGCCCTTCGGCAGTTGTCCGTACGCCGCCTTCAGCGCGTCCCAGAACCCGCCGTTGTCGGAAATCGTGGAAATCGTCATGACGTGCATTCCGGTGTTCTTTTCCTTTGCTCTCGGATTCACTCGGCAATTGGTGTGGAGGTATTGCGCGACGCCGTGCTGGAAGTCGTAGATGGCGACGGTCTGGGGGTCTTCGAGCGGGCCGGCTGCAGGCATCAGGAAGTGCGTCTCGCTGATCGGAAGCAGCTCGTACGTGACGCGTTCCGGCTTACCGGTGAGTTGTGCCTCCAGGGGATTCGCGGCGAAGGTGAGGCGGAGATCTCCGTCCTCGGCCGACACCGTGTAACGGGAGCCCGGCCGCTCGTAGACGCCTTCGTACCTGGACGGGTCGAGGACCAGGCTCGGATCGGGTTCCGGCAGGTCCGGGATCGTGGGCGCCCCGAGGTCGGAGAGGATTTCGTCGAACACCTTCTTGTAGAAGCCGTCCCGCGGCCCGGCATTGGCCAGCAGCACGAGGGCGAGGCCCGAATCCGGCAGGATCCGCAGGCGGGCGCTCTGGCCGACGGTGCTGCCGTCGTGCGCGTAGACGGTCTGGCCGTGCCAGTCGCACACGATGAGACCGAGGGCCCACTCGGGCCCGAACAGATACGGATCGGGCACGGGGACGCGCGATTCGGTCATCTCGCGAACGGCCTCGGCCGAGACGATTCTGGTGCCGTTCGGCGCTCTGCCGCCGTCGAGGAAGACGTGCGCCATCGTGAGCACCTCCCGCGCCGTCGAGCTGATGTTGCCACCGGCGCCGAAGGAACGCGGCAAATGGGTCAGCGGTGAGACGATCGGCCCCTCGTCGAGGGAGCGGATCAGGTGTCCCGTCGCGGCGCGGTGCGGGTCCACCTGGTCGTGCCAGGTGGACGTGCTGGTCAGTCCCAGCGGGACGAAGAGGCGATCGCGCATGATGTCGTCCCACCGTCCGCCATCGATCACCTCCATGACGCGGGCGAGAATGGCATAACCCAGGGCCGCGCTGTAGCCGTGGGTGTGGCCCAGGGGATGCACCTGAGGCGCGCCGGCGATGTTCGCGACCATGCGCTCGTTCACATCGTCGCCTTCGCCGGGCCGGCCGTAGGCCTCCTCGATGCCGTTCGTGTGGTTCAGGAGATGGCGGGGCGTGACATGGGCGCCGACCTCGGGATCGGCGACCTCGAAACCGGGGAGATAGGTCCGCACCGGCTGGTCCAGGTCGGCTTTTCCCTCGTCGACGAGTTGCATGAAGGCGAGGGCGGTCCAGGTCTTGGTCATGGAACCGCACTGGTAAATGGTGTCGGCCGTCGCGGGCTCGCGCGTCGCCGCATTCTTGACGCCGACCGCGAAGTCGGTTATCTCCCCGTCTCGGAGGATTCCGATCGCGGCGCTTGGAATCCGGTATTCGGCGAGAAGCTCGGCGACCCGCGCCCGTGCGCGCGTCAGATCTGACATCGGCATGTCCTTTCCAGATGAGGAAAGGCTATGTTGCGTTTCAGATGCCGTCAACGAAAAGCGCATGAAATCGGCGATTTAACGGCGGATCGTTGCAACGGTATTGTCGGTGAATGCAATTCCGCTGTTTGTCCGTTGCAATGTACTGTTGGTGAACGCACCTCGAAAGGAGGGGGCCGATGCCCGGAGGCAGGCTGACCCATGAGGATCGCCGGAAGATCGCGACCTGGCTGGCCGACGGGCTGGGCTACTCCGAGATGGGCAGGCGGCTCGGCAGGCCCACGTCCACGGTGACCCGCGAAGTCGCGCGCAACGGCGGGCCCGCGGGCTATCTGGCGGACCGCGCCCAGCGGGCCGCCGGGCGGCGCGCCCGCCGGCACCGGGCGGTCAGGGCCACCGCGCCCGATGAGCGGCAGAGTGAGGAGGTACGCCGCTTCGCGGAGGAGTTCGCCACCCTGCTGGCCGGGACCGGTCTGCCCCGGATGCCGTGCCGGGTGTTCGTCTGCCTGCTCACCTCCGACTCCGGGAGTCTGACCTCCGCCGACCTCGTACGCCGGTTACAGGTCAGCCCGGCTTCGGTGTCCAAGGCCATCGGCTACCTCGAATCGATCGAAGTGGTCGGACGCGGTCAGGATCCGGGCGGGCGCCGCGAGCGATACGCGATCGACGACGACGTCTGGGGCCGCGCCTGGAGGGCCGACGCCGGGGCGCACGCCGAGGTCGCGGTGGCCGCGCGGCGCGGAACGCACATCTTCGGCTCCGACACTCCCGTCGGGGCCCGGCTGCGCGAGATGGGCCGGTTCTTCGCCCGCATCAGCGGCCACATGGACGGCGACGGCCTCACCCACGCCGCCGTGGCCGACGCGCTGACGGTGATCGCCGCGCTCGTGCACGCCGCCCGGCCGCTCACCACGGACGACCTCGCCACGGCACTGGACTGGCCCGTCGAGCGGACGGCCGGTGCCCTCGACGCGATCGGCCGTCGTCCGATCCTGTCCGACCCCCTCACCGTGGAGTGGCTCGGGCGCGGCACGTACGCCGTCACCCCGAGGCCGGACCGGCTGAGCCCCGTGCAACGCGAAGCCCTGACCGCCGGCCCGCGCTCGACCCGGAGGGCCCGGAGATGACGACACCGGATGAACGTCGCCGCGAACGTCATCGCCGTTCCCGACGCCTACCCTTCGGCCCGCGGAAGGCGACGCTTCTCAGGATGACACTCCGTAGCGAGTGGCGATCGCGGCGGCGCGGTCGCGCAGGGAGTCGCGCAACCACTGCGGGGCCAGGGCTTCCGCGTTCGTGCTGAGCTGCCACAGTGCCCATTCGGCGTGTCGTGAATCCTGGAAGGTCACCTCCAGCCGCAGCCGGCCGTCTGCGTCGGCCTCTTCGGAGCGGACGGCCAGCGCGGTGCCCACCAGGTCCTCCCGCCGCGCCGGGGCCACCCGTACCAGCACCGCGACCTGGTCACCGCCGGTGCGGAACCGCGTGCCGCGTTCCTGCCAGGCCTGGTCCAGATCGACCCGCTCTGGTCGCTGTGCGGGTTCGGCGAGCTCCTTGGCGGCCAAGATCCGGGACAGCCGGTAGGTGCGGTCCGCGCCGGACCTCGTGGCCAGCAGGTAGCCCCGGTCGCGTACGGTGACCAGGCCGATCGGGTCCACCGTGCGCCACTTCGGGGTCTGGTCCACGGCCGCGTAGTGGATGCGCAGCCTGTGTCCGGCGAGCACCGCGCGCCGGACCTCGGCCACTACGGCGTCAGGCACCTCCTCGGCGACCAGCCGACGTGAGAGGAGGTCGGTCTCCGGCTCCACGAGCAACCGCTCGGCCGCGCCGGCCGCGGCGTCCCGATGGCTTTCGGGCAGCGCGTCGACCACCTTGAGCATCGCCGAAGCGAGCGCCGAGCCGAGGCCGAATGCCTGCGCGCCGCGCCGCGATCCGGCGATCAGCAGGGCGAGGGCCTCGTCGGGGGTGAGGCCGGTGAGCTCGGTCCGGAAACCGGGCAACAACGCGAAACCGCCGTGCCGGCCGCGTTCGGCGTAGACCGGGACGCCGGCCGCGGACAGCGCCTCGACGTCGCGCAGCACGGTGCGGGTGGACACCTCCAGCTCGCGGGCCAGCGTGGTCGCGGACAGCCGACCGTGCCGCCGCAGCAGCAGCACCAGCGAGACCAACCGGTCTGCGCGCATACCAGAACTCTACCGAAATATACGACACAGGATGTCGTGATTTGTTGGGACGCTCATCACCACGACCACAGGGACGGCGGCAACCAAGCCGGCGGACCTACGTAAGGTCGGCGTATCGAATGGAGCTGATGTGGCGATGGAGCGAACGGCGGTCAACCCGTGGGCGTGGTCGGTGGAGCTGGGATACAACCAGGGTGAGATCGTCTCCGGGCACACCCGGACCCTCTACTGCTCCGGGCAGACCGCGATGAGCGGCGAAGGCAAGCCCCAGCATGCCGGTGACATGGGCGCGCAGCTGGCGCTGAGCCTCGACAACCTGGAGGCCGTGCTCGGCGAGGGCGGCATGTCCCTGGCGAACCTCGTCCGGCTCAACGTCTACACCACCGACGTCGACCGGCTCTTCGAGCACTACGGCGTGCTGGCGTCGAGGCTGGGCGCCGCCGGGGTGGCGCCGTCCACCACGATGCTCGGGGTGACGCGGCTGGCGATCCCCGGCCTGATGGTCGAGCTTGAGGGCACCGCCGTCGCGTGATGCGACCTCGCCGCCTCCGGCCCTGGCACCGGGCCGTGGAGATGTCCATCGCGTTGGTCAGCGTGGCCAGGCAGGCCCCCTTGAGCTGAGCCTGCCGCTGGGCGACAGGCAGGCCGGGAAACGTGGAGCCCGCTGACCAGGCAGCGCGCCATCTCTTGCCGGGACGGTCGCTCGCGCCGCGCTTCGCGGCCGAAGGCCCGCCCGGCTGCCGTGCCGAGCACCGGTGGTGGCGCGCCCGCGCCGTCCGTGCCACACTCACTGTTATAGAACTCATTAGGGAGTTATAGAACGATCGGAGCATGGCATGCCAGACGTGTTGCCGTGGCGCGAGCCGGTCCCGCTGGACGGGACGATGGGCGAGCCCCGAGCGCGGGGCCGATTCGGCGAGTACGGCGGGCGGTACGCGCCGGAGTCCCTGGTGGAGGCGTGCCGCGAGGTGGACGAGGCGTTCCGGGAGGCCTGGGCGGATCCGGGGTTCCGCGGCGCGCTGGCGCGGCTGCTCGCCGTACACGCCGGGCGGCCGACCCCGCTCACACCGGCCCACCGGCTGTCGGAGGCGCTGGGCGTGCAGCTGTACCTCAAGCGCGAGGACCTCACCCACACCGGATCCCACAAGATCAACAACGTGCTGGGCCAGGCGCTGCTGGCCACCCGGATGGGACGGCGCCGGCTGATCGCCGAGACGGGAGCGGGCCAGCACGGGGTGGCCACCGCGACCGCCGCCGCCCTGCTCGGGCTGGAGGCCACGGTGTTCATGGGCGAACGCGATATCGAACGGCAGGCGCTGAACGTCTTCCGGATGCGCATGCTGGGCGCCGAGGTGGTCCCGGTGTCCACGGGCAGCCGTACTCTCAAGGACGCGACCAGCGAGGCCATGCGGCACTGGGTGGGCGCGACCGGCGACTCCCACTACTGCATCGGCTCGGTCGTCGGGCCGGATCCGTACCCGTGGATGGTCAGGGAGTTCCAGCGGGTCATCGGCGACGAGGCCCGCGCGCAGTGCGCCGCCGAGCTGCGGACCGGTGTCCCGGACCACGTGGTCGCGTGCGTCGGCGGCGGCTCCAACGCGGCCGGCACGTTCGCCGGCTTCGCCGACACCCCGGCGCGCCTGGTCGGGGTCGAGGCGGAGGGCGGCGCCGGGGCGGCCCGTGGCCGGCTCGGCGTCCTGCACGGCTGCCGCTCGCTGTTCCTGCAGGACGACGACGGGCAGATCGCCCAGCCGCACTCCATCGCCGCCGGGCTCGACTACCCGGGCGTCGGCCCGGAGCACGCCCACCTGCGCGACCTGGGCCGGGCCCGCTACGTCACGGTGACCGACGACGAGGCGGTCGGCGCGGCGCTGCGGCTGGCGCGTACCGAAGGCATCGTCCCGGCGCTCGAATCGGCGCACGCCCTCGCCTGGGTGATCAGCGCGGCGGGCGGCGGCGACCTGCCCTCGGGGTCGACGGTGCTGATGACGTTGTCCGGCCGGGGCGACAAGGACGTCTCAACCCTGAAGGAGCTGCTGTGACGAACCCCGTCCTAGCCGCCGGCGCGGTCGAACGCCACCTGCGTGCCCGCCGGGACGCAGGCCGCGGCCTGCTCATGCCGTACGTCACCGGGGGGATCACGCCCGGCTGGACGGACTACCTGCGGGCGTTCGCCGCCGCCGGGGCGGACGTGATCGAGGTCGGCCTGCCCTTCTCCGATCCCACGCTGGACGGCGCCACCATCCAGCAGGCCAGTGACACGGCCCTGGCCCGAGGGGCGAGCACCCGCCGGATCCTCGCCGACCTGTCCGGCCTGCCGGACCTGGGCGTGCCGCTGGTCGTCAGCACCTACTACAACCTGGTGCTGCACGACGGCCCCGAGGCGTTCTGCGCCGCGCTGCGCCGGGCCGGCGTCGGCGGCCTGATCGTGCCCGACCTGCCGGTGCACGAGGCGGACGAGCTGACGGACGTGGCCGCCGCCGCCGGGATCGAGGTGGCCCTGCTGGCGTCGCCGGCGACGCCGCAACCACGGCTGGCGGACATCGCGTGCCGCAGCCGCGGATTCGTCTACGCGGTGTCGCTGATGGGCACCACCGGTGAGCGGGCCGACCTCGCCGCTTCGGCGGCGGAGCTCACCGAGCGGCTCAGGCACGTCACCGACCGGCCGGTCTTGCTAGGATTTGGCATTTCCACCCCGGCCCAGGCACGCGAAGCCCGCCGGCACGCCGACGGCGTGGTGGTCGGGGCCGCGGTCATGCGGCGGGTGCTCGACGGGGCCGGGCCGGACGACCTGCGGGTCTTCCTCGTGACCCTGCGGCAAGCCCTCGACCAGGAGTGTGACCGACCACGATGACCGCCGACGCCGGGCACGAGGCGAGATACCGCGCCATCGCCGCCGACCTCGCCGCGAAGATCCGGTCGGGGCACTACGCCCCCGGTGAGGCCCTGCCGCCGCAACGGGAGCTGAGCGCCTCCTACGGGGTGACCCTCATGACGCTGCGCCAGGCGTTGCGCGAGCTCAGCGACGAGCGGCTGATCGTGCAGCAGCCCGGCAGGGGCACGTTCGTCGCCCCGCCGCACCTGGCGTACCAGCTCGGCTCGCTCCGCAGCCTGGTCGACGACCTGCGTCAACAGGGCCACGACGTGCGCACCTCGGTGGCGGGGCGGGCGGTGCGCCGGGCCCCCGCCCGGATCGCCGCGGAGCTGCGGCTGCGTCCCGGCGACACCGCCCTGCGGCTGGAGCGGGTCCGCGAGTTCGCCGGACGTCCCGCCGTACACCAGGTGTCCTGGGTCCGCCGGCCGGTGGCCGAACAGATCCGCGACCGTGA
The DNA here is from genome assembly GCF_059358955.1 of Nonomuraea sp. CX421. Lineage (NCBI taxonomy): Bacteria > Bacillati > Actinomycetota > Actinomycetes > Streptosporangiales > Streptosporangiaceae > Nonomuraea > Nonomuraea sp. CX421. The sequence continues at coordinate 43,161 of NZ_JCADBK010000016.1, read as the reverse complement.
CTTCACCGCCGTCTCCCTCTACGCGGCCCTCGCCGACGCGGGAGTGACGGTCGCGCGGGCGTCGGAGGTGGTGCGGCCCGGTCTGCTCGACCCGGCCGCCGCCCGCCACCTCCACGAGCCGCAGGGCAGCCCGGTGCTCGTCAGCACCCGGATCACCTTCACGCTCGACGCCACGCCCGTGGTGTCCGACCACGCCACCATCCTCGGCAGCATGATGGAGATCCGCACCGAACGCGCCGCCACCGGCTTCTCTCTCACCTGGGGCGCCACCAGCTGACAGCCGGTGCGCGGAAACCCGTCCGGGAGCCGCGCGCTCGTCAGCCGGGCCGGTGAGCGCTCAGGCCGGAGATCATCACGTCGATCAGCAGGTTGTAGCTCTCGTCCGGTTTCTCGGGGAGCCCGAACCCGCCGGCGGCCTCCAGCACCGAGAACCCGTGCACGGCCGCGCGCACGCACCGGGCCGCGTGGATCGCCGCCGAGTCGCTCAACCCGTAGGCCCGCAGCGCGGCCAGCACGATGCCGACCAGCCGGGATCCGGCCTCGGCCAGGCCCGGCTCCGGAGTCTGCAGCATGGCCGAGTAGCGGCGGGGGTGGCGCAGGACATACGAGCGCCAGCTCTCCATCAGCGCCCGGACCGCCTCGTTGCCCGACCGGCCGAGCACGGCCGCGCCCGCCTCGTCGGCTATCTCGCCCATGATCCGGATGGAGAGCAGTTCCCGAAGCTCGGCGAGGTTGCGTACGTGCTTGTAGAGGGACGGTGTGGCCACGCCCGCCCGGGCGGCCACCGCCGAGAGGGTCAGCCCCGGCTCCCCCTCCTCGTCGACGAGCCGCAGGGCGATCTCCACCACCGCTTCACGGGACAACGCCGCCCTGGCCATCGACGGCCTCCTTCCGATCACGTCCCGCACGGCCCTGGCGATCTCGCCGGCCGTGGTCAGTCCTTGAGGAAGCCGAGGACGGCGTGGGCGACCTCGGCCGGATACTGCGCGTGAGGGTAGTGGCCGGCTCCCTCGATCATGGCGACGCGGCCCACCCCGGGCGCCATGCCGGCGACGATACCGTTCGCCTCGGCCTCGGGGTCGGGCCAGTCGGGGTCCTGGCGGCCCATCACGACCAGGGCGCGGCACCGGACCCCGGCCAGGCACTCGCCGGCGTCGACAGGCGCCGACTGACCCATCTTGCCGACCACGGCCATCCGGCCCGGCCGGCGCAGGTCCGCCTGGAGCGCGGTGACGTACTCGGTGTGGTCGGCGGGTTTGACGCCGGGGTAGGCGACGTCGAGGTAGCTCTTCCACAGGCCGGCGCTCCTGAACAGCGCGGCGCCCATGAGCCGCGTCATTCCGCTGCGGTGCCGCGGGTTGCGCAGCAGCCCGCCCAGGTCGATCTTCTGCGCCCGGGTGAACGGGCCCAGCTCGACCACGGCGCTGACCAGCTCGGGGTGCCGGGCCGCCACGATGGTCGCGGACCCGCCGGAGAAGGAGTGGCCCACGACGACGGCCGGCCCGCCCAGATGCCGGATGAGCGCGGCGAGGTCGCCGGCCACATCGGTGCGCGTGTAGGAGGGCCAGCCGACGCTCGACTCGCCGTGCCCTCGGATGTCCATGGCGGCGACGCGGTGTCCGGCTTCGACCAGCAGCGGCGCCAGGTGGCGGAACGCGCCGCGGCCGTCACCCATGCCGTGGGCCAGCACGATCAGCGGCCCTTCGCCCGACACTTCGTACGCGAGCCGCCCACCGTCGACGTTCAGGAACTCGGTCATTCCGCCTCCAAGCTCATCTGTGTAGCTGTAAAGCTAATGCCATTAGCCGATGGCGTCAACCGCAGGTCGCCGGAGCCTCGCAGCGGCAGACTGGGAGCTGAAGGTCAGGGCCGGTCACCCTTCGCTCATCTTCGGGCGTTGGCCTCCTCTCCCAGGTCAGCCGTCGCCGTCACCATGCCTGGACCAAGGGGTCCTGCTCGCCGGGCACCACGTGCGTGCGACCGGTCTCCAGGTCGAGGCGCAGCAGTTGGGAGCGGGCGCCGCCACACGGAGGCAGCCCGGCCAGCGGCGACCGGTCCATCTCCGCGGCCTCCCGGTCGACGCCGACCAGCGCGTGGCGGCCGGTCGGGTCGAGCGCCAGCGATTCGATGTGGCCGCAGTCCACCGCCAGGACCTTCCTGACCAGCCGCGTCCCCTCATGCAGGACGAGCGTGCGGGTCGGCCAGCCGAGCGCCCGCAGTTGCCGCCCGCCGGGCAGAGGCAGGATCGGGCGGGTGAACTCGTGCTCGGGCGGGGCGGCGACCTCCCCGATCGCGCCCGTGCCCACGTCGAGGGTGGCCAGGACGCCGGCCGGGACGCTGTGCTCGGGGAGCGCGAGGACCCGGGTGTCCAGCCACTGGAGACGGTAGCCGCTGACCGGCCATTCGCGTTCCAGGGTGCCCGCGAAGCGGGCTTCGTCCGTGATCCGGCCGTAGGCGATGCGGCCCTCGGTGGAGACGGCCAGGCCGTTGACCGTGCCTTCGAGGGTGGGGGTGAGCCGCTCGCCGACCGTGATCCGGCCGTCGTCGCTCATGGACAGCCGGTAGAGGCGGAAGTGACGGCCCGACAGGCTGGTGAGCGCCGCTACGTAGCGGCCGGGCTCGGTGCGGACGACGAGATCGTACTGGAAGTAGGTGCGCGTGGCCTGGGGCAGCAGGCTCACCGGCTCACCGGTCTCCAGGTCCAGCACGTACGGCCGGCCCGCGCCGGCGACCGCGTAACGCGGGGTGCCGTCGGCGTTGACCGGCAGCCCGATCAGCGCGGCGGGCAGGAACACGGCCAGTACGGCGGCTGCCACCGCCAGCACGGTGGCGCGCAGCTCGGTCAGGCGCGGCCGGATGCCCGCGCCCACGATCCCGGCCAGCAGGACCATGGTGGCGGGGGAGAGGAGCCAGGCCAGGATCAGTCGCGGCACCACGAAGGACGGCGTCGTCATCTGCGCGTTCAGGCATTCCTGCCACATGAAGGGCATGTCGGCGGACAGCCGGTCCTCGGCCTCGACCAGCGCGGCGGGAAGCAGGGCGAGCGCCAGTCCCAGCGTGGCGGGGAGCGGGAAACCGCCCCGGCCCGCGTAGGGGCCGCCCCGGGGGCGGGATCGGATCGCCCAGAACGCGGTCAGCGCCAGCAGTAAGGGCTGCAGCCGGCCGAGCCAGTCACCGAGGAAGCCGGCCACCTGGGCCGCCGGAACCGGCTGCGGCCACTCCAGCGGCCCGGCACTGCTGCAGGTGACCATCACCGTTTCGGCGAACAACGGTTCGGCCAGCAGTTCCCACAGCGACAGGGCCACCGCTGCCGACCAGAAGAACTTCGTCATGCGCATCGGGGGGACTTTCCGAGCTCTGTGGAGGGGGATCGGAGTAGCCTAGCGCCCGCCGAGCCGCCATGATCACCGACTCGCCTCCGCATCCTCGGCTCCCGCGAAAACCACCACGAGTTCCAACCCGCCCCCCGGGTTGGGGCTCGCGCGCACGTCGGCCCCGTGAGCCTTCGCGATCGACGCGACGATCGACAACCCGAGCCCCGAGCCCTCCCCACGGGTCGTCTGCAGCCGCCTGAAGGGCTCGAAAAGATCGTCGAAACGTTCCTGGGGCACGTCCGGGCCGGTGTTGCGGACGGTCAGAACCCCACGGGAGAGCGTGACCTCGACGGTTCCGCCGGGATGGTTGTAGCGGACCGCGTTGTCGAGGAGGTTGGTGACGAGCCGGTTCAGCAAAACCGGATCCCCGTCGACGACGAACGGCTCGGCCCGCGCCGCCACGGTGACGCCGTCCGCGCCTCCTTCCGCGCCCCCTTCCGCCACGACGAGCCGTACCACCTGGTCCAGGGCCACCGGACTCCTGTCGTCCAGCCCGTGCTCGGCCTGGGCCAGGACCAGCAGGGCGTCGATGAGCTTCTCCGCGCGGTGGTTGTGGAGCAGGAGAGTGTCGCGGATCTCGCCGACGTCCTCGGGGAGTCCGATCTCGATCGCCGCCCGCTGGACGGCCAGCGGGGTTCGCAACTCGTGGGACGCGTTCGCGATGAACCGCCGCTGCCCCGCGACGGAGCGTTCCAGCCGGTCGAGCATCGCGTCGAAGGTGTCGGCCAGTTCCTTCAGCTCGTCCTTCGGCCCGGCGAGCGCGATCCGTTCGTGCAGGGTCGACAGGGACAGCCGCTGCGCTGTGGCGGTGATGCGGTGGAGGGGCCGCAGGATCCGCCCGGCGACCAGCCATCCGACGAGCAACGAGACCAGCACCAGGATCCCGACCGTGAACCCGGTCGCCTCCCACTGGTAGCCGATCACGTCGTTCACCAGCTCGGGCAGCCGCGGCAGTGGCTGCAGCCGGGGCAGCGGCGGCAGCCGATCGCCCGGCGTCACCCGCGTCGGCGCCGGCGTTCCCTCGGGCAGGCGGGCGATCCGCGCCTCCAGTGCCCGGCGCAGCAGGAGGTTGACCGTGACCAGCAACACGACCGAGGTCAGCAGGAACAGCCCGGAGTAGATCAGCGTGAGCCGTACCCGGATCGTCGTCACAAAAGGTATCCCGCACCGGGAACCGTCTGAATGCACGGCGGGTCGCCCAGCTTGGCCCGTAGGCGGCTGACCAGCACCCGCACCACCGTCGTGAACGGATCGGCGTTCTCGTCCCATGCCTCTTCAAGCAGCCGTTCGGAGCTCACGACCCCGCCGTCCGCCCTCATCAGCACCTCGAGGACGGCGAACTCCTTGAGCGACAGGTGCAGGTGCCGCCCGTCCCGCGAGGCTTGCAGCCGATGCGCGTCGAGCACGATCCCGTGCCGCGTCAGCACCGGAGGCACCTGCGACCGGCTGCGCCGCCCCAGCGCCTGCACCCGTGCGACCAGCTCGGCGAAGTCGAACGGTTTGGGCAGGTAGTCGTCGGCCCCCATCCCGAGACCCGCGACTCGCTCCGGCACCGCCGAGGCCGCCGTCATCATCAGGATCCGCGTACGGCTCCCGTTCGCCACCAGCTCACGGCACACGAGGTCGCCGTGCATCTCGGGCAGGTCCCGGTCCAGTACGAGCACGTCGTAGTCGTGCACCGCCAGCCGTTGTGACGCGGCGGCCCCGTCGTACACCACGTCGACGGCCATGGCATGGCGGCGCAACCCCACCGCCACGAGATCGGCCAGATCGCGTTCGTCTTCGGCCACCAGAATCCGCATGCCGACGTTCGTATCCGAACAGGGGTAACAGTGGCGTTAACGGATCCGTTCACCACCGTGCAACCCGCCTCAGGCCACGCTCGCGGCCATGATCAGAGCCCTGTGCGCCGCCGTCCTGGTGACGGCCTGCTCCATGTCCACCCCCGCGTCGGGCCCGACGCCGCAGCCGGCGTCACCATCGGCCACCACCCCAGGCGGAGGCTGCACCGCAAGCACGGCGCCACCGCCGCGATCGGCACCGCCCACCTCGGTGAACACGCTCCGGCAGGCGTACTTCTGCGTGCTGGCCAACTATTACAGCGGCCCGGTCATGGATTCGAAGGCGCTGCTGAAGAGCGCGTTCGCCGCCTACACCCAGAACCTGATGCGGCGCGGCGCCGACCGGGCCGACCTTCGGCTGCCCGCCCTCACCGGGAACCACGACACCGACTGGGCCGCCTTCGCGAAAGTCCTCGGCGCCGGTGACCCCGCCGCCCTGCGCGCCGCGATCACCGGCATGGTCGCCGGACTGCACGACAACCACGCCCGCTCGGTCAGGCCGGCCCCGCCGCAGGACGGCGGGCCTACCGGAACGGGCATCGTGGGCGCGTCGGCCCAGCAGGGATCCCAGCTCGACCCCGCGGCCCGACCGCCTCTGTTCATCACCCAGGTCCTGCCCGGCAGCCCCGCGGCCAAGGCCGGCATCAGAGCCGGTGACATCATCGTCAAGGTCAACGGCGTGCCGGCGTTCATCGGCGACACCGTCAATCAGGGCCTCCTCGACGCCTTCGCCTCCGGCACGGTACGGCTCACGCTCAAGCGGCCCACGACGGGACGCAACCGCGTCGTCGAGCTCAGAGAGGGCCCCATCAGGCGGCAGCCTCCGGCCGTGACGTCGAAAAAGCTCGCCGACGGCGTCGTGTACGTCCGACTGCCCGGATTCTACGAAGGCGCCGCCGACCAGGTCATCGCCAAGCTGGGCGGGAAGCCGAAGGCGGTGGTCCTCGACCTGCGTGGCAACGGCGGCGGCTCGCCTCGCGAGGTGACGCGGCTGCTCGGCGCGTTCGCGCACGGCAAGGTCACCAGCCACTTCTGCCCGCTCAAGGGCGACTGCGTGCCCAACCGGACCGACGACAGCGTCCCGCTGCTTGGCTCGCGCCTGGTCGTCCTCACCGACCGCGGATGCGCTTCGGCCTGCGAGGACTTCAGCGCGGCGGTCAAGGACAACGGCCTGGGCACGCTCATCGGGACCCGCACCGCCGGGGCCGTCTCCGGCCCCAGCGAGGGATACCTCCTCGACGACGGCAGTGTCCTGCTGCTGCCCAGGGTCCGGCACCTCGGGCCCGCCCGCGAAATCATCGACACCATCGGCGTGCCGGTCGACCACCACGCCCCCATGACCGCCCTCGACCTGGCCACCGGTCGCGACCCGGGCGTGGCCAAGGCGCTGACGCTCCTGTGACGCGCCTGCCGCGACGGCCGGCAACGAGTCACCGACTGGACCTGACGAAGGAGTGGATCGTGAGCGATACCGCCGACACGCCCGTGCTGAGCGCACGCGGGTTGCGGAAGGAGTACGGAAAGGGGGAAGGGCTGGTACGCGCCGTCGACGGCGTCGATCTGGACATCGGCGCGGGAGAGACGGTGGCGATCACGGGGCCCAGCGGCTGCGGGAAGTCCACGCTGCTGCACCTGCTCGGCGGGCTGGACCGGCCCTCGGGCGGCGAGGTGTCACTGAACGGCCGGCGCATCGACGACATCAGTGAGAAGGCCCTGTCTAGGATGCGGCGGACCGACGTCGGCTACGTCTTCCAGTCCTTCCACCTGATGGAGGAGCTCACCGCCGTCGAGAACGTCGAACTGTCGGCGCTGCTCGCCGGCCGCTCGCCGCGGGCCGCCCGGCGGCGCGCGGAGGAGCTGCTGGACCAGCTCGGGCTCGCCGGCCGGTCGCGCTTCCTGCCCTCGGCGCTCTCCGGCGGCCAGCGGCAGCGGGTAGCGGTCGCCCGGGCGCTCAGCAACGAGCCGCTGGTCGTCCTCGCGGACGAACCGACCGGCAACCTGGACAGCGCCGCCACCCTGGACGTCCTTCAGCTCTTCAAGGACCTGCACGAGGCCGGGCAGACGCTGGTCATCGTCACGCACGACGCGCGGATCGCGGCCACCACGGACCGGACGTTCACGATGCGCGACGGCGCGCTCGTGGACGAAACCTGGCCGACCGGCGGCACCACCGGGCGGCTCGGCGCGCTCGCCGGACTGGAGGACTGACCGGAATGGGCCGCATCCTCCTCGTGGTCCGCCTGGCGCTGCGCGACCTCCGGCGGCGTCGCACCGAGGCCGTGCTTCTGCTGATCGCCATCCTGACCGCCACCACGACGCTGACGCTCGCGCTCGTGCTGCGCGACGCGGCCGGAGACCCGTACGAGAGCACCCGGGCGGTGACCAAGGGGCCCGACGTGGTCGCGAACGTCCAGTCCACCGGGCTCGACCACCTCGATCAACTGGCCACCGCCTCCGGCGTCACCGAGCACAGCGGACCGTACCCCGTCATCGCGGGGAAGCTCATCGCGGGGAAGCTCTTCGCGGGAAAGATCGAGGCGTCCGGCCGGACGTCGGACGCGCAGGTCGAAGGGCGCGACGCCACTGTCGCGTCGGTCGACCAGCCGGAGGTGACGAAGGGCGGCTGGGTCAGCGACGGCGGCGTGGTGGTCGAGGCCGCCTTCGCCGACTCGCTCGACGTGGGCGTCGGTGAGTCGGTGGTCCTGAACGGCAGGTCGTTCGAGGTCGTCGGCGTCGCGGTCACCGCCGCCATGCCGCCCTATCCCGGTGGGTCCTGCATCGTCTCCGCCGGCTGCGTCAACGGTGCCATCCCCGACGACCGGGACCTGCCGCCGGGGTTGCTGCACAATCCCGGGCTGGTCTGGCTCACCCAGGCGGATGTACGGAGCCTCGCCTCGGACGGAGGCTCCCTGTCGTACGTGATGAACCTGAAGCTGGCCGACCCGGACGAAGCCCAGGCGTTCGTCGACCGGAACGGCGGCGAACACGGCGGCGTCATGTCCATGCGGACCTGGCAGAGCATCCTGGCCGACGCCACCGAACTGGCCCAGGACTCCCAGATCCTGCTGCTGATCGGCGCCTGGCTGCTCGGCCTGCTCGCCGTGGCCAGTCTGTCGGTGCTGGTGGGCGGCAGGATGGCCGACCAGACCCGACGCGTCGGACTCCTCAAGGCAGTCGGCGCCACCCCGGGCCTGGTCGCTGCCGTGCTGCTCGCGCGGTATCTCCTCGTGGCCGTCGTCGCGGCCGGGGCCGGGCTGACGATCGGAGCGCTGACCGCTCCGTTGCTCACCGAGTCCAGCGCCGGGCTCGTCGGCAGCGCGGGGACGGCGTCGCTGACCTGGTCCACGATCGGTCTGGTCACCGCCGTGGCCCTCGGCGTCGCGGTGGTGGCGACCGCGGTTCCGGCCGTGCGCGCGGCCCGCTCCAGCACCGTCAGCGCGCTGGCCGACGCGGCACGCCCACCGCGCCGCACCGGTTGGCTGATCGCCGTCTCGGCGCGACTGCCCGTCCCGCTGCTTCTTGCTTTGCGGGTCGCCGCCCGCCGGCCGCGACGGGTGACGCTGGGTGTGGTCAGCATCGCGGTCACGGTCAGCGGGCTCTACGTCCTGCTGGTGCTCAACGCCTTCCTCGGCGACCAGCCGAGCACCGGGGCGTACACCGAAGCCCAGGTGGCGGTGCTGCGGCAGGTGCTGCTCGTCTGGACGGTGATCCTGCTCTCCCTCGCGGCGGTCAACGCCATCGTCATCACCTGGGCGACGGTGCTCGACAACCGGCATGCGTCGGCGCTGGCGCGCGCCCTCGGCGCGACCCCGCGGGAGGTGAGCGGCGCCCTGGCGGCCGCGCAGGTGCTGCCCGCGCTCCTCGGTGCCGTCCTCGGTGTCTTTCCGGGAGGCTGGGCGCTGTTCGCCGCCATCGTCACGATCACCGGCGGCGACAGCGACAAGGCCACGCTTCCCGCCCTCTGGCAGCTGACCGCCATGGCGCTGGCAACCGTGCTCGTGGTGGCGGCGCTCACCTCCGTTCCCGCCTACCTCGGTGGCCGCCGTCCCGTGACCGAGACCCTGTCGGCTTCCCGGTCCTGAAGGACTAAGCTCGCAGTTCCTGGCCGTCGGTGGCTTCCATTACGCCGCTTCCGGCCCGCACCGGCGAGCACGGCGAGCCGGTCTCGCCGACCAGGACCGGGACCTGGTGGACCCGGGTGTATGCCGTCGCCGCGGTCAGGGCGTGAGCACGAAGCGACCGCGCACCCCGCCCTTGGCCATGGCCCGGTGGGTGTCGGCGACCTGGTCCAGCGGCACGACCGCCTGCACCCGGGCCGGCAACTCGCCGGACGCGGTGCGGGCGAGCAGGCCGCTCAATCGAGGGCCGTCGGGGTGGGTCACCACGACGGCCACGGTGATCCCCCGCTCAGAGGTCGGCACGGCGTTCGGCCGGACGCCGACGAACGCGCCGCCGTCTCGGACCAGGGCAAGGCCCGCTCCCTGCAACGCCGCGCCGTCGGCGACCGCGTCCCAGCCCGGCTCGGCGTGCGTGGTGAAGCCGACGCCGAGGCCGCGGACGAACTCCTCGTCCTCGGCTCTGGCCAGACCGGTCACCTGCCAGCCGCGGTCGGGCGCGAGCGCGGCGACGTAGCCCCCGACCGCGCCGGCCGCGCCGGTCACCAGCAGCCGGTTGCCGTCGGATGGCGCGTCGCCGAGCAGGTCGAGGATCTGGGCGGCGGCCAGCCCGTTGAGCGGCACCGTCGACGCCGCCGCCAGGTCCAGCCCGTCGGGAACGACGGCGAGACTGGCGACCGCCACGACGAGCTGCTCGGCGTAGGTGCCGAAGTCGCGGTCGAAGCCGTCCACCAGGCCGGCGACCCGGGTGCCGGGCGCCATGTCCACACCGAGGCCGGCGGCGACGACGGTGCCGGCGAATTCCCAGCCCAGGCCGGTGTGCTCGGGCTGGTCGATCAACCCCGAGGCGTGGAAGAAGCCGCTCGCGACCCCGAGATCGACGGGGTTGACCGGCGCGGCGGCGATCTCCACCCGCACCTCGCCGGGCCCGGGCTCGACGACGGGCACGTCGATGATCTCGATCGAGTCGGGTCCACTCGGGGTGCGGACAACGGCCGTCCGGAAGGTGGCGGTACGGGGCGTGGGAGTGTTCACGGGTTCGCTCCTGGTGGCTTGTGTTCGGCGGTTGCCTTGCACCACTGTGGGATGGGTAACTCCCCAACGGGAAGTGGGCACTTCGAAGTGCGTAGGTCACCCCTCGGTAGGAAGGAGCGGTCGATGCCGACGATGACGGCGGCCCAGAAGCGGGCACAGGCTCGGGCGGATTACGACGCGTTCCTGGCGGGCTGCCCCAGCCGCCAGCTACTCGCCCGGATCTCCGACAAGTGGATCGCGCTGATCCTGGCCGCCCTCGGCGGCGACGGCCCGCACCCCTCCGGGGACGACAGCGCCGTCAAGCCGCGGGCGATGCGCTACTCCGAGCTGTCCCGACGGCTCGCCGGGGTCAGTCAGAAGATGCTCACCCAGACGCTGCGCTCCCTCGAACGCGACGGCCTGGTCACCCGCACCGTGACGCCGACCGTGCCCGTCACGGTCACCTACGAGCTGACCGAGCTCGGTCTCTCGCTCCACCACATGATGCGCGGCATCAAGGAGTGGGCCGAGACGCACATGAACGAAGTGCTCGCCAATCGCGAGGAGTACGACACTCGCACCGCCTGAACACCGACGACCAACGCGACAGGACCTCGCCCACACTCGCCACCGGGTGCCGGCCGTGGTCGTGCCCGAGGCCTGAGCGCACGCGATCACGCGCCAGACGCCCGAGCCCCGGTCGGCACGGCCGCCTCATGGCCTCGTGCCGTCGGGGAACCCGGTCCAGCGCAGGTCGGCCGGAAGGTGGCTCATGTCGTTGAACATGACGAGCGTCGGCGGCAGACCGGCGCGGTGGTCGATGACCGTCAGGGCGGCGTTGGCGCTGTTCAGGCCGAGCCACCGGGAGGGCGGCGCGTCCAGAGCGTGCCGCACCAGCCACGCGATCTGGTAGGCGTGCGTCACCAGAACCTCGTGAGTGTCGCGCCGGGTGCCTGTCGCGGTCTTGGGGGACTCCGCGAACCGGGCGACCAGGGCCGCGGCGAGCTTCTGGCCCGAGGCCGCCTCGGCGGCGTCGTAGCCGTCGAAGAAGCCTGCCCAGGACGGGGGTGTCTCGGCAGCCTGGGGAACGTAGGGCAGGTGGTCGATGAGTTCCTCGGCCTCGAAGACGGGCGCGTTCCGCAGGTGCCGGGCGAGTTCGTGCGCGCTGGCCGCGGCGCGCGGTAGCGGAGAGTGCCACACGGCGTCGACCGGCAGGCCGGCGAGCCGTTCGCCCAGCAGGCCCGCCTGCCGGCGACCGATGTCGGTAAGGTTCCCGAACGCGTCGGCGGCGCCGTGGCGCGCCAGGTAGAGGTGTCGCGTGGTCATGAGCGGCTGGGGCGCGTGCCCGTGTGGGCCGCTCCCCGTCTCCTTTCGGTCCATGGGTGACGCGGGCGTGAGTGCGGATCGGTCACGCATCGGCCGCCGTGACGGTGCCGGTGGTGCCGTCGATGGTGATGGTGCTGTCGTCGTGGAGTCTGCTCGTCGCGTTGGGGACGCCGAGGACCGCGGGGATGCCGTGCTCGCGAGCGACGATCGCGGCGTGGGAGAGCACGCCTCCGGTCTCGGTGATGACGCCGGCCGCGATGCGCAGCAGCGGTGTCCAGGCGGGGTCGGTGAAGGGGCAGACGATGATGTCGCCGGGGTGCGCGCGCGTGAAGTCGCGGGGACCGCGGATGATCCTCGCGGTGCCGGTCACGACCCCGTGGCTGCCGGGTGTTCCGGTCAGCGTGGGCGCGGCGGCCGGGGCGTGGCCGGCGGGCGAAGGCCACGCCGGGGGAGCGGCGGTGACCGGCCGTGCCTGCAGGATCCAGGCGCCGCCATCGGCGATCGCCCACTCGACGTCCTGAGGCCCGTCACGTACGGTGGCGATTTTCTTGCCCAGCTCGGCGAGCAGCCCGGCGGTCGCGTCGTCGAGTGCCGGCCGGTCGCGGGCATGGTCGGGCACGGCGGAGGTGACGAGTCGCCCGCCACGCCGGTCGAGGCGGGTCCGTTTGCGCGCGAGCGTGCGGGTGACCGAGCCGTCCCCGGCGACGCGGTAGGCGTCAGGGGTGACGGTGCCGCCGACGACGCTGGGGCCGAGCCCCCAGGACGCCTCGATGCGGGTCACGTCGTGCGGGTCCGCGGGGGTGAACATGACCCCGGACACCTCGGCGTCCAGATGGCGTTGCACGAGCACGGCCATGACGAGATCGTCGACGGGCCGGCCGCCGCGGCCGGAGGCATCCCGGTAGTCGATGGCGCGCGAAGTGAACAGCGAGGCCCAGCAGGCGCGTACGGCGTCGATGACCGCGCCGACCCCGCGCACGGCGAGAAAGCTGTCGTGCTGCCCGGCCGCCGACGTCTGGCCGGTGTCCTCGTCCGCGGCGGACGATCTCACCGCGACGGGCGGATCGCCGAGTTCGCCGAGCACGCGTCCGAGCGCGTCGATCAGAAGGTCATCGACCGGGCGGGCCTCGATCGCCCGCCGCACGGCGTCGAGCCGGTCCGGCCGGCCGGCGAGCCGCTCGAAGCCCAGGTCGAGGAGGGCGGCGCGGTAAGCGGCGAACGGCACCACGAAACCGTCGGGAACCGGTAGTCCCGCGCGAAGCAGCGCGCCGAGCGCACCGGCCTTGCCGCCGCAGGTATCGGCGGCAGCCGACATGAGGGGTACGATCATCCGCTACCTATCAACGATAGATTGACAACAATTTATTGATTGTGGATCATGTGACCATGTCACGCAAGCACGACCTCACCCAGGCCGGACGCGCCGACCACGTCCAGGCCAGGCGCGAGCACGACGCGAGCGACCGCCTTCTGCGCCTGGGCGCGGGGGCGCTCGACGCCCGCCCGTGGCGCCCCTCTCCGGCGCCGCCGTCGGCGGTCGACCTCGTCCAGTTCGCCGTCTGGCGCAACGCCGACCTGGATCCGGAGGACGTCCTGAGCGCGCTGAGCCTCCTGCCCGCCGCGCACGCCGAAGTCGAAGGACTCGAGTCCGCCCTGCTGTTCATCGCCCGCAGCGCCGGGCTGACCTGGGCCCAGATGGCGAACGCGATGGGGTTCAACTCCCCGCAGGCGTGCCAGCAGCACTTCAACCGCCTGACGGCGCGGCAGGACGCCGGCTCATGACGCGCGACTCCCTGCCCGGCCTGCTGGTCCTGCACGCCGTGCGCGTCCTCGGGTTCGCGGACACCCCGGTGGCCGCGCAGCGGTACGGGCTCGATGCGGCCGAGACCGAAGAGTTGCTGCGCGACGCCGAGGCGCGCGGCTGGGTCTCGTACACCGCCTTCGCCGGCACCGCGGGCTGGTCGCTGACCGAACGGGGCCGGGCCGAGAACGAGCGCCTGCTCGCGGCCGAGCTCGCCCGCGTCGGCGGCGCCGACGAGGTCCGCGACGTCCACCGCGAGTTCCTCCCGCTGAACGCCCTGCTGCTACGGGCCTGCACCGACTGGCAACTCCGGCCCACCGCCGGCGACCGGCTCACCGCCAACGACCACCGCGATCCTGCCTGGGACGCCCGGGTCCTACGCGAGCTCGGCGACATCTCCCGCGCGCTCACGCCACTGGCCGACCGGCTCGGGAGCGTCCTGACCCGGTTGCGCGGATACGACACCCGATTCACCGCGGCCCTGGCGCGAGCGCGCGCCGGGGAGAACGCCTGGGTGGACCGCACCGACGTCGACTCCTGCCATCGCGTCTGGTTCCAGCTCCACGAAGACCTCATCGCCACGCTCGGCCTCGACCGGCACGCGCACTCTTGACCTGCTCGCGGACGTTCCCGAAGGCGTCCGGGCAGATGGACGGCCGAGTTCGCGGACTCGCGGGTCAGGCGGGTGGGCGGCCTTCGAGAGGGTTGGCGGCGACCCGTCCCGCGACGTCGTTCCTGACCGATGCGGCGGCGGCGCTGTCCGGTTTGCGTCTCGCCTGGTCCTCGAAACACGCCAGGAACCGCGCGCCGAATCCCAGCCGGGGATAGCGGGCGAGCATCCGCGCCCTGGCGTCCGGCGAGAACTCCTCCGGCCGCCGGCCGACCACCTCCCAGCTGGTGGCGACCTGCAGCAGGTGGGACTCGGGGTCGGTAGCCGGGGACACGTCGTCACGCATGTGCAGCTTGATGATCTCGGCGACTCTGGCGGCCCGCTCTGCCGGCCAGCCGGCCGCCACGCCGAAGACCCAGGCTAGCTGCCCTCCCGCCTCCTCGAACGGCAGCCGATGGCTGTCGAAGGCCTCCGTCAGCCCGATGTCGTGGAGCAGCGCCGAGACGTGGTAGAGCTCGTCATCGAAGGCGATCCCGTGCGCTGTGCCGTACATCGCTCCCCACAGGTAGGAGCGGACGCAGTGGTTGAACAGCGCGGGCGGGTAGAAACGCGTGGCCACCGACAGCGCCGCCGCGGCGGCGGGAGTCTCCGGAAACATGAGTCCAGCCTTCCCTGATGGTTCTACCTTGGCGGGTCGTCGACCTTGAGCTCGTCTCCCGCGTTGGAGACGAAGACGACCTCTCCTATACTGCTCGGACCTTTCAGGCGAACCGGGTGATCGCGAGGCGTCTCGGGTTCCGTCGGTCAGGAGGAGTGATGATGAGGATGTCCAGGCATCTCGGAGCCTAACCACCGGCGATTTCAAGCCTCCGTGATGGTCTGCTCAAATACAGCCGAGCCGAGCCGAGCCGAGCCGATACGACGTCGCCGGCGACTGAGCCGGCTAGTCGCCTTCCGTGACCCGGATGATCGTCTTGCCGGGGGTGCGCTGGGCGGGCGCGAACGCGGCGGGCGTCTCGGCGCGCGTTCGCACGGCCCCGACGATCGGGCGGAGCCGTCCGTCCCGGACCCGCCGTGCCAGGTCCGCCAGCCGGGCACGATCGGATTCGACGACGAAGAAGATCGCCTGCCCGTCACGGGGCCGGACCGTAGGTGGCGAGACGATGGTGACCAGCGTGCCGCCGGCGCGCACCAGCGCGGCCGAGCGGTCCAGGATGTCACCGCCGATCACGTCGAACACCACGTCGACCTGACCGGCATCCTCAAGGTGATCGGCCTGCAGGTCCACGAAGGCGTCCGCGCCGAGGCCGAGTGCTGTGTCCCTGTCGCCGGCCCTGCCGGTGCCGATCACCCGGGCTCCCGCCTCGCGTGCGAGCTGCGCCGCGATGGAACCAACACCGCCCGCGATGCCGTGGACCAGGACGGTCTGGCCGGCGGCCAGACGGCCGTGGTCGAACAGGCCCTGCCACGCGGTCAGCCCTCAGATCGGCAGTGCGGCGGGCACGGCGTGGTCGACGCCGGCCGGCAGCGGCGCGAGGTTGCGGGCCTCCACCGCCACGTACTCGGCCAGCGAGCCGTTGCGGGTCCAGTCGGTCAGCCCGAACACCCGCTGACCAACGGTCAGGCCGGTTGTCCCGTATCCCAGCTCGGCGACGGTACCCGACACCTCATGCCCGGGCACGCTGGGCGTGCGGTCACGGCCGGCGCGATCGGACCACGTCGCCGGCCAGTCGAGCTCTCCGGGAGTGAACCCTGCGGCATGCACCCGGACGACGACGTCGTTCTCGGCGGCATGCGGGTACGGCTCTTCCGTCAGGGAAAGCCCGGCCAGACCGGCGGCGCGGTCTCGAACGGTGATGGCTCGCATGACGGGTCCTCACTCGTGACGGAGATGGCGAACAGGACGAACGTACAGACGTCCTTCCCCGAACGGGTCCCCGTCACGATGTGGCGCGCGTCATGCGGAGGCTGTGCCGGACTGCCCGCTCTGGTCCAGCAGGGTGTTGATCATCTCCTGGAGTTCGGCGCGTCCAGTGGTGCCGAGCGCGCCGGACAGGGCCTGGGCGAGCTTGTCGAACGGGTCGTCCATCGGCAGCTCTTTCACCTTCGCGGCCAGCTCCGCCACGCTCCACGGCCCGTCCTTGTGGATGTGGCCACCGAGGGACCAGCCTTGGTTGACCGCGACCGTACCGCCCCGCACCGACAGCACCTGGCCGGTGAGCGGGCAGGCTGGACCGGCGAGATAGGCGGCGACCGGCGCGCACGCGGCCGGGTGGAGGGGGTCGAACCCGGTCGCCGGTGGTGCCTGACTCATGCCGGGGACGCCGAGGGTGAGCCTGGTGCGCGCCATCGACGGCGAGATGCAATTGACCCGAACGCCGTAACGGCCCAGTTCGAGGGCGGCCACGACGGTCAGCGCCGCGACTCCGGCGTTGCCCGCCGCGTAGGAGACCTGCGTGGGCAGCGGGTTGAGCAGTCCGGAGCCGGAGGAGGTGTTGACGACGGCGCGGTCGGCGCGGACGCCCGCCTGGTATCGGTCGCGCCAGTGGCGGGCCGCCCAGCGGGTCACCGCGAAGGTGCCCTTGAGCTTGACGGCCAGGACGTCGTCGAAGTCCTCCTCCGACAGGTCGGTCAGGCCGAGGTTCCGTTCGATGGTCGCGTTGTTGACCACTACGTGCAGGTCGCCGAAGGTTCGCAGGGCCGTCTCCACCATGCGGCGGGCGCCGTCCCAGTCGGCGACGCCGTCGGTGTTGGCCACGGCGTGGCCGCCACGCGCGGTGATCTCCTCGACGACGTCCGCCGCCACGCCGGCGTCGCCGCCCGTGCCGTCGATGGCGACGCCGGGGTCGTTGACGACGACCTTGGCGCCCTCGGCGGCGAAGAACAACGCCTCCTCCCGCCCGATGCCGCGTCCTGCTCCGGTGATGAGGACGACTCGTCCGTCCAGGCTTCTCATGCTGACCACCCTTCAATTGCTACAGTCACTGTAACAATACATTGTATGCACTAGTGCAGGCTCTAAAGTAAACTGGCGCACATGGTGGAGAAACTGGGACTGCGGGAGCGGAAGAAGCAGCGCACCCGGCAGGCGCTGATCGAGGCGGCGGTGCGCCTGTTCGACGACAGGGGCTACGACCAGGTGACCGTGGCCGAGATCGCCGACGCGGCGGAGGTGTCTCCCCGCACCTTCTTCCTCCACTTCCAGACCAAGGAGGACGTGCTCTTGGCCAACGCCGACGTGCGCGTCGACCTGGCGCTACAGGTGATCGCCGAGCGCCACGCCGGGGAGCCGCTGTCCGAGGTGCTGGTGCGGGCGATGGACCGAATGATCGCCGACACCTGGGACCGCGACCTGTCCAGCGGGCTCGCCGCGCTGCGGGCCCGGCTGGCGGCCTCGGTGCCGGCGCTGCAGACCCGGCTGCTGCAGCGCTACCTCACCGCGCAGGCCGAGTTGGCCCAGGCGCTGCAGCGGGCATTCCCCGCCAGGCTCGACGCGATCACCGCCTCCGCTCTCGTCGGCGCGATGGTGGGCGCGGTCAGCGCCGCCGCGCTGACCGCGCTGGAGCGCGGCGACGGTCCCGACGAGGCACGGGACGCCATGCGGCAGGCCATGGCCTTGGTGGCGCGATCCGTCGCCTGACGGATGATCGCGGTCGACAGCGTCCCTGGCGCGAACGCCTCGTTTCCCGGTTATCCGGCGGATCGGGAGGGCGATGGCCCCGGTCGGCGTGCCCAGTTATAGTCATATCCATGACTATTCACCTTTATGAGTACCGTTAGCCGATGGCCCTCCGGCACGCGGTGCTGGCGGCGCTGCTCGACGGCGAGTACAGAGGTGCACGCCGTCGACCTCCTCAACCCCGCGCCGGTGATCGAGCAGCTGCATGACCGGGCCATGGAGGCCGCCGCCAAGCTGGAGGTCTTCGAGCTGGAGCGCGAGACCCGCGCGTGGTGCCTGGAGACGGCGCGGACGCTCGGCGAGCGCATGGCCCGCACCGGAAGGGAGACCCCATGACCGTCTACACGCGCTACGTCGCGCTCGGCGACAGCCAGACCGAGGGCCTCGGCGACGGCGACGACGTCACCGGCCACCGCGGCTGGGCCGACCGCCTCGCCGAGCACCTGGCCGGCGCCAACCCCGATCTCCTGTACGCCAACCTCGCGGTCCGCGGCCGGCTCGCGGGCCAGATCCGCGCCGAGCAACTGGCCCCCGCGCTGGCGCTGCGCCCCGATCTGGCCACGGTCATGGCGGGCATGAACGACCTCATCCGCCCCGGCTGCGAGCCCGTGGCTGTGGCGGAGGTACTGGAGGAGATGTACGCCGCCCTCACCGAGTCGGGCGCACACGTGGTTACCGTGACTTTTCCGGATATTGGGAAGATCGCCCCGATGGCCCGTCCGCTCCGGCCCAAGGTGCTCGACCTCAACGCCCGCATCCGCGGCGCCGCGGCCCGCCACGGGGTCACGGTGGTGGACACGTTCGCGATGGAGTTCGTCACCGACGCGCGCATGTGGGGCACGGACCGGCTGCACGCGAGCCCGGCGGGGCACGCCCGCATCGCCGCCGCCATAGCCCACTCCCTCGGCCTGCCCGGCAGCGACGACACGTGGATGCTGCCCTTCCCGTCCCTGCCTGCGGCGGCGGCGTGGCGGGTGGCGGCGGCTGAGCTGCGCTGGTTGGCCACCTTCGCGGGCCCGTGGATCGGCCGCCGTATCCGCGGCCGCTCCTCGGGCGACGGCCGCACGGCCAAGCGCCCGGAGCTCACGCCGTGGACCCCGCCGTCCGCGAGCGTGCCGGCTCCTCACCCCCACGACTCTTGACCAGGTGCCAGGAGCACAGGGGCAAGCGTGGCTTCGGCCTCACGGTTGCCCCTGTTTCGGCAAGGTGAGGATTTCGGCTCCGTCGTCGGTGATGGCGATCGTGTGCTCGCTGTGTGCCGTCCGGCAGCCTGTCGCACTTCGGAGCGTCCACCCGTCGGCATCGGTGACGAGCTCGGCGGTGTCGGCCATGACCCACGGTTCCAGTGCGAGCAGCAGCCCGGGGCGCAGCCTGTATCCACGGCCGGGTCGTCCGGTGTTGGAGACGTGCGGGTCCTGGTGCATCGTTGATCCGATGCCATGGCCGCCGAACTCGGTGTTGATCGAGTATCCCGCCGCACTGAGAACCGAGCCGATGGCATGGGAGATGTCCCCGATGCGAGCCCCAGGACCGGCAGCGGCTATCCCCGCGTACAGCGCGCGTTCGGTCGCGCTGATCAACGCGACGCTCTCCGGGTGCTTCGATGCGCCCACGATGAAACTGATGGCGGAGTCCGCGGCGACTCCGTCCTTGGAGACGGCGAGGTCGAGTGACAGCAGATCGCCGTCGGCGAGCGTGTAGTCGTAGGGCAGCCCGTGGAGCACGGCGTCGTTGACGCCCGTGCAGATGTGGTGGCCGAACGGCCCGCGACCGAAGGACGGCTCGTAGTCGACGTAGCAGGACTGCGCCCCAGCCTCGACGATCATGGCCGCTGCCCACCGGTCGATGTCCAGGAGGTTCGTGCCGACCGTGCTGCGGCTCTTCAGTGTCTGCAGAATGTCTGCCACCAGGGCGCCCGTGTCCCTTGCCCGGGCCAGTTCGGTGGGATTCAGAATCTCGATCATGCGGCGCCCTTCTCACGCTACCAATAACTATCCCGGCCATATTATCCCGGTATAGGATCGAGGGCATGGTCAGGTTGCCGCTCACACCCGCGGAGGTCGAGCGCGGACAGCGCCTCGGCGCCCTGTTGCGTCGCGCCAGGGGAGAGCGCTCGATGCTCGAAACCGCGCTCGACGCACGGGTCTCACCGGAGACCCTCCGGAAGATCGAGTCGGGCCGCGTGGCGACCCCCGCCTTCCCGACCATCGCCGCGATCGCCGATGTCCTCGGCCTCTCCCTCGATGCGGTGTGGGCCGAGATCAACCAGCCCGTACACGGTGTCGAGCCGACCGGCTCCGGTCGCAACCCGGGGGAGCGGTTGGTCTCGTAGGGCGTCAGTCGAGTGACAGCCCTGCGGCCGGAGTCACCCGGGTGGCCCGGCGCGCCGGGAGAACAGCGGCGAGGAGTCCGGCCAGGGCGGCGATGAGGACGACGACGCCGAGCGACAGCCAGGGGACCCGCATGGTGGCGTCGCTGAGAGCCCGCGTCACGAACGTCTCGTAGCCGACCCAGGCGAACCCGACGCCGATCACGGTGCCGAGCAGGGTGGCCACCACCGACAGCAGCACCGCCTCGGCCGCCAGCATCCGCCGCAACTGCCCGCGGGTGAGCCCGAGCGCGCGCAGCATCGCGTGTTCGCGGGCGCGTTCGAGTACGGAGAGCCCCAGGGTGTTCGCGATCCCGATCAGGGCGATCACGACGGCGATGCCGAGCAGGCCGAGCACTGACCAGGTGAGGATCCCCAGCTGCTGGTCCAGCGACTCCCAGGTCCGCAACCCGTTCTCGACCGTCGCGCCGACAGGATCGGCCAGCTCGTCCAGGTCGGCGCCGAGTTGAGCCGGGTCGGCGCCGGAGGAGGCGCGGATCCAGATGGCATACGGCTCGGGGGCGTCGGTGAGCGTCGCCAGCGTCTCGGGCGCGACCACGCCCGCCGGGCCCCAGCCGGTGCCGACGGCGACCCGCAACCGGGCCCGCCGGTCGCCGACGCGCACCGTGACCGGGTCACCGGGCCGGAGGCTCAGGTCCTTGCCGAAGGCCTCGGAATCGACGCTGATCTGCCCCGGCTCGACCCGGGCGAACGCCCCGCCGTCGCGGGCCACGTGCTCCGCGGCCGGCGCGCTGACGATCGGGATCGGTTCGGCCAGCCCGGTCACACGGGCCACGGCGCCGTCCACTGGAATGGCCCGCGCCACTCCGGGAGTGCGACGTACCCGATTGAGGAGGTCGGTGGTGACCGGCTCCGTGGGCGAGGTGAAAGCGACGTCGATGGGGTGGTCCCTGCCGATTTGCTCATCCAACGCCGAACGCCACGTGGCCATCCCGGTGAGTACGGCGGTCGTCAGGGTGACGCCGACCAGCAGGGAGGCGGTGGTGGTGGCGGTCCGGCGCGGATTGCGCACGGCGTGCTTGGTCGCCAGCCGCCCGGCCGGGCCGAGCAGCGCGCCGGTGAGCCGGACCAGGCGGGGGATGAGCACCGGCCCGAAGAGGAGCACGCCGGCGAACACCGATCCTCCGCCGGCCAGCATGAGCGCCGTGCTGTCCTGGACCATCGCCGCGCCGAGCAGGACCAGCCCGATGACCAGGAGGAGCGTGGCGAGCGCCAGCCGCGCCAGGCCGGTGGCCGTGCGGTGACCGACCGTGGCATCCGGGCGCAGCGCCGCCAGCGGGCTGACCCGGACCACGCGCCGGGTCGGCGACCAGGACGCGACCATGGTGACCACCAGCCCGATGGTGAACCCGCCCAGCAGCCAGAGTGTGGGCAGCTCGGCGGCGCCCATCGGGGTGGTGGGCGCGAGGGCGTTGATCAGGGCGATGAGCGCGTAGCCGAGGCCGACGCCGACCAGTGTCCCGGTCAGCGACGCGAGCACCCCGACGGCGGCGGCTTCGCGGCGTACCGAACGCACCACCTGCCGCCTGGTCGCGCCGATGCAGCGCAGCAGCGCGAAATCGCGCAGTCGTTGCGCGAACAGGATGGAGAACGTGTTCGCGATGACCAGGACCGAGACGAAGAGCGCGATGCCGGCGAAGGACAGCAACATCACCGACAAGCTGTTCACCCTGTTCTGGACAAAGGTCAGCCGCTCAGCGGTGAACGCCTCCGGCGACAGCGCCTTCGCGCCTTCAGGCAGCAGACCCACCTCCCCGCGCACCGCCACCGAGCCCAGATGGAGGTGGTCGCGCCACTGCAGCAACTGCGGCCAGGTGACGTACATCGAGGCCTGGGCCGGGGGAGAGGGCGACTCCACGAGACCGACCACCTGGACGTCGGCCGCAGCGGCTCCCACCCCGATCCTGATCCGGTCGCCGACCGCGATGTCCTCGGCCAAGGCGACATACACGTCCACTGCGGCCTCGCCCGTGCGTGCGGGAAAGCGCCCCGAGCTGAGCTCCTGCCAGCGCCACACCTGCGAGGTGGCGATCGGCCCTACTGTCGTCGTGTCCGAGAGCTTCCGGCTCCCGGCGCGCGCCGGAAGCGTCGCCCGGCCGATCGCGGACGCGTTCTCGCCGTGTCGCTCGGCGAACGCGATCACGGCCTTCGCGTCCAGCTCGGACGATGGCCACCCCGCCGGCGAGACCACGTGGTCGGCATGGCGGTACGGCGCCCCCAGACCGTCCATGAGTCCGTTATGTGCCCCGGCCGTGAGCACACCGACCACGACGACGAAGGCGACTCCGACGGTGATCGCGACCGCCGCTGCGACGTACCTGCGGACGTGGGTGCGCAGCGACGCCAGGAAGACGGTACGCATCACGCGATCCGCCCGTCCTGCATGGTGACCACGTAGTCGGCGTACGTGGCCGCGTCCCGCTCGTGGGTGACCATCACGACGGTCTGGCCGAGCTCGCGCGCCGACCGGCGCAGGTGATCCAGCACCTCCGCCGATGTGGCGCTGTCCAGGTTTCCGGTGGGCTCGTCGGCGAACAGCAGGTCCGGCTGGGTGATCAGGGCCCGGGCGATCGCGACCCGCTGCTGCTGGCCGCCGGACAGCTCCGCGGGCCGGTGGCCGAGCCTGTCGGCCACGCCGAGGATGTCCGCGAGGAGGTGCGCTCGCTCGCGCATCGCGTCATCGACCCGGCGACCGCCCAGCTCAAGCGGGAGCACGATGTTCTCGCCCGCGGTGAGCATCGGCAGCAGGTTGAACGACTGGAACACGAAGCCGACGTGCTCACGGCGGAAGATCGTGAGAGCGTCGTCGTCGAGTGATCCGAGGTCGGTGCCGGCCACGGTGACGGTGCCGCCACTGGCCTGGTCGAGTCCGGCCAGGCAGTGCATCAGCGTGGACTTGCCCGACCCGCTCGGCCCCATGATCGCGGTGAACCTGCCTCGTGGGAGGTCGAGATCGATGCCGCGCAGGGCGTGCACCTGGGCATCGCCTTGGCCGTAGGTCTTGGTCAGGTTCCGCGCGCCGGCGGCCAAGGCATCGGGGCTCGCGGCCGTCCGGGGAAGCCGGGGGGCCGGGTCATGCCGTGAGCCGGTCACTGCTGGGTCCTCGCTTCGCTGTAGGCCATGCCCGCAGTCAAGGCGGCGCGGTGTTGCCGGCACGTATGCAGTTTTCGATACGCCGGCGATACGCCCGGGCTCCTAGCATCGAGTGCATGCGTGTGTTGATCGTCGAGGACGAGCCCTACCTGGCAGAAGCCATCCGCGACGGGCTGCGCCTGGCGGCGATCGCCGCCGACATCGCCGGTGACGGCGACACCGCTCTTGAGCTGCTGAGCGTCAACGCCTACGACATCGCCCTCCTCGACCGCGACATCCCCGGCCCCTCGGGCGACGAGATCGCCGGACGCGTCGTCGCCTCCGGCAGCGGCATGCCCATCCTCATGCTCACCGCCGCCGACCGGCTCGACGACAAGGCCTCCGGGTTCGGACTCGGCGCCGACGACTACCTCACCAAGCCCTTCGATCTCCAGGAACTCGTGCTCCGCCTGCGGGCACTCGACCGCAGGCGCGCGCACAACAGGCCGCCCGTACGCGAGATCGCCGGCCTGCGCCTGGACCCGTTCCGCCGCGAGGTCTACCGCGACGGCCGTTACGTCGCGCTCACCCGCAAGCAGTTCGCCGTGCTCGAAGTCCTCGTCGCCGCCGAAGGCGGTGTCGTCAGCGCCGAAGAACTCCTGCGGCGAGCGTGGGACGAGAACGCCGACCCCTTCACCAACGCCGTCCGCATCACGGTCTCGGCACTGCGCAAACGCCTCGGCGAACCGTGGATCATAGCCACCGTGCCCGGCGTCGGCTACCGCATCGACGCGGGAGGCGAGGGTGGATAGGGCGCGCGGGATGAGCGTCCGGCTCAAGCTCACCCTCAGCTACGCCGGATTCCTCATGCTCGCGGGCGCGTTGCTGCTCGGCGCCGTGTGGGTGTTCCTCCTGCGGTACGTGCCCGACAGCTGGCCCGCCCTTCTCTACGTGGCGCCCAACCGCATCCTCCTCCTGGGGGCCTTCGCCCCTGCGGCGGCCGCGGTGATGGCGTTCCTGCTGG
Organism: Nonomuraea sp. CX421; assembly: GCF_059358955.1. Taxonomy (NCBI): domain Bacteria; kingdom Bacillati; phylum Actinomycetota; class Actinomycetes; order Streptosporangiales; family Streptosporangiaceae; genus Nonomuraea; species Nonomuraea sp. CX421. The sequence continues at coordinate 18,916 of NZ_JCADBK010000016.1, read as the reverse complement.
TGTTCGGCCTGCTGGGAGGATGGATTCTCGCCGGACGCATGCTCGCCCCCCTGACCCGCATCACCGACGCCACGCGCATGGCCGCGAACGGATCGCTCTCCCACCGGATCCGGTTGCCTGGCCGGGCGGACGAGTTCCGCGAACTCGCCGACGCCTTCGACACAATGCTGGCACGGCTCGAAGCACACGTCGCCGAGCAACGGCGATTCGCGGCCAACGCCTCACACGAACTCCGCACCCCGCTGGCGATCTCGCAGTCGCTTCTCGACGTGGCCCGCAATGATCCGGCGCACGACCATGGCGAACTCGTCGACCGCCTGCACGCCGTCAACGCCCGGGCGATCGACCTCACCGAGGCGCTACTCGTGCTCAGCCGCGCTGACCAGAGGTTCTTCACCCGAGAACCCGTCGACCTGTCCCTCCTGATGGAAGAGGCCACCGAAACACTGCTCCCGCTCGCCGAGAAACGCGGTGTCACCCTTCATGCCTCCGGTGACATCACCCCGGCTGTCGGGTCGCAGGCGCTCCTGCTGCAAATGACGACGAACCTTGTGCACAACGCCATCGTCCACAACCTGCCCGAACAGGGCACCGTGTGGGTCACGACCAGCGTCCGCTCCGAGACCGTGGCGCTCACTGTCGAGAACAGCGGCGAGAAGCTGTCCCCGCAACTGGTCTCGGCACTCACCGAACCGTTTCAGCGCGGCACCGGAAGAACGCGCGACGACCACGCAGGCTTGGGCCTCGGCCTGGCGATCGTCAAGAGCATCATCCACGTGCACGACGGGTCGCTCACCATCGTCCCGCGCCCCGCGGGCGGACTCCGGACCGTCGTCCAACTGCCCACCCCACCACGGCAGGCGGCCACATAGTCAGTGGTGCTCAGCTGGGAGGGCCGCGGCGATGCAGTCGAGGACACGCTGGAGCCCGTACCGGAACTGGTCCTCGCGGCTCAGGTGCGGCTGGCGCGCCTCCATCACGATCTTGGTGAAGATCGGGTACTCCCCGCTCTTCACCAGCCGGTCGACGTACGGGTAGCTCCGCGCCATCCACTCCGACTCGCTGAGCCCGCTGCGGCGGACCTCCCTGGCCGAGCTGATCTCCTCGCGCACGGAGCTCTCGACGTAGCTGTTCAGCATGGCCACAAGGCCGAGGTTCTCGTCGATAGAGACGAAGGCGTCGAGCACTCCCATCAACCGTTCGATCAGGAGCAGCTGGTTGGGGCCGAAGCTGGGGAGTGACCGCTGCACGGTGGCGATCCACGGGTGCCTGAGCCACATGGCCCGCAGCCCGTCGGCGTAGCGGGTCAGGTCGGCGCGCCAGTCACCCGAGGGCATGCCCGTGACGTCGATCTCGCCCATCAGCCGGTCGGCCATGAGCTCGACCAGGTTGTCGCGGCTCGGGACGTACCGGTAGAGGGACATCGCGCCGGCGCCGATCTCGGCGGCGATCCGCCGCATGGTGGCGGCTTCCAGCCCTTCGGCGTCGGCGATCCGGACGGCCGCCTCGGTGATCTGCGCCCGGCTGTAGATCGGCTTCGGCCCGCGGGCGGGGCGCTCGGGCCGCATCCAGATGTTCACGTACTCGGCGTCGGTCACCGTTCCACCCCCTACTTGCGTACATAGTACCCAGTAACTTAGCCTGACCGGCATAACCGCGTACAACGTACCCAGTGGAGGAATCATGGCGGATCCGGTCGTCTTCGCCGAGGGGCTGCACAAGTCCTTCGGCGACACCCATGCGCTACGGGGGCTGGACCTGAGCGTCCCGAGAGGAACGGTCTGCGGCGTGCTGGGGCCCAACGGCGCCGGGAAGACGACCGCGGTGCGCATCCTGGCGACCCTGTCCGACCCCGATGCCGGGCACGCCCGCATCGCCGGATACGACGTCGTCCGTGAGGCCGGCCAGGTGCGCGCCAAGATCGGGCTCGCGGGCCAGTACGCCGCCGTGGACGAGAAGCTCACCGGCCGCGGCAACCTGCGCATGTTCGGGCGCCTCTCCCACCTGTCCCGGCGTGAGGCGCACCGGCGGGCCGACGAGCTGCTCGAACGCTTCGGTCTGATGGACGCCGCCGATCGGCAGGTCACCGGCTACTCCGGCGGCATGCGGCGCCGCCTCGACCTGATCACCAGCCTCATCCTGCGCCCCGAGGTGCTCTTCCTGGACGAGCCGACCACCGGCCTGGACCCGCGCAGCCGCGGCGAGATCTGGGACAGCGTCCGCGAGCTGGTGGCGGACGGCACCACGGTGCTGCTCACCACGCAGTACCTGGACGAGGCCGACCAGCTGGCCGACGACATCGCCGTCGTCGACCACGGACAGGTGATCGCCACGGGCACACCCGACGAGCTGAAGGCCACGATCGGCGACCGCCTCGACGTCGTCCTCGAAGACCCCGCCGCCCTGCGTCCGGCGGCGACCGTGCTGAAAGCCCTGGCCGGGACCGATCCCACGATGACCGGCGCCGACCGGCTCGGCGTCGCCCTGCCGGGCGGCGGCTTCCGGCTCGCCGACATCGTGCGCGAGCTCGACCGCGCCGGGGTCGCCGCGGCCGACGTGCGGCTGCGCCGCCCCACCCTCGACGAGGTGTTCCTGCGCCTCACCGACCGGAAGGAACTGGTCTGATGACCGACCTCGCCCCGCCGCTGGGCCACCGCCTGCGGTGGACGTTCACCGACGGGCTGACCCTGGTCGGCCGCGAGCTGGGACGGCTGCGACACGATCCCGGCGAACTCGTCGCGGCGCTGATCTTCCCGGCCGTCATGGTGGTGCTGTTCGGGTACGTCTTCGGCAGCGCGATCCAGGTGCCGGACGGCGGCGACTACCGCGAGTACCTGATGCCCGGCCTGTTCGCGATGGTGACCTTCTCCGCGGTGATGGCGGCCATGACGCGGATGGCCACCGATGCCTCCCGCGGTGTGATGGACCGGTTCCGCTCCATGCCGATGGCGCGCTTGGCGGTGCCGTTCGGGCACACCGGCGCCGACCTGCTGATCGGCCTGCTGATGCTGGCCATCATGGTGGGTGCGGGCCTGCTGGTGGGCTGGCAGCCGCACCACGGCCTGATCCCCACCGCCCAGGCGTTCCTGCTGATGATCGTGCTGCGGTACGCGCTGAGCTGGGTGGGCGTCTACGTGGGCCTGGCGGTGAAGAACGACCAGGTCGCCGACGCGATGGTGCCGCTGTTCCTGCCGTTCACGATGCTGTCGAACGCGTTCGTCCCAACCGACGGCATGCCGGGCTGGCTGCGCCTCCTGGCCGACTGGAACCCGGTGAGCGCGCTCACCGCCGCCTCACGGGAGCTGTTCGGCAACCCGGGCGGCCCGTCCGGAAACGTGGCCTGGCCCCTCGCGCATCCGGTGACCACCGTCCTGCTCTGGTCGGCCGCGCTGCTGGTGATCTTCGTCCCGCTGTCGCTGCGCGCCTACATGCGCAGAGGACGCTGAACGCTCCAGGCATCCGCGGACCGCGTCTCCTCCCGCATGCCGCCCCGGTCGCCAAGTCTGATACGGGCCGACTGGGCCGAATTTTTGGCATTTGCCTAGTCCACATCCACCAGTGTTGCCATAAGGGAACCATCGTTTCCAAAATCCGGGTAACAGTTCCCCACGCGCGAAAGCTGGTGAAGCATGATGCGCTCCTGGCTGGTCAGGATCTGCGCGACCCTCTTGATCCCGTTTCTCATCCTCACGGCCGCCCCCGCCAGGGCCTCCGCCGACCCGTCCGCACCGGGCGCGTACCCCGTCGGCTACGCCGACGTCAGCGTCTCCGCCTCCGGCCGATCGTTCGGCGCCAGGGTCTACTATCCGGCGACCTCGGCGGGGAACGGCACGGCCGTCGCCTCCGGGCAGTTTCCGGTGACGGCCTTCGGCCACGGATTCTTCCAGAGCATCAGCAAGTACGCCTCTCTGGGCACTCACTGGGCCTCCTGGGGCACCATCACGATCATGCCGACCTCACAGGGCGGCCTGTTCCCCAGCCACAGCGCCTTCGCCGACGACCTGAACGCCGCGCTGACCTGGATGGTGTCGCAGAACTCCACCTCCGGCTCGCGGTTCAACGCCCACGTGCGCACCAACCGGCTGGGACTGTCGGGTCACTCGATGGGCGGCGGCGCCAGCGTGCTGGCCGCCGCCCGCAACTCGTCGGTGCGGACGGTGACGAACCTGGCCGCCGCCGAGACCAATCCCTCCGCCAAGGCCGCCGCGGCCACCACAGCCGTCCCCATGCAGCTGGTCGCCGGCTCCAATGACACCGTCGCGGGCCCGTCGGGCCACCAGATCCCCATCTACAACGCCAAGCTCGCCCCCAAGCAACTGCGCACGATCGTCGGCGGCTTCCACTGCGGCTTCACCGACTCAGGCGGCATCGGTTGCGACAACGGCTCGATCAGTCGGGCCACCCAGCAGGCCATCACCCGCCGGGTGACCACCACCTGGCTGCTGCACTACCTGCACGACGACACCACCCAATACGACGCGGTCTGGGGCACCTCCGCCCGTAACGACCCAGCGGTTCAGTTCCTCGGCGTCCAGTGACCACACTCCGGCCCACCCGCCCCGGCCAGGGGCGGGTGCAGGAGCGGCGGCCACACGCCGGGCACGAACAGCCCCAGCACGAACGCCCGCCCGGGTAGCGCCGACCGGCTCTCGGCGCCGAGCTTGGCGCGCAGCCGCACCAAGTGGTAGTCCACCGCCTGGCGGGTCAGGTACAGCCGCCGGGCGATCTCCGCGTTGGACGCGCCCGCGGCGACCAGCCGCAGCACCTCGCCTTGGAGCGGGCCCAGCACGGGCGCGGCGGAGGAGATCTCGTCCAGTACGGCCACCGCCCGCCACGGCATGCCGTCCGCGCGGTGTTCGACGGAGGCGCTGACCCGGGCGCGGATCACGGCCCCGTTCCCGCGGATGAGCCGCAACCGCGTCCGGTAGACGTTCAGCCGCCCGAAGGCCAGCATCCGCCAGAAGGGCCGCTGCGCGTCGATCTCACCAGGAACGAGCAGCTCCTCCGCCAGGAGACCGTCGAGCTCCTCGGCGGTGCGGTCCACCACGAAGCGGAAGGCAGGATTGCTCTCCCTGACCCGGCCGAGCCCGTCCACCGCGGCGATCGGGATCCGGGCACGTTCGAAGTACACCTGATACCGGCCCTTCATGACCGCACCATAGAAAATCTCTTCCAAGCGGTCCATCCCCGTTTGCAACCGCACGGGCCCGTTCGGAGCCGTGATCACCTGGCCGGGAAAGGTGGACGGGATGATGCTCGGGCTTGTAGCTTGCAGGCGACCGTGACACCGCCCGAGGAGGTGAGACCCATGAACGCTGTATCAATGTGGGTGCTCCCCCTTCCCATCACGGCCGGGCGATTGACGTAGGTGTCGCCGGGAGCGCCTCGCCAACAAGGCACTCCCGAAAGGCAACACCTATGCACTCTCAGCAGTTCGCCGCCGAGCCGTCGTCGGACGACGGGGTCGAGCGTGACTCCACGGTGAGCGACGTCCCCGGACTCTGGCCGCCGGCCTCCGGCGCCGATCGCGCGCCCCTCATCTTCGATGTGATCATTGCCGGGTGCGGGCCGACCGGTGCGATGCTGGCCGCCGAACTGCGGCTGCACGATGTGCGCGTACTCGTTCTGGAGAAGGAAACCGAGCCCGCGTCGTTCGCCCGCATAGTCAGTCTGCATATGCGCAGTCTCGAGCTGATGGCGATGCGCGGACTGCTGGAGCGCGTTCTCCGGCAGGGAAGACGGCGTCCGGCGGGCGGTTTCTTCGCCGCCATCCCCAAACCCGCGCCCACGGGCCTGGATTCCGCGTACGCCTATCTGCTGGGCATCCCGCAGCCGGTCATCGAACATCTGCTCGCGGAACATGCGGCCGAACTGGGTGCGCAGGTCCGGCGCGGTTGCGCGGTGACCGGTTTCGAGCAGGACGACGAGGGGGTGACCGTCGAGCTGGCCGATGGGCAACAGCTGCGTTCGCGCTATCTGGTCGGCTGTGACGGCGGGCGTAGTACGGTGCGCAAACTGCTCGGTGTCGGCTTCCCCGGCGAGCCCTCGCGGACCGAGACGCTGATGGGCGAGATGGAAGTGGGCGTGCCGCAGGAGGAGCTCGCCGCCAAGGTGACCGAAATCCGCGAGACTCATCAGCGATTCTGGCTCCGGCCCTTCGGCGAAGGGGTCTACAGCGTCGTAGTGCCCGCCGCGGGAGTCAGTGATCGCGCGGAACCGCCCACCCTCGGAGATTTCCAACAACAGTTGCGCACCATCGCCGGAACCGATTTCGGCGTGCACTCCCCGCGCTGGTTGTCCCGCTTCGGGGATGCCACCCGGCTGGCCGAACGTTATCGGGTCGGGCGGGTGCTGCTGGCCGGCGATGCGGCACACATCCATCCACCCATCGGCGGACAGGGCCTCAACCTGGGCGTTCAGGACGCGTTCAACCTCGGTTGGAAACTGGCCGCACAGATCCGCGGCTGGGCGCCGGAACCACTGCTGGACACCTACCAGGCCGAACGTCGTCCGGTCGCCGAGGAGGTGCTGGACAACACCCGCGCCCAGGTGGAACTGTCGTCCGCCGAACCGGGCCCGCGGGCCGTGCGCAGGCTGTTCACCGAACTGATGGACTTCGACGAGGTGAACCGCCATCTGATCGAGAAGATCACCGCGATCGGCATTCGCTACGACTTCGGTGCAGGCCCCGACCTGCTCGGCCGCCGCCTGCGCGACATCCACCTGAAACAGGGCCACCTCTACGGTCTGCTGCATCGCGGCCGCGGCCTGCTGCTGGACCGCACCGAACGCCTGACCGTCGGCCGTTGGTCAGACCGGGTCGACTACCTCGCGGATCCCACTGCGGAACTGGATGTTCCGGGCGTCCTGCTCCGCCCCGACGGCCACGTCGCCTGGATCGGCGACGATCAGCAGGACCTGGACGACCGCCTCTCCCGCTGGTTCGGCAGGCCCGCCGACTGATTTCGCCTGAGCAACCGAAAAGGCCCGTCATGAGGATCGGACCTGGCGGGCTCGTTCGACTTCGGCGGTGCGATGAAGGCTGCCGGCCGCGCCCGGCTCCGATGACCGGGCACGGCCGTCAGATCACTCGACCATGATCTGAGTGAGCGGCTAATCGGCGAACCAGTGGCTGGCGCACGAGGGCCTCCTACACAAATGGGAACAGAGGTTCTAATAACGTCCCCTGGGCGCACCCACGTCAAGATCGGCCGATCGCGCGACATCAAACCGTGATCAAGCACGCCCCCGCCCGGTGTACCGCGGCGGCAAGGGGTGACCGCCCGCTCCGGCCGTCCCTGCCTGACCGCGAACTGGCAGATCGTGCCGAACGACACCGGCTCGCTGTCCGACCACGACAGTGCCGCGCCCGGCGAGAGGGTGACGCCGCTGGGATCGAGGGCGAGCCCGGCGTGCCGTCAGCGGCTCAGCAACCGGAACAGGCGCTGCGCCTCGGCGTCGAGCAGCCGGTACGAGCATCGGGTTCGAGCAGGCGGTTCGAGCAGCCGAAGACGTGCCTGATCTCCGCCCCGCCGCCCGGGTCGAGCAGATCCAGCGGTCCGGCCCGGCGCAGCGGCCGAGGCCGTGTTGTCAAGCAGCACAGGCGACCTGCGGCCGTCGTCTCGGTGCGCCGGCGCGCGGCCCGTGACCGGGTGTCGGGCCGGAATGTCCTGATCGGACACGCGCGACGGCTGCCAGCAGGCGGCCCAGCGCCGCGTGCGGGGGCAGCGCGTGTTCGGCGTCGTCGCCGCGCAGGTCGAGGTGGATGCGCCCGTCGGGAACAGTTCGCGGTCGTGGTGACCCCGTGGATGGCGAGCCCCGGCCCGTAGCGAAGCGGCGAGCGGCCAGGTACGTGATAGCTGACCCTTCCACGTACATGGCCGACCGTAGGGGTCCGGTCAGGCATCGCGGTGATTGATCGCCACGGTTGTCAGCAGGAGGGACACCACGACGTAACCCATCAGGATGACGGTGGCCGTTGAGGGACCGAAGGCTCCGGCGTCGGGTACGGCGGCCAGTTGCCTGGCCAGCGACGGAATTGTCAGGGAGCTGATCCAGTCGTTCCACGGGGCCGGGAGGAAGCGCTCGACCACGGTCGGGGACAGCAGGAGGACGACCAGCGCGATGAGCGCTCCCGGTGTCGAACGCAGCACCGTGGCCAGGCCCAGTCCCACCACCGCGGCGACGGCGGAGCCGGCGCTGGTGGTCAGCACCTCGGTCAGGGCCGCATGTTCGGCGAACGAGGCGCCGATGGGACGCCCGGCCACTACGGCCTGTGCGGTGAAGTAGGTGGCGAACGCCAGCGCCTGGCCCGCGACAGCGGCCACGGCGGCCACCACGGCGGCCTTGGCCAGAAGGAGCGTCCACCGGCTCCGGATCGTGGTCAGCGTGAGTCTGATCATGCCGGTGGTGTACTCGCCGGAGATGGCGAACACGCCCAGCATGCCGAACAGCACGGGCGGAATGTCGGCGCTGAGGCTGAGACCCGTGCCGACGGCTTCGCCGCCGGGGCCGTTGGTGTCGAAGTAGTGCGAGATCGAGTAGGCGGCGAAGCCGGTGAGCGCAAGAGCCGAGAGAGTGGAGGCCAGGACGTAGTAGGTGGCTCGGAGCGAGCGTAGCTTGAGCCATTCCGATGCGACGAGGTTGATCATTGGGTGATCTCCATGAAGGCCTCCTCCAGTGATGTCCGGCGCGATACCAGCTCGTGAACGGCGCAGCCGTTCGCCAGGGCGATGTCGCCGATGGCGGCTCTGGTCAGGCCGGTCACCAGCAATTCCTCTCCAGCGCCTGCGGGCCGACCGGGCGTCGGCTCCTCACCGGCGCTGGTGCCCTGAGCGGGGCGTACGGTTGCTCCGGCCGCTTGGAGTGCCTTGGACAGGTAGGCCGCATGGGGCGATCGGACTTGTACGCCGCTCTGGAAACGGGCCAGCAGGTCGGCCGTCGAGGCGTCCTCGATCAGCCGGCCCTGGCCGATGATGATGAGCCGGTCGGCGGTGAGGGACATCTCGGTCATCAGGTGGCTCGACAGCAGGACGGTGCGCCCCTCGGCCGCCAGGGATCTGAGCAGTGTCCTGAGCCAGCGGATCCCGTCGGGGTCGAGGCCGTTGGCCGGCTCGTCGAGGATGAGCACGCCCGGGTCGCCGAGCAGTGCCGCCGCGATGCCAAGGCGCTGGCGCATCCCGTGAGAGAATCCGGCGATCCGCTTGCGTGCCGCCCCGGCCAGGCCGACCTCCTCCAGCACCTCCACGACCCTGCGGCGCCCTATCCCGCCCGCGTACGCCAGCGCCTCGAGGTGAGCGAACGCGCTGCGCCCGCCCTGCACCTCGGCCGCGTCGAGCATGGCACCGACCTCGCGCATGGGATCGCGCAGGTCGTGTTTGCGGACGCCGTTGATCAACGCCTGGCCCGACGTGGGCGCGTGGAGACCGAGGATCACACGCATGGTGGTGGACTTGCCGGCGCCATTGTGCCCGAGGAAACCGGTGACCTGCCCGGGTTTGACGTCGAACGTGAGACCGGACACCGCGCGGGTGGAGCCGTACATCTTCGTCAGCTCTCTGACCTCGATCATTTCCCCACCTTCTGGATGATCTCGGCCGGGCAGCGCGTGCCCGGCGCGGGCAATTCCCCCGTGGTCAGGTAGGCACTGACGTGCCGCCGCAGGCAGATGTTTCGCGCCCACGACGCGTGACCGTCGCCGTGCCGCAGGACGCGCGCGGACGGGATCTGCTCGGCCACGTGCGCCTGCCCGAGATAGTTGGTGTTGTTGTCGAGGTCCCCGATCGCGAAGAGGATCGGCGGGGCGTCCTTCACGCGCAGCGGATGCGGCGCCCAGGACGCGCCCCCGCTGCGTCCCCAACAGCGACCGAGCTCTAAACGTCCCTCGAGCCAACCGAACCTCGGCGCGATCTCACGGAGTCTGGCCTCGATGCCCTGAAACTCCTCATACTTTGGCAGCGTCGGCATGAAGTCGTTGCACAAGGAGTCTTGGCTCACCGACGCGCCGCCCTGCTCCGGGAGCAATTCCTCCAGGAAGTCGCCGGCGTCGCCGTCGAGAGCCTTGCGGATGGCGGTGGCGAGCTGGGGCCAAAATGCCGGATTCATGCCTTTGGCCGCGCCGGCGTACAGCTGCCCCTCATGCACCGTCCGCCCGGCCGACGCCGGCAGCGGCGCGCGGCGCACCCTGGCGACGAGCTCGTCCCACGCCTTGCCGGCGTCCGTGCCACGCAGGGCGCAGTCGGTGCGGCGGGCGCACCAGTCGCGGAAGCGGGTGAGATGGCGCTCCTGCGTGAGCGCGTAGTTGCGTATCCAGAGCTCGAACTCCCGCTGGGTGTGATCGGCGGTGCCGTCGAAGTACATGCGGCCGACCCGCTGCGGAAACAGCTCCAGGTATGCCTGGGCGTAGACGGTGCCGTAGGAGTTGCCCGCATAGATGATCTTGTCTTGGCCGAGTGCGGCGCGCAGGGCGTCGATGTCGTGCGCCACGTTCCACGCCGTTATCCCGCGCCAGGCCGATCTGGCCGCTATGCGGCAGCTCGCCTGATGGGCCGCGTTCTCGGCGGCGTGAGCGTCCCACTCCTGCTTCGTCCTGGCCAGGAGCAGTCCGTAGACGGAGGGCTCGGGTTTCGCGCAGCTCACCCTTTTGCCGCTCGCGGGCTCCGACAGGCCGCGCGGATCGATGGCGATGACGTCGAAGCTCCTCTGCAACTCGTCGAGCAGGTTCGGCAACTCCGCCTGAGCGTCGGGCTGACTTTTCCGCCTGAGCATCGAGGTGCTGGTGCCGGGCCCTCCGAGGTTGACGATCAGCGGGCCGATGCTCTTGCCCGTCGCGGGCAGTTTGGCCACGTGCACCGAGGTTCTGGGCCCGCCAGGATCGGCCCAGTCCACGGGAACGACCAGTTCGGCGCATCGCAGCCCGTCACCGCAGTCCTTCCACACCAGGCCGTGGGCCTGCGCCGAGGCCAGCGCGATGCCGCCGAGCGGCACGGCGAGACAGGCCGCCAGGCACACGGCGATGAGTCTGCGTCGGTTCATGGCGGCAACGATGCTGTGCGGCAGCGGGTCCGCACATCGGAGCCAGATCCGATCTTTGGGATCGGACCAGGGTCGTACGGTACGGGCGTACGTGGGCGGAGTACGACCCTGGTCCGACGGCCCGTGCTCCGATTCGCCCTCGGCCGTTCCTCGATAACGTCGGCATGTGAACCTGCTCGCCCGGCGGCCTCCACCCTGGCTGCTCATCCTGGCCGACACCGTGGTCGCGGTGCTGCTGGCGCTGGCGTCCACGGCGAGTCCGCCGGAGCTGACCACGAACTTTGTGACCATGGCGCTTTGCTGGCTGCTCGCGGTGCCCGTGGCGGTGCGGCGGGTATGGCCGGAGCCCGCCTACTACGGTGCGCTCCTGATCGGCCTTGCCGTGCTCGCGCTGCAGACCAACCGGCTGATGCCGACGGCCGTGGCGGCCCTGGCCATCTACCCGGTGGCGACCGGCCGGCCGGTGTGGCGATCGGCGATCGCCCTGGTGTCGGGCCTGCTGGTCAACGGAGGCTCGCTGCTGGTGTCGTTGCCGGGTCCACCACGGTATTCGGACGGGTGGCCCGACCCCGTCTTCATCATCGGTACGGCCTGGCTGGTCCTCGCGGCGAGCTGGAGTCTCGGCACGGCGGCGCGCACCCGCCGCGAGTTCGCCGCCCGCGAGGCCAGGAGCCAGGCCGAGCAGGCGGCGGCCGACGAACGCCTGCGGATCGCGCGCGAACTGCACGACGTCGTCGCCCATTCGATGAGCCTGATCACCGTCAAGGCAGGGGTGGCGGCCAAAGTCCTGGACAAGCATCCGGAGGAAGGGCGCAAGGCGTTGCGGGCCATCGAAGAGATCGGGCGCGGCTCGCTCGCGGAGATGCGCCATGTTCTCGGCGCGCTGCGCGCATCCGGCGGCGCACCCGACAGGACGCCGCTGCCTCGGCTCGCCGACCTGCCGTCCCTGGCGCACGGGGCGGCGGAGGCCGGCGTGCAGGTCGATCTGTCGGTGAACGGAACCGTGCCCGACAGCATGGCGCCGGCCGTGTACCGCATCGTCCAGGAGGCGATCACCAACGTCGTCAAGCACGCCGCTCCCGCCCACTGCCAGGCCGACGTGTCGGTCGCCGATGGGAGGGTGCGGATCTCCGTGGTCGACGACGGGCCTGGGCAGCGGGTGCTGCCGGGTGGGCACGGGCTGGCGGGAATGCGCGAACGGGCGCTGCTGTACGGCGGCACCTTCGAGGCCGGCCCGCTTCCGGGAAGGGGGTTCGGTGTGCACGCGTCATGGGAGATCCCTTGACCCGCCTGGGAGTTCGCGGGGGAGCGGGCGCGGCGCCGGGCGTCAGGCGCGGACGTGCTCGAACGACGGGCCCATTCGCCAGAGCGCCGCAGTGGCGCATGGAGATACGTACGGCAGGCGTTCCTAGCGTCGACGTGGTGCGAACGGTAGGCACGGATCGGTCATGATGGACGCGATGACGAGGATCACGAGCATGAGCCGGAGGAAGCGGAGTCGGCGGGTCCGGCCAGGGCGTCCGCGGACCGGGCCGGGCCCGGTAGCGATGGGGGCGGCAGGGAGAGGCTCGTGATTCGGGTGCTCATCGCCGACGATCAGGCACTCCTGCGCGGCAGTTTCCGCCTGCTGATCGAGTCGGAGGACGATCTCACCGTGGTGGGGGAGGCGGGCGACGGGCAGGAGGCGGTGGCGCTCGCGCGTACGGAGTCACCTGACGTGGTGCTCATGGACGTCAGAATGCCCGAGATGGACGGCATCACCGCGACCGGGCAGCTCGCCGGGGACACGCGGGTGCTCATCCTGACCACGTTCGACCTCGATGAGTACGTCTATGCGGCGCTGCGCGCGGGTGCCAGCGGGTTCCTGCTCAAGGACGCGCCTCCGGACGACCTGTTGAAGGGCATCCGCGTGGTGGCGTCGGGTGAGACGCTGCTCGCGCCGACCGTCACCACCCGGCTGATCGCGGAGTTCGTACAGCGGCCGCTTCAGCAGACCTTTCACGGGCTCGACACGTTGACGGAGCGGGAGCGCGAGGTGCTCACCCTCGTCGCCCACGGACTGTCCAACGCCGAGCTCAGTGTGCGGCTCCAGGTGAGTCCCGGGACCGTGAAAACGCATATCGGCCGTCTGCTGGCCAAGCTTAACGCCCGCGACCGCGCCCAACTCGTCATCGCCGCCTACGAGGCCGGCCTGGTCACGCCACGTTCAGCCGACCGCGCGCCGTGACCGCAGGCCGCGTCGGCGCTCCAAGCTTTTTGCGCTCGGCGTGGTTACTCGCTGGAGAGTCGGACGTTCTGGGCCTTTCTCAGATCGTCGGCCCGCCACTTCACCCACTCAGGATGTCTGCCGGTGGGGTCCCCCAGCCCTCCCACATACAGCGACTGATATTTCCGGTAGTCACCGTAGGGGTAGTCGTCCATGCCCTTGATCAAAGCGTTCAGCCTGAACGGCTTGCCGTGGTCATCTATCACCAGGGATCCTGAGCGGCCGGCGACCAGATAGTTCACCGCGAACGAGAAGCTGCAGTAGTGTTCGGCCGTTGTCGTCACGAACTGCAGGACGATGTCCTCGCCCTGTGTCAACGAGATGGTTTTCTGATCGAAGTAGTTCCCTTTCCAGCTCCATCCCGTCATGAGCTGCGCTCGGGAGTCCGGCCGGTCCAAGTCGAAGCCGAGGCGGATGATGTCGTCGTCCGCGCCTCCGGGAGGGCTGTAGAACAGTGTCCCGTGGAAAGGTGAGGAGCACTGCTTGACGGCGCCGATCTCGGTGATGCGGACCTTCTGTTCGCTGTTGCCGCGCAGGATCACCTTCGCCTCGAGAAAATCGAGATCGACCGAACCGTGCTGCCGGAACCATGTTTCCTGTTTCTGGGTCGGAAGCCGGTTGAACGAGGCGAGTTCGGATTGTGACAACTCGACAGGATGCGGGCAGGACTCGTGTGGGATTGAGGCCCGGATCTATCTTCACAAGGTCAATCAGAATTGGTTGATTCGCCGCTTCCTTGTGCAAGGTAGGCGAAGCAGACGTTTTCGTCGGAGCGGGCGTGGCAGGCACCCCCGTCGAGGAGAACGGACGCTGAATAGTCCAGGTCAGCACGCCTACCAGCACGGGCGTTGCCACTGAGACGCCTGCCCACTTCATCCACGGCTTGTGCCACCACCTGCGATGGGCGATCGGGTGATCATGACGGCGGGGAGGGTGCGCACCTGGCAATTGGGGTCCCGCCTTCCTGGGCGAAACCTCAGACGTCCGAAGGGTGACGCTTCTGCGGCCACTATGGATGACATTCCCATTCGAATCAGCCAATCAGATCCCATAGAAGCTGGTCCATCCCATTCGCCCTTCGAGGAACAGCCTCGCGCCGTCATCGCCTAGTACGCAGCGCTCGGCGAGGGCCACGCAGGCGGTAGAGCGGCCGATCTTGAGGGCGCGAGCGGCTTCGGTGACCGAGACACGGTCTTCAATGGTCGCGACGCGGTGCCGCAGCCCAGCGGCTCACGCCGCGGTTACTCCTCCCACTCCTTGACCTGCACCTCGTGGTCGGCCTTGGCGGATGTGTAGTCGGCGTTGCCCGCCCACTGGACCGTGTACGTGTAGATCCCTACCTCGGTCGGCGTGTGGGTGAAGCTGTACGTCCCGTCCTTACGGGCGCCTACGCCCGGCAGGGCGATGGTGACGGTGCCGTTGGCGTTGGTCAAGGTCCGCTTGACCGTGAGCGGGTACCCCCACCCAGAGGCCGGAGGTTTGGGCAGCAGCACTCCGCTGATCGTCACCGGGAGGCCGACGAGCCACTCCGCCGGGCCCGTCGCCGTGAGCGACGAGGTGTTCTTGACCGTCAGCGTCGCTGACGTCGTGGTCCAGCGGGCGTCGTCGTTGCCGTTCCAGAGCACGGTATAGGTGTGCGCCCCGTAGGCGGCCGGGGTGTCGGTGAGGGTGAAGGAGCCGTCCGGGGCCGTCGTCACGTCGTCGAGCGTCTCGGTGGTCCCGCTGGGCAGGCGGCGGGTCACTGTGAGCGGTTGCGCGCCGGGCGCCGCACCGCCGGGCAGTTCGAGCGTGCCGGTCAGCGTGAGCGGCTGATTCACCACCGCGTCGGAGGAGAGCGTCAGGGGCAGCATGGAGGCCGGGAAGGTGATGTTCTCCACCCGCCACAGGTGCAGCCGGCCAGAGGACGCAGTCACCACGGCGAAGACATCCGTGCCCGAGAACGCGACCTCGCCCGTGCCTGTGGCGTCCGTACTGTCGAGGCCGTGGATCGTCTCGCCCGTCGCCGCGTCGTACAGCACGATGTCCGATCCGTCGGCCCCGCCGACGACCACGTGGGCCCCATCAGGACTGGTCGCGACGGACGAGGGGATGCCCTCCGAGGCCGTCGCCCCCGCGTAGGTGCGGGTCTTCTCCAGGCTGCTGGCGTCCCACCGATAGGTCCGGCGCCAGGGCGAGGCCACCGCGAGCACGTCCGCTCCATCCGCGGTGACGGCGAGATCCGCCAGACCGCCGATGTCGTGCGTGAACCCGTCGAGCAGGCCGCGCAATACGGGGGTGCCGCTCACGTCGTAGACGAACAAGCTGGAGGTGCTCGTATGAGCCGCGCCCACCACCACCAGCGTGTCGCCGCCTGCCGCGACCAGCGGAGCACCGGAGAAGGCGTACGCGATCGCGATCGGCTGCAGCGTAGCCACGCTCAGATCGAGCCCGACGACGCCGTTGTCACCCTCGCAGCCGTAGCCCACCCATAGCCTGTCACCGGACCGCGCCAGGTGTGTCGGGCACGGGTATCCCGTGAGGTCGAAGCTCCGGGTGATCTGCAGGGTGGCAGTGTCGATCTCGGCTACCTGCCCGGACTGGGTCAGCGCCGCGTACAGGTGGGCGCCGTCCTGTGCCATCGCCAGTCCGGAGGCGTCGGTCAGCCCGCCGACCTGACCCAGGAGCTCACCGTCGGTGCCGGCGACAATGATGTTCTCGCCATTCGTGACGAAGACTTTGCCGTTGCCGACGGCCAGGTCACCGTCCTTGTAGAGGTAGTTCACACCGAGGTCCGTCGTGGTGTCGGCGGCCGAGGCGGCCGGGCTCAGTGCGACGAGGAGCCCTGCCGCGATAGCCAGGGCCGAGGCGAGTCCCGCCGATCGGCGGGCGAGACGTGACGTGATGGAGTGGGAACGTGCCAGGGGTAACGGACGCACAGGAATCTCCGCTCGACGAGAACGATCTCAGCGTCCTGATCAAGCCAGAAGCAAGCGCATGTGGTCAAGATCGACGTAGCGATCAGAACTGGGGTGCCTGGCAACTTTCGAACCGTCCGCACACCAGCTGAACAGAAGTCAGGCAGAGGTAGGTACGAAACGGTCGCCACGCCGCACCTGCCCATCCCACCAGGGCAACTCGATGAGCAGGTGATCGCGCTGACGCCCACATGCCACCAGCTCACGGAGAAACTCCTCCAGGCGGCCCGCCACGAGGTCGAGCTTCGAGACGCTCTGGCGGCCGCTCGCGCGAAGATGGGGTGCAGTTAACTAATGCGCCATCAGCCGCCAAGTAGGCGCTGACCTGGGGAATCAGCCGCCATTCTCCAGCTCGGCTCGCACTGCCGGCTGTTCGACGGCAGGACGGTCCGTGGCGAGTTCGGGCAGATACTTGTAGATCGTGGAGCGGCTGACGTTCAGCAGCCGGGCAATTGAGGACACGGTGGCATCGGGCTGGGTGAGCAAGGCACGGGCGTGCCGGACCTGCTCGGGGGTCATCGCGGGTGGGCGGCCGAGTCGCACGCCGCGAGCCTTGGCGGCGGCCAGGCCCTCGTGGGTTCCCTCGACGATCAGCTCGCGGATGAACTCGGCCAGGGCGGCGAAGACGTGGAAGACGAGGCGGCCGCCGGGGGTGGTGGTGTCGAGGGCTTCCTTCAGGGACCGGAAGCCAACGCCGCGGCGGCGCAGCTCAGCGACGATCGTGACGAGGTCAGCCAGGGAGCGGGCGAGCCGGTCGAGCGAGGGGACGACGAGGGTGTCGCCGGGCCGTAGGTAGTCCAGGGCCTTGGTGAGCTCTTCGCGGTCGGTGTTCTTGCCGCTCAGCTTGTCAGCGAAGATGCGGATGCAACCGGCGGCTTCGAGCGCGCGGATCTGTCGGTCGAGGCGCTGATCGCGGGTGGAGACCCGGGCGTAGCCGACGAGCGCTCCGGTGAGGAGTGTAGGTTCGGCGCCAAGGAGGTCGTCGGCGGCCTGGCCGTTCACTGCGGCGGGGGCCGAGTCGTCGCGGAGCGTCGTCACACCTCGGAAGTGTAGAGAAACGGTGCTACAACAGTTGATGAACACTCCGACTTCGCAACACGTTTTTCCGACACTCAGACGGGCTGTCGGCGGTTCGCGAAGAGTGTCGATTTCCGGGAGTCCTCTGCACGGATGTCTGAAGTCGTGTGCACACCCGGTTGGTGCAGTCTGACAGGATCGTGACCCGTGATCGACGATTTCGCGAAAGGCAACCTGCACGGGAGACTGCGGCGGGACCGCAAGGCGCTGCTCTGGAAACTCGACGGCTTGTCCGAATACGACGCCCGCCGACCTTTGACAGTGACCGGGACCAACCTCCTCGGCCTGGTCAAACACGTGGCCACCGTCGAGGCCCGGTACTTCGGCGAGGTCTTCGACCGTCCTTCCCCGGAACCGCTGACCCGGTGGCAGGACTCCGACGGCAGCGATCAGTGGGCGACCGAAGACGAGACCCGCGAACAGATCATCGGGTTCTACCGGCGCACGTGGGAACACTCGGACGCGACGATCAACGAGCTTCCCCTCGACGCCCCCGGCCATGTGCCGTGGTGGCCGGAGCCTTAACCGAACACGAACCTGTTCGCCATCATGCTCCATGTCCTCAGTGAGTCCGTCCGGCATGCCGGGCACGCCGACATCCTGCGCGAGGGCCTCGACGGCCGGACCGGGTTGCGCGCCGAACACGAGAAGCCAATCGATGAGGAAGAACGCGCCGCCTACCGCGCGAAGATCGAGCAGATCGCCAGGGCGGCCGCACAAATCAAGGGTTAACCACAATCGCGTCACCGTGGCCCCGTCAAGGACAGGGCTGCGTTCGGTCAACTTGGCCTACATGAAAGAAGAGATCATCTTCCTCTGACCTGCGTGCGTCGGGGCCAGTGACGGGGTGGTCGAGGAGGTGCTCGCCGACCTCACGCCAGGTCCATTCGCGCTGGTGGATGAGCGCCTGTTCCAGACGGTAGCGCGCGGCCGTGCGCGCCTGCTCGACCTCTCTGGGCGTGGCGGCGGCGGGCAGAGTGCGGTCGAGGAACTGGTCACGAGTCAGCGCGGCCGCGTCGGCGAGCGCGTCGAGCGCGCGCGTGACATTCTCCTGTACGGACGCCGCACGCACCTGCGTCTGAATGAGCGCCAGTGGGGTGAGTGTCTCGGGTCCGCCCCGGCGGGCCAGCACGCCGACAGCCCCGTTGGCGACGGTCTCGCTGCGGCAGGTGGAGCTGGGGCCATCGTGGCCGGTGCCGCAGGTGACGGCGGCGTCGGCGAGCAGCGACGGGACCCAAGGTTCGTCAATGACCTCGCAGGTCCAGATCAGGCCACGCGCCACCGAGATGGTCCGGCCCTTCAGGAAACGGTCCTCGCTCCAGTTGATGTCGGCGTGGTGGCAGACGAACGGGCCGCCCCGGTAGGCGGCCAGGCGGGTGACCAGCTCGTGGACCAGGGCGATGGCCTCAGGGGTGAGCAGGTCGCAGACGACCGGCAACCAGCCGTTGCCTGGGGCCGGTGTGTCGGCGGTGGCCCAGTGACGCAGCAGCGGCAGCATTGTTAGCATTGTTCACGTCCAGGGAGATGGTGTGCGGGTGATCTAGCCCATGCTGTGGTGCGGGTGAGATCCATGTGACAAGAGACG
>NZ_JCADBK010000015.1:0-194608 GCF_059358955.1 Nonomuraea sp. CX421 | reverse complement strand
CGGACAGTCGTCCACACCGAGATCCTCAACAAACCTGACTCGACAACCGCCCAAGCACCTTAACTACCCGGCATTGCCGCTAGTCCAGGCCGCCCAGCATGGCGGCGCCGCCGAAGACCACGAACATGAGCACATAGAAGGCGATCACGGCTAGGAACAGGCAGGTGCTGACGATGCCGCAGATGCGTCCCGCCTGCACCATGCCGCGGTTCTCGTACACGTAACCGCTGCCGTCGATCTCGCGCAGCGCCTTGGTACCCATCGACCAGGCGAAGGGCCCGATGAACGCGCAGACGACCAGGCTCAGGATGCCCAGCACCAGGATCGTGGTGCCGTTGGGATGCGTCTGGGGCGGCGGGCCGTAGTAGGAGGGGCCATAGTTGGGATAGGACATCTGCGGTCGGCCCCTCATCCATCGGCGTTTAGGCGGTTTTTATACCACAGGGCATCTCTTGACAGGTGGTTGCGGGATACTTGATGACGGTGTGATCATCTACGCCATCATGGTGGGGCAACCGCAGCCGTCCTGAGGAGCCCACCCCTGTGCGTGAGCGCATCCGCGCCTTCATCAACCATCGGCGTTTCCAGCAGTTCATCGTCGGTGTCATCCTGGTCAACGCGGCCACCCTCGGTCTGGAGACGGTTCCCTCGGTCGCCGCTCGGTACGGCGACGTGCTCTGGGTGATCGACCACGTGGCGCTCTACATCTTCGTCACCGAGCTGCTGGCCAAGATCTACGTCGAACGGGCCCGCTTCCCACGTGATCCGTGGAACATCTTCGACACCGTGATCGTCGGCATCGCGCTGTTGTCGACCACGGGCGGGCTCTCGGTGCTGAGGTCGCTGCGCATCCTGCGGGTGCTGCGCCTGCTGTCGGTCGTGCCCAGCCTGCGCCGCGTGGTCTCGGCGCTGCTGCGCGCGATGCCCGGCATGAGCTCGATCGTGGTGCTGCTCTCCCTGGTGTTGTACGTGGCCGCCGTGATGGCCACCAAGATGTACGGCGAGGCCGTGCCGGAGCGCTTCGGCAGCCTGCCGACCTCGCTGTTCACCCTCTACCAGACGATGACCGGCGACGACTGGGGCAACATCGCCAGAGACGTGATGCAGGAGCACCCGTCGGCCTGGATCTTCTTCACCATCTTCATCCTGATCTGCACGTTCGTGGTGCTCAACCTGTTCATGGCGGTCGTCGTGAGCGCCATGGAGGAGGAGTCGGCCATGGAGCGGGCCGAGCTGGCCGAGCTGGAGGACACCTCGGCCGCCTCGACCCGGCTGATCCTGGCCGAGCTGGCCGCGCTCCGCGCGGAGATCAACGAGCTGCGCCGGGAGAAAGCCCTGGAGTAGGGCGTCAACGGGAGTAGTGCTCGACGACGAGCTGCTCGTCCACGGGGACGGCGATCTGGTCGCGCTCGGGCTTGCTCGTCAGCGTGAACCGCAGGTCGGCGTGGTCGACGGACAGGTAGGGCGCGATCCGCTCGTCGGCGTGCACGCCCTCGGCGGCGGCCACGAACGGCTGCATCCGGCGCGACCTCTCACGCACCGAGACGACCTGGCCGGGCTTCACCAGATAGCTCGGGATGTCCACCTTGCGGCCGTCGACGGCGATGTGGCCGTGCGTCACGTACTGGCGGGCCGCGTAGATCGACGGCGCCAGGCCGGCCCGCAGCACCAGGGAGGCGAGCCTCGTCTCCAGCAGGGAGACCAGCTCGGCGCCCGAGGCGCCGGGCCTGCGCACGGCGAGGTCCCAGTAGCGCCGCAACTGCCGCTCCGACACGTCGTAGTACCAGCGCAGCTTCTGCTTCTCCAGCAGGCGCGTGCCGTAGTCGCCCATGGCGCGTCGGTTGGTCTTGCGGCCGTGCTCGCCCGGCGGGTAGGGCCGCTGCTCGAAGTAGCGGACGGCTTTCCTGGTCAGCGGCACACCCGCGCGGCGCGACAGCCTCACCTTGGGACCGGTGTAGCGCACGTTCGCCTCCATGTGATTAGGTAAACCTTACTTAGGTAAGCCTAACCTATCGCTTTCTGCTCCCTCAAGGAGGCGCCCATGCTGCCGATCCCCGAGCGGATCCGCACGCTCGCCACGACCGCCCGCGTCGCCCGGCTGTCCGTCGACGGCACGCCCGCCCCCGCCCAGGGCGGGGTCGACGAACGTGGCCGCCCGGTCCTGCTGGTGCGGCCGGGCGAGCCGCTGCACGGGCTGTGCGACGACGCCGTCGTCGCGGTCAACCTGACCACGATGCGCCGCCTCGGTGAGATCGAGCATCCGCGGGCGATGATCGAGGTGCAGGGCTGGGCTCAGGCCGTGCCCTTCGAGCAGGCGCGCGCCGCGGCGGTGTCGGTGTCGGCGCGCTGCCCCGACGAGGCGCTGTTCGACGCCCTGGAGAGGTACGGCGAGCCGGACGCCCCTCGGTTGCTGCGGTTGGACGTGGGCCAGGTGATCTACCTGACCGGGCAGGAGTCGGGCGTGCTCGACGCCGACGACTACCTCGACGCGGCACCCGATCCGCTGGCCGAGACGGCCGAGCGCGTGCTGGCCCACATCAACGACGCGCACCGGCCGCAGCTGGCCGGCGGGGTGACCCGGCACCTGGGCGAGGAGGCCGGCGAGGTGTGGCTGTGGGAGCTCGACCGCTACGGCGCCACGGTGCGCACGGACGACTCCCTGATCCGCTTCCCGTGGCCGTCCCCGGTCCGCACCGGCCTCTGCCTGGAGACCGCCCTGCGGGGCCTGCTGTGCGCGTGCTGAGGGCGGCCGGAGGATGATCGCCTTGATCACGATTCGCCCAGAGCCGCCCGAGTGGTCGCGCGGGCTCACTATCATCGGCGGCTGTGAGCGACTCGGAGCGGCGCGGGCGTGTTCTGATGGTCGCCGGCGTGCTGGCCGGCGGCCTCATGCTGGCCGCCGCCGCGATCCTGGGCCTCGGCCGGCCGGCGGGCACCTCGCTGTCCCCGGTCAGCCTCCCCGCCCAGGCCGGTGACCGGCCGGCCAAGCCCGCGACGACCCTGTCCACCGGGAAGATCAGGGTGCGGGCCACGGGAGTCACCACCCGGCCGCCCGTCACGCGCCCGTCCCACAGCTCGCGGCCGTCGCTCAGGGCCGGCGGCAGCCCGGCGGCCACCCGCCCGTCGCGCACGCCGAAGCCGACGGCCGACCCGACGACCCGCCCGACGACCCGCCCGACGTCCGACCTCACGGGGACTCCGGCGACGAGCCCCACGGCGCAGGCCGGTCGCTCCTTCGTGACGCCCGCCATGCCCTATTCGGCCGTGCCCACCCGGACCCACCCGCCGACCGGCAGCGGTGCTCCCGCGCTGAGCCCGGCCCCGGTCAGCACACCACCGGGTTACGGCGAGGCCGTGTCGCCGCTCGACTGACGGCCGCTTGGGTGCTGGCCGCTCAGCGCCTCAGCGGCTGACGGGCGCGGGCTCGCGGCTCAGCGCCTGGCCAGGCTGTCGTCGACGGCGTCGGGCGACAGCACGTGGTCCAGCACCATCACCGCGCACCCGGTGATGCCCGCTCCCGCGCCCAGCCTGCTCGGCTCGATGCGCAGCCGGCGGGTCGCCAGCGCGGTGGAACGCCGGTAGACGACCTCGCGGATGCTCGACACCAGCGGCCCGAACGCCTCGGCCACGTCGCCGCCGAGCACCAGAACCGACGGGTTGAGGATATTGACCGCTCCGGCCAGCACCTCGCCGATGCGGCGCCCGGCCTCGCGCACCATGGCCATCGTCTCGGCGTCGCCCGCGCGCACCAGGGCGGTCACGTCGCCGACGCTCTTGACGTCCTTGCCCGCGGCGCGCAGGTCGCGCAGCAACGCGGTGCCGCTGGCCACGGAGTCGACGCAGTCGACGTTGCCGCAGCGGCACAGCACGCCGCCGCCGTCGCGCACCGGGATGTGCCCAATCTCGCCGGCCGCGCCCATCGCGCCGCGCAGGATCTCGCCGCCCGCGACGACGCCGGCGCCGATGCGGGTGGACACCTTGACGAACATCAGGTCGCCGAGCTCGGGGTAGACGCCGCGATGCTCGCCGATGGCCAGCACGTTGACGTCGTTGTCGACCAGCACGGGCACCGGGAACCGTTCGCGGACGACGGGCGGGATCACCACGCCGGTCCACGAGGCCATCACCCGGGCACTCTCGGCGCGACCCTCGGCGAACTCGACCGTGGCCGGGACGCCCATGCCCACGCCCTTGACCATGGAGCGGGGCCGGTCGCCGAGCAGGTCGTCCCAGGTGTCCATGAGCAGCGGCAGCACCACGTCGGGGCCCTGCTCCACGTCGATGGCGAAGTCGCGTCCGGCCAGCTCGCGCCCGGACAGGTCGCAGACCGCGACCCGGGTGCGGCTCGCGCCCAGCGCGGCCACCAGCACCAGCCCTCCGGCGGCGTCGAACTCCAGCCGGACCGGGGGCCGCCCGCCGGTGGAGGGGGCGTCGGCGCGCTCCACCACGAGCCCGCGTTCGAGCAGCTCGGCGACGCGCAGCTGCACCGCGGGCCGGGACAGGCCGGTGACCCGGCCGAGGTCCGCGCGCGTCACGGCCTCACCTGTGCGGATGAGGCGGAGCACCTCACCACTGGTGGCGAGGCTCGCGGCGGTACGTCGAGACATCGGCCAAGTGAACCACACCGAGTTAGGTAATGAAAAGTGCCGACTTTCTTATCTCAGATAGCAAAACTCTGCTTGTGCCCGACCTAAACTCCCACTAATGTCCGTTCTGTCCCTGGTTGATAGATCATCGGAGTATCTCCCCGTGTCCCCCCTCTCGACGTCCGCCACCGCCTACGCCGCCGACCTGGTGGTCTTCGGCGGCACCGGCGACCTGTCCATGCGCAAGCTGCTGCCGGCGCTGTACCACTGCGACCGCGACGGCCGGCTCTCCCCCGAGACCCGCATCATCGCGATGTCCAGGGGCGGCCTGACCGACGACGACTTCCGCGGCAAGGTGGACGCCGACGTACGCCGCCAGATGCCGGCCGACGACCCCGGCGGCTGGCGGCGCTTCCTGGGCCGCCTGCACCATGTGTCGGTCGACGTGGGCCGCCGGGCCGGCGGGGACGATACGGACCTGCCCGGGTGGAGCGTGCTGGCCGCGTTGCTGGCCGGGCAGGAGGAGCGTGACCGGGTGTTCTACCTGGCGAGCCCGCCGCGGACGTTCGGCCCGTTCTGCCGCGAGCTGGCCGCGGCCGGGCTGGTGACGCCGCGCTCGCGGGTGGTGCTGGAGAAGCCGCTCGGCCACGACCTGGTCAGCGCGCGCCGGATCAACGACGAGGTCGGCGCCATCTTCGACGAGCGGCAGATCTTCCGCATCGACCACTACCTGGGCAAGGAGACCGTGCAGAACCTGCTCGTGCTCCGCTTCGCCAACGCCTTCCTGGAGCCGATCTGGAACTCCCTCTGGATCGACCACGTGCAGATCACCGTCGCCGAGACCGTCGGCACGCCCGGCCGACGCGGCTACTACGACCACGCGGGCGCGCTGCGTGACATGGTCCAGAACCACCTGCTGCAACTGCTCTGCATGACCGCGATGGAGCCCCCCGCCCGCAACGACCGGGAGGCGATCCGCGACGAGAAGGTGAAGGTGCTGCAGTCGCTGCTGCCCATCACGGGCACCGAGGCCGACCGGTTCACCGTGCGCGGCCAGTACACCGAGGCCGCCGGGATGCCCGGCTACCTGCACGAGCCCGGCTCCACCCCGCCGACCGAGGCGTCCAGGCGGGTGGAGACGTTCGCCGCGATCCGCGCCGAGATCAGGAACTGGCGCTGGGCCGGGGTGCCCTTCTACCTGCGCACCGGCAAGCGGCTGCCGCGCCGGACGTCGGAGATCGTGGTGCAGTTCAAGGACGTGCCGCACTCCATCTTCCCCGGCGGCACGCCCAACCGGCTGGTGCTGCGGCTGCAGCCGGAGGAGGGCATCGAACTGCACATCATGGCCAAGGAGCCCGGCGCCGGCGAGGTGGCGCTCAAGCCGGTGCCGCTCAGCCTCAGCTTCGGCGAGACGTTCACCGCGCGGGTCCCCGAGGCGTACGAGCGGCTGCTCACGGACGTGCTCGCGGCCAACCCGACCCTCTTCATGCGCCGCGACGAGGTGGAGGCGGCGTGGCGCTGGATCGACCCGATCCTGGCCGCCTGGGAGTCGTCCGCCGACCTGCCCGAGCCCTACCCCGCCGGGTCGACCGGCCCCGCGGGCGCCCACGAACTGCTCGGCCGCAGCGGTCGCGCCTGGCACGAGGAGGAAGCGTGAATTCGGTCATCCAGGAGATCACGGACAGGATCGCCGAGCGCAGCCGGGCCAGCCGTACCGTCTATCTGGAGCGGATCCGGCGCGACGGCGAGGCGGCCCGGGGGCGCGGACCGGCGCGCGCGCACCTCGGCTGCGCCAACCTGGCGCACGGCTTCGCGGCCGCGTCCGCCGAGGACAAGCCCGCCCTGCGGGGCACGGCCAAGCCGGGCGTGGCGATCGTCACCAGCTACAACGACATGCTCTCGGCCCATCAGCCGTACGAGACGTATCCGGCGGAGCTGAAGGCGGCCGTGCGCGCGGCCGGGGGCGTCGCGCAGGTGGCGGGCGGCGTGCCCGCCATGTGCGACGGCGTCACGCAGGGGCGGCCCGGCATGGAGCTGTCGCTCTACAGCCGCGACGTGATCGCCATGGCGACGGCGATCGCGCTGTCGCACGACATGTTCGACGCGACGCTGCTGCTCGGCGTCTGCGACAAGATCGTCCCGGGGCTGCTGATCGGGGCGCTGCACTTCGGGCACCTGCCCGCGATCTTCGTCCCGGCCGGGCCGATGACGTCGGGGCTGCCGAACAAGGTCAAGGCCCGCACCCGCCAGCTCTTCGCCGAGGGCAAGGTCGGCAGGGACGAGCTGCTGGACGCCGAGGCGAAGTCCTACCACTCCCCCGGCACCTGCACCTTCTACGGCACCGCCAACTCCAACCAGGCGCTGATGGAGGTCATGGGGCTGCACCTGCCGGGCTCGACGTTCGTCAACCCGCACACCGAGCTGCGGCACGCTCTGACCGGGGCGGCCGGCCGGCGGGCGGTGGAGATCACCGCGCACGGCGCCGAGTACACCCCCGTCGGCGAGCTGGTCGACGAGCGGGCGATCGTGAACGCCTGCGTCGCGCTGCTGGCCACCGGCGGCTCCACCAACCACACCCTGCACCTGGTGGCCATGGCCGCCGCCGCGGGCATCGTGCTCACCTGGGACGACCTGGCCTGCCTGTCGAAGGTGGTGCCGTCGCTGACCAGGATCTACCCCAACGGCCAGGCGGACGTGAACCACTTCCGCGACGCGGGCGGCATGCAGGTGCTCATCGGCGACCTGCTCGACGAGGGCCTGCTGCACGCCGACGTGCTGACCGTGGCCGGGCCGGGTCTCGGCCACTACCGGTCGGCTCCCGCCCTGGACGGCGGCGAGCTGGTGTGGAGCGAGGTCACCGGAGGCAGCGCCGACCTGGACGTGCTGCGGCCGGTGTCGGCCCCGTTCGCGGCCGACGGCGGCATCCACATGGTCGACGGCAACCTGGGCCGCGCGGTCAGCAAGGTGTCGGCGGTCAGGCCCGAGCACCTGGTGATCGAGGCGCCCGCCGCGATCTTCGACGACCAGCTCGACCTGCTGCGCGCCTTCGAGGCGGGCGAGCTGGACGGACGCGACTTCGTGGCCGTCATCCGCTACCAGGGGCCGAGCGCCAACGGCATGCCCGAGCTGCACAAGCTCACCCCGCCGCTGGCCGTGCTGCTGGACCGGGGACAGCGCGTGGCGATCGTCACCGACGGCCGGATGTCCGGCGCGTCCGGGAAGGTGCCCGCGGCCATCCACCTGTCGCCCGAGGCGTGCGACGGCGGCCCGATCGCCCTGCTCCGCGACGGCGACATGATCAGGCTCGACTCGGCGGCCGGGACGCTGGAGGCGCTGGTCCCGGCCGAGGAGCTGGCCAGGCGCGCGCCCGAGGGCGGGCCGCCGAGCGACGCGCAGTGGGTCGGCACCGGCCGCGAGCTGTTCGCGGCCTTCCGCCGGATGGCCGGTCACGCCGAGCAGGGCGCCGGGATCTTCGGCGTCAACGGCGCCGAGTCGTGGTGAGCGCCCTGGAGCCGCCGTGGCTGGTGGCCGACATCGGTGGCACCAACGCCAGGTTCGGGCTGGTCACCGCGCCGGGCGCCCGGCCGGCCCACGTCGCGGTGCTGCCCGGCGCCGAGTACGCGACCCTCCCCGAAGCCGTGGCCGCCTATCTCGCCGACCACGCGGGCGGAGTGCGGCCGGGGGCGGCCTGCCTGGCCCTCGCCGGGCCGGTCGACGGCGACCGCTACGAGCTGACGAACTCGCCGTGGGCCGGATCGGCGCGCGACCTCGGCATCCCGTACGTGGCGCTGCTCAACGACTTCGAGGCGCTCGCCCTGTCGCTGCCGCACCTCCGCGGCGACGATCTGGAGCCACTGGGCGGCCCGCCGCCCGGCTCCGGGGTCAAGGCCGTGCTCGGGCCCGGCACCGGGCTGGGCGTGGCCGGGCTGGTGCCGTCGGACGGCGGCTGGATCCCGGTCCCGGGCGAGGGCGGGCACGTCACGGTGCCGGTCCTGGACCAGCGGGAGCTGGAGCTCGTCCGGGTGCTGGGAACCCGCGGACCGGTGGTGGCCGAGCACGTCCTGTCCGGTCCCGGACTGGCGCGGCTGCACCGCGCGCTGGCCCTGGTCAACGACGTGCCCGCGGCCCCGCTGACCGCGTCGGAGATCGTGGCGCGCCTCGACGACCCGCTGTGCGCGGAGACGGTCGAGGTGTTCTGCGGGATGCTGGGCAGCTTCGCGGCGAACGTCGCGCTCACGCTCGGCGCCCGTGGCGGGGTCTACCTGGGCGGCGGGGTGCTGCCCCGTATCGTGGAACAGGTGCGTGCCTGTGGCTTCCGCGCCAGGTTCGACAGCAACCCGGACATGTCCGACTACCTGTCCACCATCGCGACCACCCTGATCGTCGCGCCGCAGCCGGCGCTGACCGGCGCCGCCGCCTGGCTGGCCCAGCGCTCCGGCGTCGGCGCGCCCTTCTTCGCACCAGAGGAGAACCTTCGATGAGCCTGCTCGACCTCGCACCCGTGATCCCCGTCGTGG
The DNA here is from genome assembly GCF_059358955.1 of Nonomuraea sp. CX421. NCBI lineage: Bacteria > Bacillati > Actinomycetota > Actinomycetes > Streptosporangiales > Streptosporangiaceae > Nonomuraea > Nonomuraea sp. CX421. Next base: position 185,505 of record NZ_JCADBK010000015.1, on the reverse strand, counting down.
TGATCGACGACGTTCGGACCGCCGTGCCGGTGGCGCGGGCGCTCGTCGCGGGCGGCCTCCCGGTGATCGAGGTGACGTTGCGTACGGACTGCGCGCTGGAGGCGATCGGCCGCATCGCCGCCGAGGTGCCCGAGGCCGTGATCGGCGCCGGGACGATCCGGACCTCCGACGACATCGCCGGATCGCTGGAGGCCGGGGCGAAGTTCCTGGTCTCTCCTGGCACGACCCTGTCGCTGGTCGAGGCGCTGGAGTCAAGCGGGGTGCCGTTCCTGCCCGGCGCCGCCACGGCGTCCGAGGCGATGGCACTGGCCGAACGGGGGCTCAAGGAGCTCAAGTTCTTCCCCGCCGAGGCCGCGGGCGGCGTCGCCTATCTGAAGTCGCTGGCCGGGCCGCTGCCGGACGTTCGGTTCTGCCCGACGGGCGGCATCAGGGCGTCCAGCGTCCCCGACTATCTGGCGCTGCCCAACGTCGGCTGCGTCGGCGGCAGCTGGCTGACCCCGGCCGACGCGCTCGCGGCCGGCGACTGGGGCCGCGTGGAGAAGCTGGCCTCCGACGCGGCAGGACTCGGCTGACGGCGGCCCGCTCCGCTCCCCCTCCGGCGGCGGCGTTGCCGCGCCGCCGGAGAGCCACCGGGTGGTCTTTTCCTCCGTTAGAGTCTGGGGTGTCGAACGGCATGCCGGGCGGAGGATCGGCCGGTTGCGGCGACGGGACGGCGACGGCGAGAGGACAGCGACGTTGGGGCAGCAGGGTCGCTCCGAGGGCACCGCGCTGACGCCCGAGGATCCACCGGCGATCGGCCCCTACAAGCTGCTCAGCCGCCTCGGTTCGGGCGGCATGGGCACCGTCTATCTCGCCGGGGCCGCCGACGGCTCACGGGTGGCGCTCAAGGCCATCCGGCGCGACTTCACCGCCGACCCCGTCTACCGGGCGCGCTTCCACGAGGAGGTCTCCAACGCCCGCAAGGTGGCCTCCTTCTGCACCGCCCGCGTGCTCGACCACGGCGAGCACGAAGGCGTCCTCTACCTCGTCACCGAGTACATCGACGGCATCTCGCTCGAAGACCACCTGATCGAGCACGGCGCCCTGACGCCGTCCGTGCTGCACTCGGCGGCCGTGGGCGTGGCGGCGGCGCTGACCGCGATCCACGCGGCCGGCCTGGTCCACCGCGACCTCAAGCCGGCCAACGTCATGCTGACCCTGGCCGGGCCGCGGGTGATCGACTTCGGGCTGGCCCGCTCGTCCCATGTCGACTCCCGCCACACCAACGCCGGCATGGTGATGGGCACCCCTGGTTGGATCGCTCCGGAGCAGGTGTTCGAGGGGCGCACGAGCCCCGCCGGCGACGTCTTCGCCTGGGGCTCGCTCATCGCCTACGCCGGGCTGGGCGGCCACCCGTTCGGCGAGGGCGACGCCTACGTCATGGCGGCGCGCGCCCGCACCGCCCCGCCCGATCTGCGAGGTCTTCCCGCGCCGCTCGACCGGCTGGTCGCCGCTGCCATCCATCCCGATCCCGTCCGCAGGCCCGCCGCCAAGCAACTGCTGCTGGAGCTGGTCGGCGCGGCCGACGAGCCCGCCGCCCAGCTCGCCGCCACACGGCACCTCTCCAGCTCGTGGAACCCCTCCGACCTGCCGCCGTTCCCCCGGCCCGCGCCGCATCACGCCGGGCAGGCGCCGCCACCTCACCCCTCCTCGGTCCAGCCTCCGCCCAACCCGGCCGGGCCACGTCCCGTTCACCCCGGCGGACCGGCGCCTTCGGCGCCCCCTCCCGCGCCCCACCTCCCCGCCGCCCCGCCCGTGCAGGCGCCGACAGGCCATCCCGCCGGGCCGGCGCCGACGGCCCACCCGGGCGGGCAGGCGCCACCGGCCCGCCCGCCCGTGCAGGCGCCGTCAGGGCGTCCCGCCGGGCCTCCGGGCGGCTCGGCCGCTCGGGCGCCGTCAGGGCGTGCCCGGCCGGCGCCCCCGGCAGCGCAGGGCCCGTCGCCCATGCAGGGACCGCCCGGTCAGCAGACCGGGCAGGGCCCGCTTCCGCCGCCCGGGATGTTCCCGGTGGCGAAGCCGCGCAGGAGCGTGTTCGTGGGCTGCCTGACGGCCGTGGTGGTGGCCATCGTGCTGCTGGTGCTGCTGATGGCCCTCATCGTGTGGGTGTCGCGACTTCCCGACGGGGTCGACGCGGCCGCTCCGGTGCGGGACGTCGTGGGTCAGACGCCGTGGGTCAGCGGTTGACCAGCGGGCCTGAGCCGGTGGAGCCGCGCACCACCAGCTCGGGCTGGAAGATCAGCTCGACGTGCTTGGCCGGGGCGCCGTTGACCTCTTCGAGCAGCGTCTGCACGGCCGCGGTGGCCATCGCGCCGATCGGCTTGCGCACGGTCGTCAGCGGCGGGTCGGTGAACGCGATCAGCGGCGAGTCGTCGAAGCCGACCACCGACACGTCGCCGGGCACGGCCAGGCCTTTCTGCCGGCAGGCGCGGATCGCGCCCAGCGCCATCAGGTCGCTGGCGCAGACGATGCCGGTGCAGCCGGCGGCCAGCAGCTGGGTGGCCGCGGCCTGGCCGCCCTCGACGGAGAAGAGCGAGCTGGCGATCAGGTCGTCGACGTCGGTGGCGCCGAGCAGCCGCGCCATGGCCTGCTTGTAGCCCTCGATCTTGCGGATCACCGGCACGAACCTGCGCGGGCCGAGGGCCAGCCCGATGCGCTCGTGGCCGAGGTCCGCGAGGTGCTGGACGGCCAGGCGGGCGGCGAGCCGGTCGTCGGGCGAGATGAACGGGGCGTCGATGTGCTCGCTGTAGCCGTCGACCAGCACGATGGGCAGGCCGCGGTCGGTGAGCCGGGTGTAACGATCCATCCGGGCGGTGGTGTCGGCGTGCAGGCCCGACACGAACACGATGCCGCTCACCCCGCGGTCGACGAGCAACTCGGTGAACTCGTCCTCGGGCGCGCCACCGGGCAGCTGGGTGCAGAGCACGGGCGTGTAGCCGTGCTGGGTCAGTGCCTTCTCGATGGCCTGGGCGAACGCGGGGAAGATGGGATTGTCGAGCTCGGGGGTGACGAGGCCGATCAGGCCGTTGCTGCGCTGCCGCAGGCGCGGCGGGCGTTCGTAGCCCATGAGGTCGAGCGCGGTCATCACGGCCTGGCGGGTGCCGGCCGAGACTCCGGGTTTGCCGTTGAGCACCCGGCTGACCGTGGCCTCGCTCACCCCGGCTTGGGCGGCGATGTCGGCGAGGCGCGCGTGACCGTTCATGCGGGACACTTTACTTTCCGCCAGGCTCGCGCAGCGGGCGCGTCCGGCACATCCGCGACGCGGCGCGCCAGTGTCACGTCACTCGTCATGATCTCAACTCCCGGACGGCCCTGACCGATGAAATTCATTGCTGCAACTTTACGCAACTCGTTCCAGTGTCCCATATGCCCCGCTATTTGGCGTTACGGTTGACCGAACCTGACAGCCGAAATCTCCAACCATAGGGATCTTTCATGTCAAGGGTGGACACACAGCGTTAAGGCGCGATGTACTACCTTTCCAATCTGTCTCGTCACAGGTGACACGCGCGCAAGGTGTGGGCCCATGAGCTCGGTCGTACTTGACAACGTGACCAAGATTTACCCGGGCGGCCACCTGGCGGTCGATCGGCTGAGCCTGAAAGCGGGTGACGGTGAGTTCCTCGTGCTCCTGGGGCCGTCGGGCTGCGGCAAGTCCACTCTGTTACGCATGATCGCGGGCCTTGAGGAGATCACCGAGGGCGAACTGTGGCTCGACGGCCAGCTGGCCAATCACCTGCCTTCGCGCGAGCGCGACGTCGCCATGGTCTTCCAGAGCGGTGCCCTCTACCCGCACCGGACGGTGCGCGGCAACCTCTCCTTCCCCCTGGAGATCGCCAAGTCGGATCCGGGGATGACCCACGAGCGCGTCACCGAGCTGTCCAAGGCGCTGCACATCGACGAGACCCTGGACCGCCGCCCCGGCACGCTCTCCGGCGGCCAGCGGCAGCGGGTCGCGATGGGCCGCGCGATCGTCCGCCAGCCGAAGCTGTTCCTCATGGACGAGCCGCTGTCCAACCTCGACGCGGGCATGCGCACCGAGCTGCGCATGGAGATCTCCGCCCTGGTCAGGTCGCTCGGCGTCACCACCGTGTACGTCACGCACGACCAGGTCGAGGCGCTCACCCTGGCCGACCGGATCGCCATCCTCAACCGCGGCGTCCTGCAGGACGTCGGCACGCCGGCCCAGATCTACAACGATCCGGCGACGGCGTTCGTGGCCTCCTTCCTCAACTCCCAGCAGCTCAACCTGCTGGCGGCGACCGTACGCACGCCGCAGAACGAGTTCGTGCTGCTCGACTTCGGGACGCATCGGCTGATCATGCCCTGGAGCGATCCGAGGGCGTACGCCGTCGCCCAGCACACCGGCGGGCAGATCCTGGTGGGCCTGCGCCCGGACGGCCTGTCGCCCGTCCCCGAGTCGTACGACGGGCCGTCCTTCTTCGGGCGGGTACGGGCGCTCGAATATCACGGTCACGAGTGGCTCGCCTACGTCGAGTGCGGCGTGCCCGCCGCCGCGGTGCCGGAGCCGCCCGATCCGCGCGGCCGGGCCGGGGAGCGCGGCGACGGGCCGGGCGGGTTCGGCGGGGTGGTGCGCCGGATGTTCGGCGGCGGTCGGCAGGAGGAGCCGCAGGAACAGGAGCGCGTCGGCCAGAACCCCACCGGCGGCTTCCACCGCCGCTCCGATCTGGTCGTCCGCCTCGGCGGCCGGCCGGCCTGGCGCGCGGGCGACGCGGCCAAGGTGGCCGTGGACATCAGCCGCCTGATGATCTTTACTCCGGACGGCGCGCGGGTCGACCCTCCGCGTCGCTGACCGCGCCCGCCGCGTGCGAGCGGGTCCGGTCGATGGCCAGGTAGGTGGTGCGCAGCCGGTCGAGGTGGGCGGGCGGCCTCGCGCGCGCCGGCCTCGTCGCGGGCCGCCACGCGGGCGACGATCTCACGGTGGTCGTGGTCGATCTCGTGCCAGAACCGTCCCGGCGCGCGCCGGCGCAGGAACCGCTCGTCGAGCACCTGGAAGACCGGCCGCGCGACGACTTCGAGCAGCGGGTTGCCCGAGGCGCGCAGCAGCAGGGTGTGGAAGGCCTTGTTCGGCTCGTACATCTCTTCCGGCCGCAGCTGCCAGGGGTCGAAGAGCGTCGCGCGCAGCCCGGTCAGGTCATCGTCGGTGCGGTGCCTCGCCGCCTGCCCCGTGGCGTGCACCTCCAGCAGCTCACGGGTCTCCAGCAGGTGGTCGACGGTGATCTGGGTGTCGACGGTCAGCAGGTTGAGGCTGGCGTGCAGGTATTCGCTGACCTGCTCGGGCCGGGGCGTGACGACGAAGCTGCCGCCCGCCACGCCGCGCACGGTGGCGATGAGGTCCTGGCTGGCCAGCAGGCGCAGCGCCTCTCTGGCGGTGCTGCGGCTGACGCCGTGGGCGGCCGAGAGCTCGGGCTCCACGGGCAGCCGGTCGCCTGGTTTGAGCACCCCGGCCAGGATCTGGGCGCGCAACTCGGCGGCCATCGACTGGTAGGCGGGCGGGCGCGTGCTCACGGGAGCAATCGTACGGGAAAACGTCAGACTTTCCGTTGACGGAGGCCGGAGCCGGGAGACATGCTCTACGGAAATGGCGTTCCTTCCTGCGAAACGAGGTGGCTCCGATGCCGCTGCTGCCCGGTGGTGCCGCGCTGTCGATCGCGGGCGGGGTCCGGGAGTTCGCGGTCGCTACGCCGGAGGCGGCGGCCGTGGTCGACGGGGATCGGCGGCTGACCTACCGGGCGCTGGACGAGCGGTCCAGCCGGCTGGCGAACGTGCTGCTGGACGCCGGACTGCGGCCCGGCGAGCGGGTGGCCGTGCTGCTCGGCAACCGGCTGGAGTACCCGGAGGTGGCGTGCGGGATCGCCAAGGCGGGACTGGTCATGGTCCCGGTCAACCCTCGCTCGGCCCCCGTCGAGGCGGCGTACGTCCTCGGGCATTCGCAGAGCCGGGCGCTGATCCAGGCCGAGGAGCTGGGCGGGCTGACGGCCGGGGCGGCGCCGGAAACCGTCCTCACGATCGGCGGGACCGGGGCGGAGCGGCCGTACGAGAGCGCGCTCGAGGGCGCGCGGTCCGCCGACCCACGCGTGCCGGTCGGCGAGCTGGAGCCGTTCTGCGTCGCCTACACCTCCGGCACGACCGGCCACCCCAAGGGCGTGGTGATCAGCCACCGCTCCCGCTCCCTCACCTTCTACGGCTCCGCGCTGGAGTGGGGGCTCGCGACCGGCCGCCGCACGATCGCCGTCGCGCCCATGTACCACGGGGCGGGCTTCGCCTTCGGGTACGCGCCGGTCCACACCGGCGGCACCGTCGCGATGCTGCGCGCCTGGGACCCCGAGCACCTGCTCGCCATGATCGAACGCGAACGCGCCCAGTCGGTCTTCCTGGTGCCCACGCACGCCCACGGCATCCGGGCGCTGGGCGAGGCCGCGCTGCGCCGGCACGACCTGTCGAGCCTGGACACGATCTACTTCAACGCCGCCGCCCTGCCCCGGGCGCTCAAGGAGTGGGTGCTGGACGCCCTCCCCGGAGTCGGGGTGCACGAGTTGTACGGGTCGACGGAGGCCGGCATCGTGACCGACTGCCGCCCGGCCGACGCGCGGCGGAAGGTCGGCTCGGTGGGGCAGCCCTGGTTCATGACGGAGATCCGGGTGGTGGACGACGACGGCCGTCCGGTGGGTCCGGGCGTCCCGGGCGAGCTGTTCAGCCGCTCGCCGTACCTGATGAGCGGCTACCTGCGCGACCCGGCCGCGACGGCGGCCTGCGTGACCGACGACGGGTTCCTGAGCAGCGGGGACATCGTGGTGCGCGATGACGAGGGCTACGTCTACATCGTCGACCGGAAGAAGGACATGATCATCTCAGGCGGGGTGAACATCGCGCCGCGCGAGGTGGAGGAGGTCCTGCAGGGCTTCCCCGGCGTCGCGGAGGCCGCGGTCGTCGGCCTGCCGGACGAGGAGTGGGGCGAGCGGGTGGCCGCGTACGTCGTCCGGCTGCCCGGCGCCGAGGTGTCCGGGGCCGAGCTGGAGGCGCACTGCCGTACCCGCCTGTCGGGGCCGAAGCTGCCGAGGACGGTCGTGTTCGTGCCGTCGCTGCCGCGCAACGCGGCCGGCAAGATCCTGAAGCGCGAGCTCAGGAACGGCACCTGACCCGCGCCCGACGGCGAGCGTTCGAGGATCGACATCAGGGGCGGTCGAACCGGAGCGGCCGGCGTCAGGAGGCGGGATCGGCAGGTGGGCCAGGCACGGGACCGGCCGGGGGGCGGGGCTCGGTCGTGGCCGACGAGCCGGGAGCCGTCGTAGCCGGGGGGTGGGGTTCGGTCGCGGCCGACGAGCCGGGAGCCGTCGCCGCCTGGGGGCGAGGCTCGGTCGTGGCCGGGTGCGCCGGGGTCCAGCGGGCGCCGTCGGGGGTGTCCTCCACCAGGACGCCCCCGTGGATCATGGCGTCGCGCAGCGCGTCGGCCACCTCGTAGCGCCCCTGGCGGCGTAGCCCGTCGCGCCACGCGAGCAGCGGCTCGACCAGGCGGCGGAGATCGGTGGTGGCGCCCAGCTCGCCCAGCCTGGCGATCAGCAGCCGCATCAGGTCACGGGCCTGGTCGACCCCGCCGGAGTCCTCCTCGGTGTCGGCGGCCCACTTGACCAGCTCCGCCTCCAGGTCGAGCACGGCCCGCGCCGCCGCCGCCGGGTCGGGCTCGGCCGCCGCGATCCGGAAGCGTCGCTCGCAGGAGCGCACCGTCTCCTCCAGCGTGGTGACCGGGCCCCGCGCCGGGCCGGTCGGCCGGGACAGCGGCGCGGCGGTGGCGCCGGAGACACCGGAGACGCCCTCGGCCAGCCGGCGCAGCTCGGGCAGGGCGGTGCGGGTGCCCGCCGGGAGCACCACCGTGGACCCGGGCCGCCGGACGGTCAGGCCGCCCCGCCCGGCCACCTCGACACGCTCGCTCTCCAGGTCGATGAGGACCGCGGTGTGCTCGTCGACGCCGAGGACCGCGGTGCCCGGCGGCAGCTCGCGCTCCATGCGGGCCAGCCGCCGTTCGCCCAGATAGCAGTAGCGGGTGTCGTGGGTGCCGCCTTCGGTGTTGTCGAAGTGGGGGATCAGCACGGCCCGCAGGCCGAGCGCCTCCAGCAGGCCGAGCCCGTCACGCCAGTGCGGCTCGGCGCCCACCTTGTAGATCTCGTACACCGGCACCGTGGCCAGGCCGGCCGTGCAGGCCGCCGCCGAGGCCAGCACGGTCACCCCGCTGCGCGCCCGGATCCTGGCTCGCAGGTCGCCCGCCACGGAGGTGGACGTCCAGCGCTCCAGGGCGTACGTGGGGCTGCCCGGCCCGGAGAACACCCAGTCGGCGCCCGCGACGCCGTCGGCGACGTGGACATCCAGGCCGACGCTGCGCGCGAAGTATCGGCAGGCTCGGGCGGAGATGTCGGCCGCGTTCTCCTGGAAGGCGTAGGGGGTGTCGAGCAGCACGGCCCGTGGCCCCGGCCGCAGCCGCCGGGCGACGGCGCGGTGGACCTCGACCATGGTCGGGGCTGTTTCGCCCGACCCCATGAGCACCAGCATCGCGGGCATGGCTGCGCACCTCTCTCTCGCACGCACCGACTACAGCCATGCCCAGAGGGGAGCCGGCGAGACCTGGGCATATATGCGATAGAAATGCTCCTGCACATGAATGGCAGTAACTTGGTGACGGTGACGGGAAGACACATGGTCTCGGTCTCGGTTGAGACGCTCATGCTACGGGCGGGCACCGACGGTCGATGGGCCTATCGGCGTGCCGTCACCGTGCCTCGTCCTGGAGAGAGCCCCGACGAGGCGGCGCGGCGCGTCAGCGGGGTCGCGCCGGGCGGAGCCGGCGTCGTCGTGCACTCCACGAGCTGGCGTCACCTGCCCGAGGGCGTGGTCGTGCTGACCTATGCCGTCTGTCCCGACCCCGCGCCGTGGTTGCCCGCCGTCGAGCTGGCCAGGCTGGAGATCGCCCGGGGCTCGGCCCCGGCCACTCCCACGCCGGAGCGGATCGAGGCGGCGCACGTGGCCGCGCACGCCGTACGGCATCTCGCGTTCCTTGTCGCCCGCGACCCGGTCGTGCGCGAGGCGCTGCTGCGGCACCGGGGCCTGGTGGCCGCGCTGGCGTCCGCCGACACCTCGGACCAGCACGGTGTGATCGCGCTCGACGCCCTGGCCGAACTCGACGCGACAGGCGAACGTGACCTCGACCCGATTCGGTGGGCTCGGCCGGGGCCGGTGCGTTCCGGGGCCGGTGAGCTTGGCGTGGGGGCGAGGGGCTGACGTTCTGGGGTCAGGAGGGAGTGGCGCCCGGCTGGGGCCTGGTGAAGCGGCGGCCCCAGTTCTGCGCCGGTTTCTCGATGAACCGATAGGTCAGCGCGCTGGCCAGCAGGATCAACGTGACGGCCACCGCGGCCATGGAGAGCTGCACGGGCAGCGGCGATTCACGCAGGTCGCCGGTGACCTGCGTGAAGAACTTCAGCAGCGGATGGTGCACCAGGTAGAGCGAGTAGCTGATCAGCCCGAGCCAGGTCAGCACCCTCGGCACCCTGCGTCCCCGCATCGCCATCCCGCCCGCGAACGTGACGGCGGCCAGCGCGATCGTGGTGATCCACACATCGGGCTGGACCCACCACCAGCCTGCCTGGGGTGCCCAGACAGGCGCCACCGCGATCAGCGCCGCGGTGACGGCCACCGGCCAGAGCGGGCCGGTGCCGCGCTCCCAGCGGTGGATGGCGGTGCCGGCGAACATCGCGGCCAGCACCGCGACGCCCAGCCACGGCACCCGGCTGCCCAGCACGACCAACGTCACGGCCAGCAGGCCCAGCGCGTACGCGCCCGCCGTACGGAACCGGCCCGAGATCACGCAGGCCAGCCCGGCGACGAACACCGCGGCCGAGACGTACGAGAGCCACTCCCCTACGAGCACGGCCCTGGACAGCACCAGCCCGGCGATGACCGCGACGGCGCCGAACAGCATCGCCAGCAGCCCGCTGCGCATGTGCTGCCCGGTCACGAACAGCGCGGTGACGAGGAGGTAGAAGACCATCTCGTAGGAGAGCGTCCACATCGTGTCGGCGAGCCCGCCGACGCTGACCACGTCGAGCAGCATCGTCGCGTGCGCCGCGACCGCCGACCCGTCGCGCTGGACCTGCTCGCGCACCGGCACCCACCACGCCATCCCGACCACCAGCACGATGACCGCCAGGTAGAGCGGGTAGAGGCGGAAGGCCCGGCTGATCCAGAACTTGCGCACGTTGCCGTGCCGCTCCAGCGAGGTCGGGATGATGTAGCCGCTCACCAGGAAGAACAGCAGAATGCCGAAGGCTCCCAGGCTGAACCAGTTGGGCCGGAGCGAGGGTAGTAACCACGGCATCAGATGCTCGGCCACCACGGCCATCGCGCCGATGCCACGTAGGGCGTCGAGCCAGGCAAGCCTCGTGGTGGAGAGGGAGGTGGAAGACTGATGTGCGGTGGCGGCAATCGACACCCGGCCCAACATACCCGTAATGGTTCAAGTGATGCGATGACTATTCAAAGGGGCGTGATGGTCGGCGCCCGACGGGTCGTACGGATCGGTGTGGACCGTGGCCGCGCGCAGGCGCGGCATCTCGTGGATGAGGCGGTGCTCGGCCTCCACCGCCAGCGCGTGCGCCTGGAGCAGGGTGAGGTCGTGGCCGACGAGGATCTCCACCTCCGCGTGGAGCGCGTGCCCGATCCAGCGCAGCCGGACCGAGCCGACCCGCCGGACTCCGCCGACCGTGCGCAGGACGGCCTCGGCCTGGTCGACCAGGCCGGGGTCGACGGCGTCCATCAGCCGGTGGTAGATCTCGCGGGCGGCGTCGCGCAGCACGAAGCAGATGGCGACGGTGATGAGCAGCCCGACGATCGGATCGGCCAGCGGGAAGCCCAGGGCCGAGCCGCCCGCGCCGAGCAGCACCGCGAGTGAGGTGAAGCCGTCGGTCCTGGCGTGCAGCCCGTCGGCGACCAGCGCGGCCGAGCCGATCTCCCTCCCGACCTTGATCCGGTAGCGCGCCACCCACTCGTTGCCCAGGAAGCCGAGCACGCCCGCGACCGCGACCCAGCCCACGGCCGAGATGTCCCGCGGATCGACCAGCCGGTTGACCGCCTCGTAGCCCGCCAGCCCGGCCGTGGCGGCGATGATCAGCACGATGACGATGCCGGCCAGGTCCTCGGCCCGCCCGTAGCCGTAGGTGAAGCGGCGGGTGGCGGCGCGACGCCCGACGGAGAACGCGATCGCCAGCGGCACCGCGGTGAGGGCGTCGGCGACGTTGTGCAGGGTGTCGCCCAGCAGCGCCACCGACCCCGACCTGACCACGATCACCGCCTGGACGGCGGCCGTCACCATCAGCACGGCGAACGAGACGGCCAGCACGCGCAGTCCGCGACTACTGCTCTCCAGTGCCGCGTCGGTCTTGTCCAGGCTGTCGTGACCGTGCGGCGCGATCAGCCGCCCGGCCCGGGCCACCCATCCCCTCTTGCCGCCGTGCCCGTGCCCATGTCCGTGTCCGTGCCCGTCGCCGCGCTCATGGTTGTGCTCATGGCTGGACTCGGGGTCAGGCATGCCGTCCCTCACTTGCGCACGATGTCTCCTTTGGGCGAGTATATGTATTCATGTACGCACGCGACAACGACTCAGGTGCGCATCTGGTGCAGGAGCAACCGGCTCCCGCTCAGGTGAGCTCCGCCGTCGACGCGTTCCGCATGCTCAGCGACGCCACGCGGCTCCGGCTGATGTGGCTGCTGTCCTCGGGCGAACTGGACGTGACCTCGCTCGCCCGGGCCGTCGGCGTACCCAGGCCCTCGGTGTCGCAGCATCTGGCCAAGCTGCGCCTGGCCGGTCTGGTGACCACCCGCAGGGACGGCCGCCGGGTGCTCTACCGCGCCCGCGACTCGCACGTGCGCGCGTTGATCGCCGAAGCGCTGTCGCACGCCGACCATGAGGTCTCCCACCTGCCCCGGCACGACTGACGAGCCCGGCGGCCGTCTGGGGTCACGCGGGCCGCGTCACCATCCGACCTTGCCCTTGCCGGACACGAGCGCGCGGGCGATGACCATGCGCTGCACGTCGTTGGTGCCCTCGCCGATCGCCATCAGGGGCGCGTCGCGGTAGAGCCGCTCGATCACGTACTCCTGCGAGTAGCCGTAGCCGCCGTGGATCCGCATCGCCTCCAGCGTGGCCTTCAGCGCGACCTCGGAGGCGAAGTACTTGGCCATGCTCGCCTCCATGTCGACCCGCTTGCCGCCGTCGGCCTGGGACGCGGCCCAGTACGTGAGCAGCCGGGCCGCCTGGATCTCGGTGCCCAGATCGGCCAGCTTGAGCTGGATGGCCTGGAACTCGGCGATCGGCTGCCCGAACGCGGTGCGCTCGCGCGCGTAGGCGAGCGCCGCGTCGTAGGCGGCCTGCGCGACGCCCACGGCGCGGGCGGCGATGTTGATGCGGCCCATCTCCAGCCCGCCGAGCACCTGCTGCATGCCGCGCCCCTCGACGCCGCCGAGCAGCGCCTCGACGGGCACGCGCACGCCGTCGAGCACGACCTCGCAGGTCTCGGTGCCCTTGTAGCCGAGCTTGGGCAGGTCGCGGCTCACGCTGAACCCCTCGGAGGCGGGATCCACGAGCAGCACCGCCATGCCCTTGTGCGCGGGTTCGGTCACGGCGGTCTTGACCAGCACGGGCAGCGGGTCGGCGTGGCGGGCGTTGGTGATCCACGTCTTGGTGCCGGTGACGACGTAGTGGTCGCCGTCGCGTACGGCACGCGTCTGGATGCCCTGCAGGTCGGTGCCCGCGCCGGGCTCGGTGAGGGCGATCCCGGTACGGCGCGCGCCGGTGGCCAGGTCCTTGAGGTAGAGCCGCTTCTGCTCCTCGGTGCCGTGGCGGGCGATCATCGAGCAGGCCAGGGAGTGCGAGCCGATCGTGCCCGCCACGCCCATCCAGCCGCGCGCGATCTCCTCGAAGACCAGCGCGAACGACACCATGTCGGCCTCCATGCCGCCGTACTCCTCCGGCACGGACAGGCCGAACAGCCCCATCTGCTTCATCTTCTCGACGATCTCCGTGGGGTACCTGCCCGTACGCTCCCAGTCGGAGGCCACGGGCACGATCTCCTTGTCCACGAACGCGCGCAACGTCTCGCGAAGGGCCTTCTGCTCGTCGTTCAGCTCGAAATCCATCTCTCACTCCTTGACTCATGCCGGCAGGACCAGCACGTCCTGTTCCGCGAGCCCCAGCACGGCCTCGACGGCCGCGGGGCTCAGCCCGTTGCCCAGCGCCTTGCGCCGGACCAGGTCCTCGATGTCCGGGTCGCCGGGGCCGCCCGAGCCGCGTTCGACGGCGGCCACCGCCTCGATCCCGTCGGCGTATCTCACGAGCAGCCGTCCCGGCTGGTCGTCGGCCTCGCACGGCGGGTCGATCACCTCGTACCGGATGCGCCTGGCCAGCTCGGCGACCTCTTCCCGGTGGACATCACGGTATGTCCGCACGGTGACCTCGCCGTCGAGGAGCATCGCCGCGACGCTCCACGGCAGGCTGCGCATCGCCTCGTACGGTGTCCGGGGCCGATGGGCTTCCGGCCCGCACACGACGGGCACGCTGTCCCGGTGCACCGTGGCGACGATCTCCCGGACCTCCCGGAGGTCACGCCCGCCCCATAACTCACCGGCGCCCGCCCGCCCGTGCCCGGCGTGGGCACCGCCCGACGCGGCCGGCCCGCCGTCCGGTCCGGCCTGGCCACCTCCGCGACCGCCCCGGCGGGCCAGCGCGGCGCCCGGCAGGCCCCGCCGGGACCTGGCCGGGCGGAGCACGTCCTGGCCGCCGGCCTCACGGGCGCGCACCCAGGACCTGGCCGTCCCTGCGGGATCCGGCCGGACGGTGTGGCCGGGCGGCGGGCAGGCGGTGTCCGCGCGCAGCAGCCTGGCGGCGTCGAGCGAGGCGTGCACGAGCCGGTCGGCGGGATAGGGCCTGATCGTGATCCGGGTGACCTCCCAGCGCTCGCCCAGGCCCTCGGCGGGCTGGGAGCCGGACCGGCCGAACAGCGTGGCGTACAGACCGCGCTCTCCTTCCAGCGCCGCGCTCGGGCCGGTGGCTCCCGAGCGGGCGAGGCGGGCGGCGAGGATCCCGGCCTGGGCGGCCAGTCCCGGATGCGGGCGCGCGGCGAAGGCCGGCCGCCCGCCGGCCTGCCCGGCCGCGATGGCCAGCGCGTCGACCGCCTGTTCCTCCCGCAGGCCGTACAGCCTGGACGCGACGAGCGCGGAGACGAGCGGCCCGCACGCGGAGGCGGCGTCCAGCTCCGGCGGCACGGCGGCGCCGAGGCGGCAGACGGCCTCGTATCCGGCGAGGGCCGCGACGAGCACCTCGCTCCCGTGGGCACGCACCTCCTCCCCCACGGCCAGCGCCACGGGCAGCACCGCCGCGCTCGCACGGACCGGGCCGCCGGCGTGCACGTCGTCGAGGTCCAGCGCGTGCATCAGGGCGCCGTTGGCGAACGCGGCGGCCGGCGCGGACACCCGCCGCCCGGTCCCGAGCAGGCCGGCCTCCGGTGTCCCGCCCAGGTCGAGCGCCACGGCCACGGCCGCCACCCGACAGGGGTCCTCCTCATGGACGGCGGCGGCGCACCCGAGCCCGTCGAGCAGGTGGCGTAACCCGGCCGCGCGGACCGGGCCGGGCACCTCGTCCGGGGTCAGCGCCAGCGCCCAGGTCACCAGGCTCCGGACCGGGTTCATCGCACGCCGTCCGCCGCCGGGCCGGGGCGGGCGGACCGCCGGCCACGGGTGTCCTTCACGGGGCGAGCGGGCCCGTCGCCGCCGGGGCGAGATGATGCTGCTGAGCGGTCACGGGCGGCTCCTCTGGTCCTCGATCGCCACGGTATTAGTCTGACGTTTTACGGTCAACGTCTGCCGATGGGTACAAGGGTCCAGAAAACAGAACATTCTTTCAATCCCACCACGAACGTCCCCCTCCGACAGGCCGCCGGCGGTGACCCGGGTGGGCCCGGCTTGGCCGGGCCGTAAGGCAGGGATCAGGTGCGGGACGCCAGCGTGGTGACGACGTCGACGATGCGGGCGGCGCGTTCGAGTTCGGCGCGGTGGAAGCCGGGCCCGGCGGCTCGGGCGACGACCACGTGCAGCCCCTGGGCGACGACCGGGAGCAGCATCAGCCGCAGGCCCTCCGAGGCGCGGGTGGCCGCGCGCAGGGGCGGCTCGGACAGTTCGAACACCTCGGGGGCGGCCAGGCTGGCGTGCAGCACCGCGCCGTCGGCGACCGCCAGCGACCACTCCGCCCCGCAGAGCGCCGGCAGCGCGTCGACCAGCGTGGCGATGCCGCGAGAGGGCTCGGTGGCCACGTGCATGAGCAGGTCGTAGTCGGGCGCCGAGCCCGGCACATCCCTGGTCGGCCAGACTCCCTCGACCCGCACGCCGGGCACGGCGGACATCCGGTCGCGGACCTCCTCCGCCGACACGGCACCCGGCCAGGAGACCACGAAGTCGTCCACGGCCCGTCCGGTCTCACGTTCGAGGACGGTGACCTGCAGGATGTCGGCCCCCAGAGTGCCGAGGGCCTTGGCGACCTGACCCAGCCCCCCGGGGCGGTCCGGCAATGACACCCTCAGTCGCAGCAGCATCGCCGCCCCCTTTCCAGAGGCTCTCACAGTGCCGTGGAAAGGTTTCGCGTAGGTTCCACGGATATGTCGCACATGCTGCGGTTAGTCCCAGCATGCAACGCTAATCCCAGCTTGTCGACAAGGGTTCGACAACCTCTACCTGCGGCTATCCGCCCCTGACCTGCACTTTTCCTACCCCGAACCGCCCTCCTGGCGCTCCTCTTCGACAGCGGCGACCGCGTCACGGCCGGGACGGGCGATGCGCGGCGGAGCGGTCAGGGCTGGTAGGCGCCGGCGGCGGGGGTGGCCGGGACCGGCTTGCCGGTGATGTCGCGGGTGAGGGCCTTGCCGCCGTACCAGGCGGCCGAGAGCGGGAAGGCTCGGCCGAGGGCCGGGGAGCCGGGACGCGGCCGCAGGTCGGTGCGAGAGGTGAGCCGCGGGTCGGCCATGACCGACCGGGGGCCGAGCTTGAACCTGATCGAGGTCGCCTTGTAGACGCCGCCGCCCTCGTCGGCCCCCTTGCCGTCCTCGTAGCCCGCCTGCCCGCCGACGAAGACGACGTTGTTGCGGAGCTTCAGGATCGACGGTGAGCAGCCGTCGTGGCAGGACCAGCCGATCGTCTTGCGCGCCGGCAGATAGACCGAGTTGTGCACCGCGATGGTGCCCTTGACCGGCCCGACGATGTGCCCCGGACCGCGCGTGATGAGGAAGGAGCCCTGTTTGAGAGTGGAGGTGACGACGTTGAAGGCGAACACGTTGCCGGTGGCGGTCTTGCCCTTCTGCGCGCCCAGCTCGGTGAACGTCTCGTTGTTGTGCGCCTTGTTGTAGGTGACCAGGTTGCGGTCGCCGTTGTAGATCTCGATGGCCGCGCCGTCCATCACGTAGTCGTGGCTGGCCGCGTGGCTGCCGGTGATGGTGTTGCCGGTGACCACGTTGTCGTCGCCGTTGAGCAGGACACCGAAGGCGCCGGAGTCGTTGTCGCCGCCCACGTCGTTGACGCTCATCCGGTTGTTGCCGGCGATCCGGCTGTCGCGGATGGTGTTGCGGGAGCCGTTCGGGGTGACCCAGACGCCGGTGACGTTGCCGTCGGCCCGCACCCCGATCAGGTGGTTGCCGTCACCGGCCACCTCGAAGCCCGCCCACTGGCAGCCGGAGGCGCGCACGCCGCTGATCCGCCAGTGGTCGCCGCTGACGACCACGCAGTTGGCCTCCCTGCCGCTGATCCTGGCGAGAGGGCCCTTGCCGTACGGCTGGACGACGATGGGTCTGGCGCGGGTGCCGTCGGCCTCGAGCTTGAGGCTGCCGGTCCACCTGCTGCCGCGCTTGAGGCTGACCGCGTCGCCCGGCTTGAGATCGGCCTGGTTGACCCGGTCGAGCGAGCGCCACGGGGCGGTGGCACTGGTGCCGGCCGCTCCGTCGTCGCCGCCCTTGGAGTCGACGTAGTAGGTGGTGCCGGCCTGGGCCTGCGCCGCGGCGGGAACGGCGGGCAGCAACGAGGCCACGGCGACCACGGACAGCAATCTCATGCGGGCACACCATGTTCTGGAGGGAGGACGGACGGTAATCCGCCAACCTAGCGGCTCACCGGAACGGACGCCAGACACTGATCACCGGCGCGGCACCGCGTGGCTCCGCCGCTGCCACAGGGCTTGATCGATTTCAAGTGGCTCGCTAGGGTTGGGCGCCTTTGTTCGGAGGCTGTTCACTCGCTCTCAAGGGATGTTCCCGTGCGCCGCTACCGGTTCGGGAGAATCGCCGCGCTCGTCGCCGCCGTCTACGTGGGCGCGGTCGTCGTGTCCGGCGTGCTCGCGCTGGCCTGACGGGCGCCGCCATGGAAACGGCCGCCACCGTCTTCTACGGGCTCGGCCAGTGGTCCGTCGCGCAGTACGTCGCTCCGTACCAGCTCGGCAACGTCGTCTATCTACTGTGGCTGGTGCCGATCCTGACCGGGCAGGCCGGGGACGGGCGCTGGACGCCGGGAACCGTCCGGATGGGCATCGCCGCGGCGGGGCTGTCGCTGCTGTCGTCCGGCGGGCATTCCATCATCTCGTTCGGCGGCTGGGGCGTCGACTACGACCTGGTGCTCCTGATGGTCCTGGGCAGCCTCGGCGTCCTCGGGACAGCGTGGCAGGCCCGCTCCGCCCACGAGCTGGGCGGCTCGCCGCCCGTGCCGTCCCCGCCGTCGCCGGCCCGGGTCGCCCCGGCGCGACCGTGGCCGCTCGCCGCCGTGGCCGTGGCGCTCCCGCTGATCCCCGCGGCCGTCAACCTGGCCGGCGGGATGCCCGTGTGGACCGGCCCGAGGGGCCTGGTCGACGACCTCTTCCATGGGTACGTGAGCTACCCGGCGACCGTGCTCTGGGGCGTCGTGGACCTGCTCGTCGGAGTCGGCGCCCCGGCCGCGCTGATCCTGGCCGCGGTCGTACGCAGGACCCGGCGGCTGCTGCGCGTGACGATGTCAGCCCTGGTCATCGCCGCGGCGGCGGGCGTCGTGAGCGCGCTCACCGCCGAGCGCGAGGCGGACTGGCGGCTCATCCCCGAGATGGCCGAGCAGCGGCTGGCCCTGTACCCGGCCGGGTTGTTCGACCGGAACGAGAACGGCGAGATCCTCTTCGGCCTCTCGCCGCTGTGGTACAGCGCCGCCCTGGCCGCCTCCGCCCTCGTCCTGCTCCTTCTGTACGGCGCCCCGCCCGCCGCCCGCCTGCGGCACCACGTTCTCTCGGCGGCGCTGGCCACCGCCGTCGCCCTGTGCCTCCTGCCGGCGGCCGACCAGTCACGCGGCCCGGTCACCACGGCCGAGGACTGTTCGCCCCCCGAGCCCTGGGAGACGAACGGCGAGCCGGTGGCACCCGAGCCGATCACCGGCCCGCGCGCCTTCATCTGCGCGGTACGCCGGCAGCAGGCGCTCACGTTCGCCGCCACCACCCCCGACCAGGTGCTGCTCGGCCACGGCCGCCGCCTGTGCGGCGCCTACACCCGCGACGACCCGCGCGAGCTGGCCCGCCTGCGGGAGGTGGAAGGGGTGAGCGCCGGCGACCTGAGCGGGGTGCTCTCCGGGATCTGCCCGGCCGCGAGGCGAAGGTCGACGCGGCGGCGGCGGCCCAGGAACGCGAGTTCGAGGAGTTCGACGCCGAGGAGCGTCGCAAGTGTGACGCCACCCCACGCCACCGCCCCCTCATCCGGCCCGCCAGGGCGATCCGCGTCAAGGAGCCCGAGTGGCGCGGCACCGAGCTGCCCGACCTGTCGCTCAACGGCCGCAAGGGGCACTACCGCATCCGCGTGCACCTGGCCTGGTTCCCCTGGAAGGGCGACGAGTACGGCACCCAGCGGCTGCTGATCATGGCCTACCCGGGACCGGGAGACAAGGCGGTCGTCCACCGCGGGCCCGTCAAGGACGGCTGACCACGGTCAGCCCTTGACGGCGCCGGAGGTCAGCCCCGAGACGATGTACCTCTGCAGCCACAGGAAGGCCCCCACGGTCGGGATCGCGGTGAGCAGCGTCGCCGCGGCGAACATGCCGAAGTTGGCGTTGCGCTGGTCGCCGGCGATCATCCCGTACATGCCGACCGCCAACGTCTTGCTGCCGGGGTCGCGCAGGAAGACGCTGGCCATGATGAACTCACTCATCGTGCCGATGAACGCCAGCATGGCGGTGACCGCGAGGATCGGCGTCACGAGCGGCATGATGACCCGCCAGAAGATCTGCGCGTGCGTGGCCCCGTCGACGGTGGCGGCCTCGTCGAGCTCCCTCGGCACGGTGTCGAGGAAGCCCTTCATCAGCCAGGTGTTCACGCCGAGCGCGCCGCCGAGGTAGAGCAGAATGAGCCCCCACGCGGTGTCGAACCCGAACGCCGGGTAGAGCTCTGTCACCTCGGTGAAGATGATGAAGATGGTCACGATGGCCAGGAACTGCGGGAACATCTGGATGAGCAGCAACGCCAGCAGCCCGACGCGGCGGCCGCGGAAGCGCATCCGGCTGAAGGCGTACGCGGCGGACATCGACAGCAGCAGACCGGCGAACGACGCGGTCAGCGCGATGAACACCGAGTTGAGGAACCACCGGCCGAACGGGTGGACGTCGGAGCCGAACAGGTCGGCGAAGTTGGCCAGGCTCGCCCCGTTCGGCAGCAGGTCGGTGGAGGCGAGGGTGCCCAGCGGGTTGATCGCGGCCGACACCACGAACACGATGGGGAACAGCGCGAACGCGCACACGACCAGCACGAACACGTGCCTCAGCGCGAGTCTCATGCGTAGACCTCCTCCTGCCTGCGGGTCCGGCGGAAGGTCACCACCGAGATGAGCGCGACGATCGCGAAGATGAACACCGAGATGGCGGCGGCGAAGCCGAACTGCGCCCCGCCGGTGCCGAACGCCAGCCGGAACGTGTAGGTGATCAGCAGGTCGGTGGCTCCCACCTGCGGGTTCTCGGCCGGGAACGGGCCGCCCTCGCTGGTGAGCTGGATCGCGTTGAAGTTGTTGAAGTTGAACGCGAACGACGAGATGAGCAGCGGCGTGAGCGCCACCAGCAGCAGCGGCAGCGTCACCTTGCGGAAGGCGTGCCACGGCGAGGCCCCGTCGATCGAGGCCGCCTCGGTCAGCTCGCGCGGGATGGCCTGCAACGCGCCCGTCGTCACCAGGAACATGTACGGGAAGCCCAGCCAGAGGTTGACCAGGATGACCGCGAACCTCGCGGTGACCGGCTCCCCCATCCAGTCGATGGTCAGCCCCAGCGACTGGTTGACCAGCCCGAAGTCGCGGTTGAACAGGTCACGCCAGACCAGCAGCATGGCGAAGGAGGGCATCGCGTACGGCAGGATCAGCGCGATCCGGTAGAAGCGCGTGCCGCGCATGCGGGGGTGGTGCAGCGCCAGCGCCACCCCCATGCCGAGCCCGAACGTCGTCACCACCGAGGCCAGCGCGAACACCACGTTCCACCCGAACACCCCCGCGAAGTAACCGGAGATCGTGGGGTTGGTCAGCACCCGGGCGAAGTTGTCGAAACCGACGCCGACCTGCCAGCCCTGCGCCAGGTGCTCCCCACGGGCGTTGACGAAGTAGCCCCGCGCCTCGTCGGCCGTCCACGTGTCGCCGTCGCCTCGGACGCAGTCGCAGGCGGGGTCGTAGTCGAGCGCCGCCCGGCCCTCGACGGCGCGGCTGAGGCCGTTGGCCTTGATCAGCCCGCCGGCGGTGGGCACCGCCAGCGCCGCGATCTCCGCGCCGCGGGCGGCCGCCTGCGGCGCGGTCAGCACGGTGAGGCCGGGCGCGGCCAGCACCTTGCCGGTCACGCCGAGCCGGGCGCCCTCCAGCGGGGCCAGCCCTTCGCCGGATCCCGTCTGGACCCGCCTGGTCTCCGGGTCGACGAGCAGGAACACCAGCTCGTCGCCGCGCAGGGCCGCGGTCAGTGTGTACTCGGGCGAGCCGGGCGCCTGCCGGACCGAGCCGGTCTCGATCGCGGTGACGGCCGACTGCTTGTCGCCGCGGTGGCCGTCGCCGAAGTTCGTGAACGCGGTGCTCACCGTGTAGAGGATGGGGAACAGCTGGAACGCGATCAGCAGGACGGTGCCGGGGATGAGGTACTTCGCCGGGATGAGGCGCCGGGTCAGGTAGAGGCAGACGATGGCCGCGGTGACCGCGACCAGCACCGCCAGCGCGATCCAGGCCCGCGCCGCGACCAGCGGCGGCACCGCGTACACCAGGATCGCGGCGGTCACGGCGAGCACCGCGATCCTGGTCACCACGTAGGCGGTGGTGATCTCCCGGCGCGGCCGCGGCGCCCGGCGGGGCTTGGCGGCCTCGGGGACGTCCGAGGTCATGGCGTCAGTTCTTGAGGGAGCCGTCGATGGTCTTCTGCGCGGCCTCGGCCGCCTTGGCGGCGTCGCCGCCCTTGACGACCGCCGCCTCGGCGATGCCGAACGGCTCCCAGACCGCCTGCATCTCGGGGATGGCGGGCATCGGGAAACCGTCCTTGCCGGCGTCCATGAACTTGCCGGCGTCGGCGTCGGCCGCCTGCACCTCCTGCAGGGCGGCGGTGAGCGCCGGCGGGCGCGGGTCGGCGTCGTACAGGGCCTTGGCCACGTCCTTGTTGGTCACGTAGTTGGCGACGAACTCCTGGGCCAGGGTCTTGTTCCTGCCCTTGGCGGCGACGAAGAACGACTGGACGCCGACGAACGGCGTGGCCGGCTTGCCGTCCTTGAACGACGGGACGGGCGTGATGTCGTAGCTGATGCCCGCCTTCTTCACGTCGCCCATGGCCCACGGGCCGGAGACGAGGAAGGCGCATCTGCCGCCGGCGAAGGTGGCGACGTAGTTCTCGTTGGTGATGGAGGTCTTGAGCGCGCCGTCGCCCTTCTCGCCGAGCTCCTTCAGCCTGCCGAACGCCTTGACGGACTCGGCCGAGCCGAGCAGCACCTTCTTGGGGTCGGGGTCGCCGGCGGGGGTGGTGCCGAACAGCGAGCCGCCGCCCGCGGCGAAGATCGGGTAGACGTGGAAGGCGTCGCCCTTCTGCGCGACGGGCAGGCAGAGGATCTCCTTGACCTTGCCGGCTTCCTTGAGCTCCTTGCCCTTGGCGACCATGTCCTCCAGGGTGGCCGGGGCGTCGGGCGCGAGCTCGGTGTTGCGGATCAGCGCGATGTTCTCGACCGCGTACGGCGCCGCGTAGACCTGCCCGTCGAACGTGACGGCCTTCAGGGCGATCTCGGGGAAGGCGGCCTTCTGCTGCTCGGTCAGGTTGACCGGGTCGATGGCGCCGTTCTGCACCAGGTTGCCGATCCAGTCGTGCGCGCCGACCATGACGTCGGGGCCGCTGCCCTGCTGGGAGGCGGTGAGGAAGGTCTGCTGGTTGTCCTTGCTGATCTCCTTGACCTCGACGGTCACGCCGTTCTCGGCGCCGAACTGGTCGGCGAAGGGCTTGAGCGCCTTGACCCGGTTGGGGTCGGCCCAGATCACGAGCTGACCGCCGCCCTTGTCGGCGGGGGCGGCGGTGGGGGCGGTGGCCGATCCGGTGGGGGCCGCCGAGGGGGCGGGGGATCCGCCGCCGCAGGCCGTGACGGCTAAGGTCAGCGTCGCGAGTGCGGCCGTGCCCAGAGTTCGGTTGCGCATGAGACCTCCTGAGGTCGGGAGGAGCGACGACACCTCATACGCCGCCGCCGGAAAGGTCGTCATTTGCCGCTTTCGCGGCTCACATTTCCGGGACGTTACCGGGACTTTGCAAAAGTTGGAAGAACTTGCAATAGAGCGTTACCGGATCCACATCTCGTGCGTGTCGCGCCTTCTCCGAGCAGGCGTCTGACCTGCCAGAAGGAGAATCATGCAACTTTCCGCAACTTGCACTTGACCTCTCGCAAGGAATCGCGCCATCCTGCACCAGACATCACGGACATCCGGGGGAAGGATCATCATGCTGGCCGACGACGACTGGTGGCGCGACGCCGTTGTATACCAGGTGTACCCCCGGAGCTTCGCCGACGCCAACGGCGACGGCATCGGCGATCTCCAGGGCGTCCGCCACCGCCTCGGCTATCTGAGCGAGCTCGGCGTCGACGCCATCTGGCTGAGCCCCTTCTACACCTCGCCGATGGCCGACGCCGGCTATGACGTGGCCGACCACCGCGACGTCGATCCGATGTTCGGCACGCTCGACGACTTCGACGAGCTGGTCCGTGACGCGCACGCGCGGGGCATCCGGGTGATCGTGGACCTGGTGCCCAACCACTCCTCCGACCGGCACCCCTGGTTCCAGGCGGGGCTGCGCGACCGTTACATCTTCCGCGACCGGCCGAACGACTGGGAGTCGATCTTCGGCGGGCCGGCCTGGACCCAGGTCGAGGACGGGCAGTGGTACCTGCACCTGTTCGCGCCCGAGCAGCCCGATCTCAACTGGGAGCACCCGGAGGTGCGCGCCGAGTTCCGCGACGTGCTGCGGTTCTGGCTGGACCGCGGCGTCGACGGCTTCCGGGTGGACGTGGCGCACGGCATGGTCAAGGCCGAGGGCCTGCCGGACGTCGGCCCCAAGGAGGGGCCCCAGGCCGAGATGCTCGGCGACGAGCGCGTGCCGTACTTCGACCAGGACGGCGTGCACGACATCTACCGTGAGTGGCGGCCGATCCTCGACTCCTACCCCGGCGGGCGGATGGCGGTCGCCGAGGCCTGGGTGTCGTCGCCCGAGCGACTGGCCCGCTACGTCGGCCCGGACCAGCTGCACCAGGCGTTCAACTTCGAGTTCATGCTGGCCGACTACCACGCCAAGGCGTTCCGGACGGTCATCGAGAAGGCGCTGGCCGAGGCGGAGCTGGTGGGCTCGCCCACCACCTGGGTGCTGTCCAACCACGACAAGCCGCGGCACGTCACCCGCCACGGCGGGCTCGGCCGGGCCAGGGCGGCCACGCTGCTGATGCTCGCGCTGCCCGGCTCCGCCTACGTCTACAACGGCGAGGAGCTCGGCCTGCCCGAGGTGCTCGACCTCCCGGACGAGCTGCGCCAGGACCCGGCCTTCCGGCGCAGCGGCGAGAGCCGCGACGGCTGCCGGGTGCCGATCCCGTGGACCGGCGAGCCCGGCTTCGGCTGGCGGGACCCCTGGCTGCCGATCCCCGCCTCGTGGGGCCCGCTGTCGGCTGAGGCGCAGCACGGCGACCCCGGCTCCACGCTGAGTCTCTACCGGGCCGCGCTGCGCATCCGCAAGGAGCATCCGGCGCTCGGCGGCGGCACGCTGACCTGGCTCGACTCCCCCAGGGACGTGCTCGCGTTCGAGCGGGACCCGGGCCTGGCCGTGGTGCTCAACACCGGCGAGCGGCCGGTCGAGCTGGCCGCGCTCGGGCTGCGCGGCGAGGTGCTGCTGTCGAGCGGCCCCCAGGCGGGCGACGGGACGATCGCTCCCGACAGCACGCTCTGGCTGCGCCGCTGACAAAAATCGCCGGTACGGCCGCCGCTCCACGACGGCGCGGTGGCCGTGCTGACGACGCGCGATTCATCGTCCGTTTGCGAATAGTGATCGATGAAAGGCGGAAAATACTCCCTCATGTCAGGGATCATGGATACATGACGGAGCAAGCCCCGCAGGGTGTCGACCCCCACATCCCGAACGCGGCACGTATGTATGACTTCTTCCTCGGCGGCAAGGACAACTTCAAGGCCGACCGGGATCTGGCCGAGCTGGTGCTGAGCGTGATGCCGGAGATCCGCGAGGGCACCAAGCAGAACCGCGCGCTGATCGGCCGGGTGGTCCAGTACCTGTGCGAGCAGGGCATCACCCAGTTCCTCGACCTGGGCTCCGGGCTCCCCGCCCAGGAGAACGTGCACGAGGTGGCCCACCGGTTCAACCCGGACGCCCGCGTGGTCTATGTCGACAACGACCCGGTGGTGGCCGCGCACGGCAGGGCGCTGCTGGCCGACCCGTCCCGGGTGGCCATGGTGGAGGCTGATGTCCGGCGGCCGGCCGAGGTGCTGGCGCAGCCCGAGATCAAGGCGTTGCTGGACTTCGACCAGCCGGTGGCCGTGCTGATGATGTTCCTGCTGCACCTGGTGCCCGACGAGGACGACCCTCAGGGGTTCGTGGCCGCCTACCGCGACGTGCTGGCCCCCGGCAGCTACCTTGCGGTTACGCACGTGGCCGGCGACGCGGCTCCGGTGGTGACCCAGCGGATCAGCGAGTTCTACCGGCAGGCCAACACGCCGTTCTGCCCGCGCTCCTACGAGGAGGTCGCGTCCTTCTTCGGCGACTTCGAGCTGATCCCCCCGGGCCTGGCCACCGGCCTCGGCCCGGAGGTGGTGTGGCCGTTCGCCGACCCGGACGTCGAGGCGACGATGTTCCTCGACGAGGACTTCGCCCGCCTGGGCCTGGCCGGCATCGGCCGCAAGCCCTAGCCCGCCCGCCTCGAGCGGCACGGAACGTCACGTGAAGAATGAGAGTATGAACTCGCTCTTGCTCAACACGGACGGCGTCCAGATCCCGCAGATCGGGTTCGGCGTCTGGCGGGTGCCCGACGACGAGGCCGAGCGGTCGGTGGAGACCGCGCTCGAGGTCGGCTACCGCCACATCGACACGGCGACGCTCTACCAGAACGAAGCGGGCGTGGGCCGGGCCGTGCGCGCCTCGGGCATCCCGCGCGCCAAGCTGTTCGTCACCACCAAGCTGTGGAACACCGACCACGAGCGTCCGGAGGAGGCGTTCGAGGAGAGCCTGGCCCGCCTCGGGCTCGACTACGTCGACCTCTATCTCATCCACTGGCCGACGCCGGCCCGCGACACCTACCTGCGGGCCTGGCGGGGGCTGGAGAAGATCTACCGCGACGGCCGGGCCAAGGCCATCGGCGTCTCCAACTTCACCGTGGAGACGCTCACCAGACTGCTGGACGAGGCCGACATCGCGCCGTCGATCAACCAGATCGAGCTCCACCCCTACCTGCAGCAGCGCGAGCTGCGGGCGTTCCACGAGGCCAACGGCATCCTCACCGAGGCATGGAGCCCGCTCGGGCAGGGACGGGGGCTGCTGGAGGACCGCGCGCTGCGGGTGCTGTCGGACAAGCACAACCGCACCCCGGCGCAGATCGTGCTCCGCTGGCACATCCAGCTGGGCAACGTGGCGATCCCCAAGTCGGTCACGCCGTCGCGGATCAAGGAGAATTTCGGCGTCTTCGACTTCGTCCTCGACCAGGAGGACATCGCGGCTATCGGGGCGATGAACATCGGGAAACGGCTCGGACCCGACCCGGATCAGTTCAACAGGGGGTAAAGATTACGATCCCTCCTTATGAGGGATCTTTCATGGGGAATCGCGGCGACCGGCGGCATCGCCAGGACCGTAGGGGCGGTCATCGCGGCGGAGCCGGGGATGCGGGTGGCGGCCGTCGGCTCGCGCGACCTCGGCCGGGCACGCGCGCTGGCCGCGGCACTGGGCGCCGAGTCGGCCCACGGCTCGTACGCCGCGCTGTGCGCCGATCCCGCCGTGGACGCCGTCTACGTGGCGACGCCGCACGCCCAGCACCTGGAGGTGGCCGAGGCCGCGATCGCCGCGGGCAAGGCGGTGCTGTGCGAGAAGCCCCTGGCCGCCTCGCTCGCCGACGCCGAGCGGATGGTGCGGCTGGCCCGCGAGGCCGGCGTCTTCCTGATGGAGGCCATGTGGATGCGGTTCAACCCGCTAATCCAGCGGCTGGCGGCCGATCCGCGCTTCGGTGACCTGCGCTCCGTGCACGCCAGCTTCGGATTCGCTTCGCCGTATGACCCGCTGCATCGGCTCTGGGCTCCGGAACTCGGCGGCGGGGCACTGCTCGACCTCGGGATCTACCCGTTCGGGCTGGCTCAGCTGCTCCTGGGGACACCGCCGGAGCTGCGGATGACGGGGTCGCTGGCGCCGTCGGGCGTGGACGCGGAGGCGGCGGGCGTGCTCCTCTACCCGGGCGGCAGGCGGGCGCTGGTGGAGGTCTCGTTACTGGGTGCCCTGCCCAACAGCGCGTACGTGGTCGGCACCGGGATGCGGGCCGACATCGAGGCGCCGTTCTGGGCGCCGCGACGGATGACCCTGAGCGGGCCGTCGATCGAATCGGAGACGTACGAGCTCGCTCCCGAGGACAACGGATACGCCGGCGAGGTGCGCGAGGTGCGCGACGCGCTGGCCGCCGGGCGGACCGAGAGCGCGATCATGCCCCTTGACGAGAGCCTCGCCATGATGGGGCTGCTCGCGGCGGCTCGCCGACAACTTTCCTGACCAGGGCAGTTACCCACCTTGTCATCCCCTTGCCCGCTGTATTACCTTATGGGGCATTCGCGGCATACGTCCGTTTTATCGGTTCGTTGCCGTTCCATCGACAAGAACATCGCAGGATCTACCTGCGACCGCTGAATCCGCCTCTCGCGGAACCGGGGACCCAGGTCTCATTGGGGTGAATCGGCACATCGTGCCGTAGGGCAGCTTCCACGTCCGAACCCGTCAGCTAACTCGGTAAGCGGTATGGAAGCGAGGAGTCCCCCACCGATGGCCGTCAGTCGTCTTTCCCATACCCTCAGGCGCCACGCCGCCCGCGCCGCCCTGGGCGTCACCCTCACCGCCACCGCGGCCTTCGGCGTCGTCGCCCCCGCCTCCGCCGACACCCCCCAGCACGCGGGCGCCGGCGCGGAGACCCCGGCCAAGGCCGACGTGGTCAGCGTGACGGCGGATCAGGTGCTCGCCCTGGCCAGGTCCCAGATCGGCATCTCGGAGAACGCCTACGGGGGAGGCACCAAGTTCCAGAAGTGGTACGCCGACTCGCAGCGCGCCGCCGAGACGATCGCCCGTGACGGCGGCAACCGGGCCGCCTACCTCAACGCCGCCTGGTGCGCGATGTTCGTCTCCTGGGTCGGCGAGAACGCCGGCGCCCGGTCCCAGATCGGCTGGGACGCCTACACCGTGACGCACGCCCAGTGGTTCGCCGACCAGGGCCGCTGGGGCACCACCCCTGAGCCCGGCGCCGTCGTCTTCTTCGCCTGGAGCGGCAGCAAGAGCATCGGCTCGATCAACCACGTCGGCTTCGTCGTCAAGGACAACGGCAACGGCACGCTGACCACCATCGAGGGCAACACCGGCAACGGCAAGGTCGAGGAGCGGGTCCGGCCCAAGTGGCAGGTCGTCGGCTACGGCTACCCGTCGTACGCGGCCTGACCCTCCTTTCCGCCTCCCCCTTCCGGCGAGCGCGCCCCACTCCCCCTCGGGCGCGCGCTCGCCGCTTCTCCGGAACAATCCTGGCGAGACGTGTCGATTCGCGGGCACGGAGTTCGACGCGTTGGTGAGCGCGGGGTCCGGCCGGGGCCCCGGCAACGGACGAAGGAGGTCGGCGTCGTGAAGTTCATGATCGTTGGCAGGGGCAACGAGGAGACCGAGGCCGGCGTCATGCCCAGCCAGGAGCTGGTGGACGCGATGACCGAGTACAACGAGTCGCTGGTCAAGGCCGGGGTCCTGCTGGCCGCCGAGGGGCTCTACCCCAGCTCGCACGGTGCCCGCATCGCCTACAGCGGGGGCAGGGCGACCGTGCTCGACGGGCCGTTCACCGAGGCGAAGGAGCTCATCGCCGGCTTCTGGCTGATCCAGGTCAAGTCGCGCGAGGAGGCCCTTGAATGGGCGATGCGGGTCCCCGTCCCGGGCGGGCACGAGGGCGTTGGCCTGCACGTGTGGCAGGTGTTCGACCCGACCGACCTGCCGCCGGAGTCGATGTCGCCCGAGACCGCCGAGCGCGAGCGCGCCCTGCGCGGGTCCCTGGAGGGCCACGAAGGCGCTTGATCCCGTCGCCCCGCCACGCCTGGCCGGTGGCGGGCCCGCGGGCCGTCTCGAGATCGCGGCCCGGCACGAGATTCCGGGCCGGCACGAGATTCCGGGCCGGACGGACGCGTCGCGGGCGCGGTTGCGGGCGGGCCCGGGGGCTGGTCTCATGGGCCGGTGACGGCTTCCGAGACCCATCAGGCGATCGAGGCGGTGTGGCGGATCGAGGCGGCCCGCCTCATCGCCGGGCTGGCCCGGATGATGCACGGCGACCTCGGCCTGGCCGAGGAGCTCGCGCAGGACGCGCTGGTCGCGGCGCTGGAGCAGTGGCCGGAGTCGGGCGTGCCGCGCAACCCGGGCGCCTGGCTCATGGCGGTGTCCAAGCGGCGCGCCGTCGACCTGCTGCGCCGCCAGGAGCGCTACGAGCGCAAGCTGGTCGAGCTCGGCCGCGACCTCGACGGCGAGGACGAGCTCCCCGATGTCGAGGAGATCGAGGACGACCTGCTCCGGCTGGTGTTCACCGCCTGCCATCCGGTGCTGTCGACCGAGGCACGGGTGGCGATGACGCTGCGGGTGCTCGGCGGGCTGACGACCGACGAGATCGCCCGGGCCTTCCTGGTGCCCGAGCCCACCGTGGCGCAGCGGATCGTGCGGGCCAAACGAACGCTGGCCGACCGGAAGGTCCCGTTCGAGGTGCCGCAGGGCGATGAGCTCGCGGGGCGGCTGGCCTCGGTGCTGGAGGTGATCTATCTCGTCTTCAACGAGGGCTACTCGGCCACCGCCGGCGGCGACTGGATGCGGCCCGCGCTGTGCGACGACGCGCTGCGGCTCGGCCGGGTGCTGGCCGGGCTGATGCCCCGGCAGGCCGAGGTGCACGGGCTGGTCGCGCTGATGGAGATCCAGGCGTCGCGGGCGCGGGCGCGCGTCGGGCCGTCCGGCGAGCCGATCCTGCTGATGGACCAGAACCGCGGGCTCTGGGACCGCCTGCTCATCGGCCGCGGGCTGGCCGCCCTCGACCGGGCCGAGGAGCTCGCCGGCCCGCGCGGCCCGTACACACTGCAGGCGGCCATCGCGGCCTGCCACGCCCGGGCGCTCACCCCCGAGGACACCGACTGGGAGCGCATCACCGCGCTGTACGACGAGCTGGCGCCGCTCGCGCGCTCGCCCGTCGTGGAGCTGAACCGGGCGGTCGCGCTCGCCATGGCCTACGGCCCGGCGGCCGGGCTGGACCTGGTCGACCAGATCGCCGGCGAGCCGTCGCTCAAGGGCTACCACCTGCTGCCGAGTGTGCGCGGCGACCTGCTGGCCCGGCTGGGGCGCTTGGCCGAGGCGAGAGCGGAGTTCGAGCGGGCGGCCTCGCTGACGCGCAACGAGCGCGAGCGCAGGCTGCTGCTCGACCGGGCCGGCGCCTGCTCCTAGGCAGTTGTCCGGGTTGGGCACAAACGGTGCCCATGGGATGGGAGCGCTCCCAGCAACCTTTTTGAGATGTTTCGCAGCTAGAGTCCGTTTTTATGGTGTCAAAACGCCTCATCGGTAACGGTTCCGTTTCGGGACGTTGACGCCCGGACGCCGTACAGGCACTCTTTGTGGGAGCGCTCCCAAAGATTTTCCCACCCGCGGTCGCAAGCCGCGACGCACCTCCCACAGCCACACCCAAGAGGGGTACGGAATGACGAACCACAAGCGTTTTGTAGTAGCCGGTGTCGCGCTCACCGCTCTGGCAGTCACCGCCGCGTGCGGCGGCGGCAGCTCCACTCCGGCCGCGTCACAGAGCAGCGCCGCGGCCGCCGAGCCGGTCACGATCAACGTGCACACCTTCGGCGGCGGCGAGAACTTCGGCTATGACGAAGCGGTCAAGAAGTGGAACGCCGAGCACCCGAACATCCAGATCAAGTACCAGAACCTGACCGACCGCTTCGAGGACGTCTACTTGCCGCAGCTCCTCCAGCGCCTCCAGGCGGGGGCAGGCGCGGGTGACGTGGTCGGCATCGACGAGGGCGCGATGGGCCTCATGGCCGCCCGCCCGCAGTTCTTCACCGACCTCGGCGAGTACGGCCTGCAGAGCCGCAAGGCCGACTTCCCCGCGGCCAAGTGGGAGTCGGGCGTCAACGCCGACGGCAAGCTGTTCGCGCTGGGCACCGACATCGGCGGCATGACCATGTGCTACCGCAAGGACCTGTTCAAGAAGGCCGGCCTGCCGACCGAGCGTGAGGAGGTCGGCAAGCTGTGGCCGGACTGGAACGCCTATCTGGAGGCGGGCAAGAAGTTCTCGGCCGCGGACACGGGCGCGAAGTGGATGGACGGGCCCAACACCATCTACAACGTGATCCTGTCGCAGGAGGCGCCGAAGAACGGCAACGTGTCCTACTTCGACAAGAGCAACAAACTGGTCATCGAGAGCAACCCGGCTGTCAAGACCGCCTTCGACTGGGTGCAGAAGTTCAGCCAGGAAGGCCTGACGGCCAAGCTGCAGGCGTTCAGCCCGCCGTGGAACAAGGCCATCAAGGGCGGCGACTTCGCCACCATGGGCTGCCCGTCGTGGATGCTCGGCGTGATCTCCGGCGCGGCCGGTGAGGCGAACAAGGGCAACTGGGACGTCGCTGCCGTGCCCGGCGGCTCGGGCAACTGGGGCGGCTCCTGGCTGGCGGTGCCCAAGCAGACCAAGCACCCGAAGGAAGCCGCCGAGGTGCTCAACTACCTGACGGGCAAGGAGGGCCACGTCGCGGCCTTCAAGGAGGCGGGCGCGTTCCCGAGCTCCATCCCGGCCCAGCAGGACCCTGAGGTCTCCGGCCTCAAGAACGAGTACTTCAACGACGTGCCGACCGGCGAGATCTTCTCGGCCTCGGTGAAGGACCTGCTCCCGGTGTTCCTCGGCGAGAAGCACGCCCAGGTCAAGACCTCCGTGGAGAAGGTGCTCGAGGGCATGGACCAGGGTGCGATCGGCTACGACGAGGCGTGGTCGAAGTTCACCGCTGCGGGCGTCAAGGCCGCCGGCTGACGGTCCGCCGTCTCAGGACGGGCGGCGGCTCGCGCGACGCGCCGCCGCCCGCCTCCCGATCCGGCCCGAAAGGCTTCCATGACTCTCCAGCTCGCGCCGCCGCGGCCAGCGCACGGCAAGCCGACGGCACCCAGGCGGCGAATGACCCGCTTCGACATCAAGGGCATGCCCTATCTCCTGGTGTCGCCCTACTTCCTGCTTTTCGCCATCTTCGGGGTCTTCCCCCTGATCTACACGTTCTGGCTCTCGCTGCACGACGCGGAGCTCGCCGGGCAGCGAACCTTCACCGGCTTCGGCAACTACGCCAAGCTGATCACGGACGCCGAGTTCTGGAACGCGGTGTTCAACACGATCGGCATGTTCGTGCTGGCCACCGTGCCCCAGCTGATCCTCGCCCTGCTGCTGGCCAACGCGCTGAACAAGCGCCTGAGGGGCAGGCTGCTGCTGCGCCTGGGCGTGCTGCTGCCGATGATCACTTCGGTCGTCGCCGTGGCGGTCATCTTCAGCCAGCTCTACAGCCGCGACTACGGCCTGTTCAACTGGATCCTCGGCCTGGTGGGCATCGAGCCGATCGCCTGGCAGAACGAGAAGTGGTCCTCCTGGATCGCCATCGCCACGATGGTCGACTGGCGCTGGACCGGCTATAACTCGATCATCCTGCTGGCCGCCATGCAGACGATCCCCAAGGATCTCTACGAGGCCGCGGCCATCGACGGCGCGTCCGCGCGACGGCAGTTCTGGCAGATCACGCTGCCGATGCTGCGGCCGACCATCGTGTTCGTCGTCTTCATCTCGACCATCGGCGGCCTGACGCTGTTCACCGAGCCGGTCATGTTCGAGGGCGAGCAGATGATGACCGGCGGCACCACCGGCCAGTACCAGACCGTGGCGATGTTCATCGTCGAGGCGGCCTTCCGCGGCGGCTTCGAGATCGGCTACGCCTCGGCCGCCGCCTGGCTGCTGTTCGTGCTGATCCTCATCGGCACGATGATCAACTACTGGTTCACACGCCGCATCGGGGGTGCGCGATGACGACCACCGGGCAACCGGCCAACCGGCTGTGGGACGCGGGGCTTCTCACCAAGGTCGTGCTGGCCTTCGCGTTGCTGCTGTCGGCCTTTCCGATCTACTACATGTTCATCATGGCGACGCGGACGAACGACGACGCGCTCGACGTGCCGCCGCCGTTCCTGCCGGCCGGCCATCTGGGCGAGAACGTCCGGCGGCTGCTCTCCACCGAGGACGCCTACTTCATCACCGGCCTGGTCAACTCCGCGATCGTGGCCACGACGGTGACCGTGTCGGTGGTGCTCATCTCGACGCTGGCCGGCTTCGCCTTCGCCAAGCTGCGCTTCCGCGGCTCGAAGATCCTGCTCGGGCTGATCCTGGTCACCATGATGGTGCCGCTGCAGCAGATGGGCATCGTCCCGTTGTACGAGCTCATGGTGACGCTCGGCTGGACCGGACAGTTGCAGGCGGTGATCCTGCCGTTCCTGGTCAACGGGTTCGGCGTGTTCATGATGACGCAGTACGCCTCCCAGGCGGTCCCCGACGAACTGGTCGAGGCGGCCAGGGTCGACGGGGCGTCCACGCTGAGCATCTATCGCAAGGTCATCCTGCCCGCGCTCCGGCCGGGCATGGCGGTGCTCGCGCTGCTCGTGTTCATGCAGACGTGGAACGAGTTCATGTGGCCGCTCATCGTGCTGCTGCCGGACAACCCGGTGGTGCAGACGTCCATCGCGGCGCTCAACCAGGCGCACGGCACCGACTACGTGATGCTGTTCACCGGCACCGCCGCCTCCGTCCTCCCCCTCTTCGTGGTTTTCGTGCTGTTCGGCCGGCAGATCGTCGGCGGACTTATGGAAGGTGCGGTCAAAGCGTGACGACTCAAGAGGAGCAGACACGCTCCCAGCTCCGGTTCCCTGCCGGATTCGCGTGGGGCGCGGCCACCTCGGCGTACCAGATCGAGGGCGCGGTGGAGGCCGACGGCCGCGGCACCTCGATCTGGGACACGTTCACCAGGACGCCCGGCCGGGTGGTCGGCGGCGAGCACGCGGACGTGGCCATCGACCACTACCACCGGTTCCGCGAGGACGTCGGGATCATGGCGGAGCTGGGCCTGAGCGCCTATCGGTTCTCGGTGTCGTGGCCGCGGATCCAGCCCGACGGGTCCGGGAAGGCCAACGCCAAGGGGCTCGACTTCTACAAGCGGCTCACCGACGAGCTGCGCGGCCACGGCATCGACCCGTGGCTGACCCTCTACCACTGGGACCTGCCCCAGGCGCTGGAGGACGCGGGCGGCTGGCCGAACCGCGACACCGCGCTGCGGTTCGCCGACTACGCCTCGACCGTGCACGAGGCGCTGAAGGACCACGTGCACACCTTCAGCACGGTGAACGAGCCGTGGTGCGCGGCGTTCCTCGGCTACGCCTCGGGCGAGCACGCGCCGGGCCGTCGTGAGCCGGAGAGCGCTGTCCGGGCCGCCCACCACCTCAACCTGGCGCACGGGCTGGCCGTACAGGCCATGGGCGCGGCGCGGGTGGGCGGCTGCGTCAACCTCTACGCGGTCACCCCGGCGACCTCCAGCGAGGAGGACCTGGACGCGGCCCGGCGCATCGACGGGCTGCAGAACCGGTTCTTCCTCGACGCGCTGCTGACCGGGAGCTACCCGCGCGACGTGCTCGACGACCTCGGCATGGACCTGGACTTCATCGCCGACGGCGACCTGAAGACCATCAACGCGCCGATCGACCTGCTGCTGGTCAACTACTACAGCCGCTTCACCGTGTCGGGCGCGCCCGGCGGCAAGGCGTCGGCGGCGGCGGCGCCCACCGAGACGGCCTCGCCGTGGGTGGGCAGCGAGCACGTGTCGTTCGTCAACGGCGGCCGCCCGGTCACCGCGATGGGCTGGGAGATCGACCAGGACGGGCTGCTGGAGGTGCTGACCAGGGTGGCGCGGGACTACCCGCGGCTGCCGCTGGTCGTGTCGGAGAACGGCGCCGCCTTCGACGACGTGCTGGAGCAGGGCCGGGTGCACGACGCCGGGCGCCGCGACTACTTCGACGCGCATCTGCGCGCCTGCCGGGAGGCGATCGAGGCGGGCGTGCCTCTGGAGGGTTACTTCGCCTGGTCGCTGATGGACAATTTCGAGTGGGCCTGGGGGTACGGCAAGCGGTTCGGCCTGGTGCATGTCGACTTCGAGACCCAGCGCCGGGTGCTGAAAGACAGCGCTCTCTGGTACGCCGAGATCATCCGGCAGAATAGGCGACATGAACCGACCGACTCTTGAGGCAGTCGCGGCTCGGGCCGGGGTCGGCCGGGGCACGGTGTCGAGAGTCATCAATGGCTCGCCCAACGTCAGCGCCAAGGCGCGCGAGGCCGTCCACCAGGCGATCCAGGAGCTGGGCTACGTGCCCAACCGGGCGGCCAGGGCGCTGGTCACCCGGCGCACCGACACGGTGGCGCTGGTGGTGTCGGAGTCAGAGCTGCGGGTGTTCGACGAGCCCTACTTCGCGGGCACGATCCGCGGCATCGGCTCGGCGCTGTCCGAGACGGGGTTGCAGCTCATCCTGGCGATGGCGCAGTCGCCCGAGGAGCACGAGCGGCTGGAGCACTACCTGACGGGGCAGCACGTCGACGGCGTGCTGCTCCTGTCGCTGCACGGCGCCGACCCGCTGCCGGGCCGGCTGGAGGCGATGGGCGTGCCGACCGTGCTGGGCGGCCGCCCGGTCGGCCTCGACCCCTACAGCTACGTCGACATGGACAACCGGGCCGGCGCCCGGCAGGCGGTCAAACACCTGCTGGGCCTCGGCCGCTCGGCCATCGCCACCATCGCCGGTCCGCAGGACATGGGCGTGGGCGTCGACCGCCTGGCGGGCTACCGCGACGCGCTGCTCAGCTCCGACATGCCGGAGCTGGTGGCCTATGGCGACTTCTCCGAGGAGAGCGGCGCGTCGGCGATGCGGGAGCTGCTCGACCGGCACCCGCGGCTCGACGCGGTGTTCACCGCCTCCGACCTGATGGCGGTGGGCGCGATGCGGGTGCTGAAGGCCGCCGGCCGGTCCGTCCCCGGCGACGTGGCGGTGGTCGGGTTCGAGGACTCCAAGGCCGCCCTGCACACCGATCCGCCACTGACCACCGTGCACCAGCCGACCGAGGCCATGGGCCGGCAGATGGCGCAGTTGCTGGTGGCCCGCATCAACGGCGAGGAGCTGCGCCAGCCGGTGGTCATCCTCGACACCTATCTGGTCCGCCGCGAGTCCGCCTGAGCGTCTGGCCCGAGGCCGATCAGCCTGAGCGTCTGGCCCGCGGCGAGTCGGCCTGCGCGGCGCCGCGGGCGATGCTCGCGCGGGACGGCGGTCCGTGGAGGGCTGGCCGTCAGTGGCGCGTGCGATCACAATCAGGTTCCGTGGACAGCAGGACGAAACGCCGCCTCTCCCCCGGTCAGCTCGACGCCCTGGCCCGCCGCGCCGTGGGCGCCGGGGTCAGCGCCTCGGCCGAGCTGACCGACGGCTACGCCAACGCGGTCTGGCGGCTCTCCCTCGACGACGGCCGCGACGTGGTGCTCAAGCTGTCGCCGCCGCCGGAGCTGGAGCAGCTCAGTTACGAGCGCAACCTGCTGCGCATGGAGGCGGCGGCCTGCGAGCTGGCCGCGGCGGCGGGCGTGCCGGTGGCGACGCTGCTGACTGCCGGGTTCGACGATCCGGTGCTGGGCGGCGACTATCTGCTGTTCACCACGCTGGACGGCGTCTCGTGGAACGGCGCGTCGCCGGAGGGCGAGCAGGAGCTGCGCCGCGAGCTGGGCCGGCTGCTCGCCCGGTTCAACGCGGTGACCGGCAATGTCTTCGGCTATCCGCACGCGGGCATCACCGGCGCCACCTGGCGCGAGGCGTACCTGGCCATGATGGGCGCGTTACTCGGCGACACGGAGCGCTACCCGACGCCGCTGCCGCTGCCGGTCGGCGAGATCGCCGCGCTCCTCACGGCCGCCTCACCGGCGCTGGACGAGGTCACCACACCGCATCTGGTGCACTTCGACATCTGGGCGGGCAACGTCTTCCTCGACCTCACGGGGACGCCCCGGATCCAGGCCATCATCGACCACGAGCGGGCCTTCTGGGGCGACCCGCTGGCTGAGTTCGTCACGCCGACCATCTTCGGCGAGCTGCGCGAGGACGACCCGCTGCTGGCCGGCTACCGCGAGGTGACCCCGCTGGAGCTCACCCCGGCCGCGCTGACCAGGCTCGACCTCTACCGGGCCTACCTCTACCTGATCCTGCTGATCGAGAACGGGCCACGGCAGTATCCGGAGGCAGAGTACGCCCGGGTCCGCGATCTCACCACGGCCTCACTGACCAAGGTCTTCGACCGCCTCCTATCTCACTCTCCCGGGCCCCGCCGATCGCGTGCGGTGCTGCCCGGACGTTCGCCTCGCCAACTGGATTGACGATCGTGTTGCCGGAGCGTGGCGTCCTATAACCGGTCAACGCCGGGAAGTGGAAGTGCCGGCCGGGTGGGCGTCGGAGGCGGCCGTAGTACTGCTGGAGCCGGCCGGACAACATAACCGGCGGTGAGGGAAGGGCCGCTGCTTCGTCGATGCGTTTGTCCGTGATGGAGGGGCCCGGTGAGTGCCGGTCAGGCTAGTCCCGCCGCTTCGGGATCGCCAATAACACCCAACACGGCAAAATCACCACGCCCGTGCGATGAGACCTCCTCGGCGGCCATGACCGGCGGCCGGACTCGTCTGCGGAAGAGATGCAGGTCAAATCGGTCGGCAACATCGGAGAGAGCTTCGGCATCGCCTCCACGATCGCCCGCGCCCTCCAGCAGGCGCGGGCGCTCGATCGGTTATGACGTCATCGGGCGAGGATCGCCTCGTACGCCTTGCCCTTGGGGCCGTGGCCCAGGTCGGCGCACTGGCCGGCGCCGGCGCCGCTGAGCTTGTTCGGCACGTCGAGGTCGGCGGGGGCGGGCGTGTTGGCGGTGCAGACGATCGCGCCCTTGACGGTGCTGCCGGACAGGATGGGCGCCTCGTTGCGGGTGAGCGCCGCCGCGCCGCGGATGTCGGCGCCCACGATCTGCAGCGACGTGGTGCGGTCGGCGGTGAGCGCGCCGTCCATCCTGGCGCCCAGCAGGTGCACGGACGCGGCCTGGCCGGCGGTGAGCGTGCCGGACAGGTGCCCGCCGGTGACCACCAGCGACGCGCCCTTCTTCACCTTGACCGGTCCGGTGACGCGCGCGTCGTCCAGGCAGGTGACGCCGTCGGTGACGGTCAGCGCGCCGCGGTGCGTGCCGGTGACCGTCCGGGTGCAGGCGGGCGGCGGCGCGATCGTGGTGACGGTGAAGTCCTTGGCCGTGCCGTAGTTGCCCGACGCGTCGATCGAGCGGTACTCGATGGTGTGCCTGCCGCGCGGCAGCCTGCCGTAGACGAGGTGGTCGATCGTGGTGCCCGCCTCGCTGAACGTCCAGGGCAGCTCCGAGGACGTCGGCCAGCCGAAGTAGTTGAACCAGCCGTCGCCGTTCACCCTCGACTCCGACACCACGTACCCGTCTTTGTCGTCGGTGCCGGTGAGCCGCATGCTGAACGGGCCGTTGTAGACGTAGGTGTCGCCGGAGCGGACCAGCGGCTTCGAGAGCTCGTAGGCGGTGGCCGGCGGGGCGGCGTCGATCGTCCAGGTGAGCGTCTGCTCGCCGAGGCTCGCGGTCAGCGTGTGGCTGCCGGACGCCAGGTCCAGCGTCTTCAGGTCGAGGTCGCCGCCTTTGCCGCCGACGCTCCTGCCGTCCAGCTTCCAGGCGATCTCGGGCACGCCGGCCGCCGGGTGCGTGGTCTCCACGTAGACGACCTCGTCGCGGCCGACGGGCCGCTCGGTGGGCCTGGAGGAGACGAACGCGGGCGCGACGCCGTCGGGCGGTGTGGTGATCGTGGTGTCCACCGTCCAGGTGCGGGTCCGGGTCATGGCCGCGCGGATGGCGGGATCCCGGACGAACTCCGTGGGGTCGCTGACCGTGGCCGTGACCGTGTGCGTGCCGGGCGTGAGTTCGAGCGCGCGCAGGTCGAGGGTGTCGCGGTCGCCGGACACCGCCTTGCCGTCCACGGTCCAGGTGGTGAGCAGGCCGTGGCTGACGGGGCGCATCGGCTCCACCCACAGCACCCGGTCCGCGCCGACGGGGGCGCCGGAGGGGGTCGCGTCCTGGATCAGCATGGTCTTGGCGGTGATCTTCTGGACCATGATCTCCCGGCTGACCTGGTCGTAGTAGTAGCCGAGGGACTTCATGATCGAGTGCGCGCTCGGCCGCCACACGCCGGCGGTGTAGTAGAGGCCGCCTTCGTGACGGCCGATCGCGCCGCCCGACTCGCTGGGCTCACCCAGCCAGCGCCACCACTTGCGCTGCTGCTCGCGCATCGCCTGCTCGGTGAGGAGCGTGTGGTGCGCCGACGACGGCTCCGAGCCGGAGTAGTCCCCGCCGGGGACGCCTCGCTGGTAGTAGTCGTACTCGTCCTGCAGGCCGCCCAGGGAGTGGCCGATCTCGTGCGGGCTGATCAGGGCCGACATGGCGTTGCTGCCGGAGGCGGTCGCGTACGTGCCGCCCGCGCCGCCGTAGGTGGCGCTGTTGCCGAGGGCGAGGATCTGCCGGTTACCGGTGACGGTTCCGGCGACCAGGTTGGCGTACCTGATGGCCGCGCTGTTGTCCATGGTGATCAACCGCTGCACGCTGCCGGGGTTGCAGCGGCCCCAGAAGCCCATGCTGAGCGGGGTGGTCTTCCTGGGCGAGGTGAGATCGGGGTCGCAGCTGATGCCGGAGTCGCCGGAGACGATGTCGATCCGGTAGACGTTCAGGTAGTTGCGGTAGGACTTGTAGGGCTCGATGGACCACATCACGTTGAGATGGCGGTCCACGTCCTGGCGGAACTTGTCCTGTTCCGCCGCCGTGTAACCGTCGCCCATGATGATCAGGTTGAACCTCTTGTCGGGCGCGCCGGTGACCTGCAAGGGCGCCACCGTGGCCTCTCCGGGCTCGACGGCCGCCTGGGCCGGTGGCGCATAGAAGAACGCCGCGGCTAATACCAGAACCGCTAATTTCCGCATGTCATGCACTATCGGACTGATATCCCATCAGGTCCCATCCGGCAAGGGGCTGACTTCGACGTGATGGTTGCCTCGGGCCGGCGCCGGCGGTCCGGCTCAGGCCGCGGGGAGCTCGGCGAACAGGATGGGCCGCGTCGTGGGCCGCTCGGACCCGCCG
The DNA here is from genome assembly GCF_059358955.1 of Nonomuraea sp. CX421. Lineage (NCBI taxonomy): Bacteria > Bacillati > Actinomycetota > Actinomycetes > Streptosporangiales > Streptosporangiaceae > Nonomuraea > Nonomuraea sp. CX421. Next base: position 145,382 of record NZ_JCADBK010000015.1, on the reverse strand, counting down.
GCCGGCTCGACCGTGAGCCCGACGTGGCCGTCGTCGTGGAGCCGGGCGAGCAGGGGCGTGGTCAGACCGTCCCGCAGCCGGTCGAGCGGCCCCACCGGCCGCATGCCGTCCGGGCCCATCAGCCACAGCACGTAGACCTTGGACGGGGGCAGCTCGGGTAGCCCGGACGAGGTGAACACCATGCGTCCCTGCCCGCGGGACAGCACGGCGACGCCGGTGCCGCCGGAGGCGACCCGTTGCCGTACGGTCCGCGCGTCGGGCGCGGCGAGCACGGCGCTCAGCGCGGCCGACGTCTCCGCGTCGCGGGTTCGCAGGTCGCCGAGGTCGCGGCGGGCGTCGAAGGCGACCACCCCGAACGCCACGGCGGCGGCCGTCGACACCGCCACCAGCCCCGCCAGCGCCTTGGCGCGCCACCGCCCCGCCCGCGCGCTCGCCCTCCACCGCTCCGCCCGCGTCCGCGCGCGCCATGGCGGGAGCGGGGCGGGCGCCGCTCCGGGCAGCCCGCCCGCCTGCGACCGCACGGAGATCTCCTCCTGGTACGGCCCCGGTGCGCGGACCGGCCGGCCGGAGGCGGCCCGGCGTACCCGGGGGACGGCGGCGAGGACGCGCGGACGGAGGGCTGCGGGCGGCGGCTCGGCGACCGCGAGGGCGAGCCGGGCGGCCGTCTCGCGCAGCGACCGCACCTCGGGCCCGCAGGTGGCGCACCCGGCGAGGTGCTCCTCGAACAGCGCCTCGTCGGCGTCCGGCAGGGCGTGCACGGCGTAGGCACCGGACAAGGCGTGGAGGTCATCGGTCATCGGTCGCCTCCGGCGTCGGTCCTTACCTCCTTGATTCGGTTTCTCGGGACCGCCGGATGGCGGGAGGCCCCCTGTTTTCGCATGATGCGCACGGCTCGGGTAAGGCCGGGGAAAAGTGCGTTCTCATAACGTGGACATGGGGGTCGGTCAGGTCGGGCGAGTGGAATACCCTCGTATGTCGTGAGCGCACACAGCAATCTCGATTCCTGGCGAGCCCTGCCCGCGGCCCAGCAGCCTGACTGGCCTGACCGTGGTCTGCTCGCGAAGGTCGTCGCCGAGCTCGGCGGCCTGCCCCCTCTCGTCTTCGCCGGTGAGTGCGACCTGCTCAAGGGGCAGCTCGCCGCCGTGACCCGAGGCGAGGCCTTCGTGTTGCAGGGCGGTGACTGCGCCGAGACGTTCTCCGGGGCGACCGCCGACAATGTGCGCAACAAGCTCAAGACGTTGCTCCAGATGGCGATCGTGCTCACCTACGCGGCCAAGGTGCCGGTGGTGAAGATCGGCCGGCTCGCGGGGCAGTTCGCCAAGCCGAGGTCCAAGGGCGTCGAGACCCGTGACGGCGTCACGCTGCCGGCCTACCGGGGCGACATGGTCAACGGCTTCGACTTCACCGAGGAGTCTCGCGAGCCCGACCCGTGGCGGCTGCTCAAGGCCTACCACTCCTCGGCCGTGACGCTCAACCTGGCTCGCGCCTTCACCAAGGGCGGCTACGCCGACCTGCGCCAGGTGCACGCCTGGAACCAGGACTTCGTGGGCGAGTCGCCGGCCGGCCGCCGCTACGAGCAGCTGGCCAGGGAGATCGACCAGGCGCTGGCCTTCATGCGGGCCTGCGGGGCCGACCCCGAGGAGTTCCACACGGTCGAGTTCTTCTCCTCGCACGAGGCGCTCATCCTCGACTACGACCGGGCGCTGACCCGCATCGACTCGCGCACCAGCCTGCCGTACGACGTGTCGGCGCACATGGTCTGGATCGGCGAGCGCACCCGCCAGCTCGACGGCGCCCACGTCGACTTCTTCTCCCGCATCCAGAACCCGATCGGCGTCAAGCTGGGCCCGACCACCACGCCGGCCGAGGCGCTGGAACTGGTGGAGAAGCTCAACCCGGCCAACGAGCCGGGGCGGCTCACGTTCATCACCCGGATGGGCTCCTCCAAGATCCGCGAGCACCTGCCCGCGCTGGTCAAGGAGGTCACCGCGTCCGGGGCGCAGGTCGCCTGGATCTGCGACCCGATGCACGGCAACACCTTCGAGGCCCCGAGCGGCCACAAGACGCGCCGGCTCGACGACGTGCTCGACGAGGTGGCGGGCTTCTTCGAGGTGCACCGTTCGCTCGGCACGCACCCGGGCGGCATCCACATCGAGTTCACCGGCGACGACGTGACCGAGTGCGTGGGCGGCGGCCAGGAGATCGTCGAGGACGACCTGGCGCGCCGCTACGAGACGGCCTGCGACCCGAGGCTCAACCGCGGCCAGTCGCTCGATCTGGCCTTCCGGGTGGCCGAGCTCTACCGCTCCAGCTGACCGGCGGCACGGGCCGCCCGCGTGGGCGGCCCGAACTTTCTTCTTGCTTGAGCGGCACTCACAATCCCGCGTCTCCTATGATCGTTCCAAAAAATATGCCGATATTTCGGGGAGCGATTGTGGAAACCGTGCCTGAGGGAGTCGACCCAAGCGTGCCGAACGTCGCCCGGATGTACGACTATTACCTCGGTGGCAAGGACAACTTCGCCTCCGACCGGGCGGCCGCAGAGCAGATCCTGCGGCTCTTCCCCAACACCAAGGAGGGCGCCCTGGCCAACCGGGCGTTCCTGCGCAGAGCCGTCCGGCACGTCGTCGACTCGGGCGTGAACCAGATCGTGGACCTCGGGGCCGGGCTGCCCACGCAGGGCAACACGCACGAGATCGCGCCCGACGCCCGCGTGGTGTACGTCGACTACGACGCGGTCGTGTGCGCGCACGGGCGGGCGATCCTGGGCGGCGAGAAGGTGGAGATCCTGCAGGCCGACGTCCGGGACACGGACGCGCTGATCGAGCAGCTGGGCAAGCTGGTCGACTTCGAGCGGCCGGTGGCCTTCCTGATGCTGGCCCTCCTACACTTCGTCCCCGACGACGAGGCGTACCGCGTCGTGGCCGCGCTGCGCGAGGCGAGCGTCGCGGGCAGCCATCTGGTCATCAGCCACGCCGTCGACGCCGCGCCGGACACCAGTCCCGAGGCGCTCCAAATCTACCGGCAGGCGACGGCCGCGCTCAACCTCAGGACGCCCGAGGAGATCACCCGCTTCTTCGACGGTTACGAGCTGCTGGAGCCCGGCCTGACCTTCCCGCAGGACTGGCGGCCGGACGAGGAGCTGTGGCCGGGCTCGAACATCGCCGACTTCGGCTACGTCGGCGTGGGCCGCAAGCCCTGACGGCGCGAAGGCCCCGCCGTACGGGCGGGGCCGGTCACTGCGGTCAGTTCTGCTCGGCCTGCTTCAGCTCCTCGCTGAGCTCGGTCCTGATCGCGTCCATGTCGAGCGCGCGGACCTGGCTGATGAGGTCTTCGAGCGCCGGCTCGGGGATGGCTCCGGGCTGGGCGTAGACCACGATGCCGTCGCGGATGGCCATCAGCGTCGGGATCGAGCTGATGTCGAAGCCCTGCGCGAGCGCCTGCTGGGCGTCGGTGTCGATCTTGCCGAACGTGATGTCCGCGTGCTTGTCGGACGCCTTCTCGAAGATCGGCCCGAACGTCCGGCACGGGCCGCACCAGGCCGCCCAGAAGTCGAGCAGGACGATCCCCTTGTCGGCGATGTCGTTGAAGTTCGTCTCGGTTACTTCGATAGTCGCCACAAGTGGCTCCTCGTATGTCGTGGAAAGTCTGTCGTAGGCGGAGTCGCGGTGGAGATGCAGTCGTGTCAACCACGTACCCACCGCCAGCATTCCATGCCGGGACCCGGCCGCGGCACCGCGGCCGGGTCGCCGTGTGACGGGCGCGGGCCCCGCTGTCACGGACGCTCCGCCCCCGCAAAGAGTCGGGAAAGCCTCAGCGGCCGGGAAGGGTCAGGCCGATGACGACCGGGTCGTGGTCGGAGGAGCGGTAGGCGTCCGGCCGATAGAGGCCGGGCGGGTTGAACTCGGTGTTGTAGTCGAGGACGCGCGGCTCGTCGGCGTTGATGTGCCAGATCGTCGCGCTGGTGACCCGCTTGAGCAGCTGCCGGCCGACGAGCGCGTGGTCGAGCTCGCCCGCGAGCCCCTCGAACAGGTAGCTGTAGCGCAGCGGCGCCGGCACGAACCGCTTGGTCACGCTGGTCAGGCCGCCCTCTTCGAGCGTGTCGATCGGGTCCTCCTCGCCGTAGGCGTTGAGGTCGCCCAGCACCATCGGGTTCGGCAGCTCCTCGACCAGCCCGAGCAGCGCCCGCGCCTGCTGGACGCGGGTGGCGTTCCAGCAGCCCTGTCCGTCGCCCTGGTCGGCGTCGGGGCCGCCGCCGTCCGGGCAGCTGCCCTTGGACTTCAGGTGGTTGACGATCATCGTGAACGGCTGGCCGCCCGCCGCCCGGCGGAAGGTCTGGATGAGCGGCGGCCGGCTGAACACCGGGTCCTCCGACGCCCGCGCCTCGCCCACGGGGGTCAGCCTGCCCGGCTTGTAGATGAGCCCGACCTGGATCGCGTCGGTACCGGGGTAGGGATGGCGCAGCGCGGCGTAGGTGCCCGCCCCGACCTCGGCGTTGACGGCGTCCACCAGGGCCTGCAGCGCGGTCTGGCCGTTGTTCTCGACCTCCATCAGGGCCACCGCGTCGGCGTCGAGGCCCTTCAGCGCCGCCACCAGCTTGGCCAGTTGCCGCCGCTGCTCCTCTTCGGTGCCGGCGCCGCGGGAGCCGAGCGTGGTGAACCAGTTGAGCGTGTTGAACGAGGCCACCTTGACGTTGCCGATCACCGGGAAGGGCCGCGACGGGCGTGGGTTGGCGTCGTGGTAGGTGATCGGCTTGGTGGGCTGCAGCCGGTAGGCGTCGAAGCCGTAGCCGAGCACGCCGGTGACGCCGGTGGCCAGGTCGCCGGTCCGCACGATCGGCGGCAGCGTCTCGGGGTTCTGCCTGGTCGAGCCGTCGTCGATGAGCAGCGAGCGGCGCCGGTTCAGCTCCGCGTCCACGCCCCGCCGGTCGGTGGGCTGGAACAGCCGCCCGCCCGAGGAGACCGTCACCTCGCCGAACCGGCCCAGGTTGTAGTGCTCGGTGACGGTCAGCGGCTGCGGGAAGGTGAGCAGCATGTTCTCGACGGGCTCCAGCCCGTCGCTCGGCAGCCGGTACGGAAGCGCGGCGATCTCGCCGGTGCCGCAGACGTCCACCGCGCTCACCGGTGACAGCTCGGTCCAGCCGTTGAACTCCGTCGCCCGGCCGGTCACGAGGACCCGGTCGCCGGGCCGGACGTCCCTGACCGTGTCGCGGGCGAACGCGAACAGGCCCTCGGAGGTCTTCGGGTCGGCGTCCGGCCGCGGATCCTGCAGGAAGAACCCGCTCAGCTGGTCGCCGCGCTGGAAGTCGCCGGTGACGACGCCCTCCACCCGGACGGTCTGGCCGGCCAGAGGCGTGGCGTCGCCACTCCCCTGCACCTGCGCGATCCGGTGGGTCGGCGGGGTGTCGCACGGGGTGGCCGGCGTCGCGGCGGCGGGGGTTGCGGTGAGGGCGGCCACGACGAGCGCGGCGATGGTTGCCCGGGATAAGACGCGCATGACCGGCACTGTAGGCCCAGAGTGGGGAACAGTTTCCTACATAAATAGAGCTATAGCCTTAAATCACCGAACCTTGACATGAGCGTTTGCGGGTATGAGCCATGCATGGACTGGGTCACCTGCGCGCACTCGGCCGCCTGCACGGGAATCGCGCGTCAGCCGTACGGTCGCTGCCTGTCACATCTGTCCCACGACGACCTCACCGCCTCGCTCGCGAAGCTGTCCCCAGGCCGTCTGCTCGACCTGCGGGGCACCGCGCTCAGCGGCGACCTGCTCGCCCGGGTGATCGAGGCGACCGCCGCCCGGCCCGGCCGGACCCGGTTGGAGCACGCGCGGTTCACCGGCGACGTGCGGCTGGCGGGCGTCACGTTCGCCGGTGACGTGTCGCTCGACGAGGCCCGGTTCGACCGGCTGGCCTCGTTCTTCGGCGCCCGCTTCGAGGGCAACGTGTCGCTGGCCGGAGCGCGGTTCGCCCGTGAGCTGTCCTTCCACGGCGTCCGGACCCGCGGCCACGTCTCGCTCGATCGGGCGATCATGTCCCGTGACGCGCTGTTCAGCCAGGCGACCTTCGGGCAGGGGTTATCGTGCGAGCGGGCCCGGTTCGACGGCTACGCCACCTTCGACGGCGCCGGGCTCGGCCACGGCGCGACCTTCCGCGGCGCGCGGTTCGGCCGCACGGTGTCGTTCCGCAAGGTCCGCGGCAGCGCCGGGTTCGACGCCGCGCACTTCGCCGCCGACGCCTACCTGTCCGCCACCGGCCGGTTCTCTGCCGCCCGGGCGCGCGCCGACGGCGTGCTCGACCTGGCGGTCGCGGGCTGCGGGGTCAACCTGCGCCGGGTGGAGGTCGCGGGCGCGACCACGCTGCGGCTCATCGACTCGCGGGCCGACCTGGAGGGCGCCGTCCTGCGCGGCCCGGCCACGGTGACGGGCCGGGGCGACTCGGCGGTGACCTCGCTGCGCCAGGTCGACGCGGCCAACCTGGCCCTGTACGGCCTCGACCTGTCGGCGTGCGGGTTCGCCGGGCTCGCGCATCCGGCGGGAGTGCGGCTCAAGGACTGCCACTACACGCTCAGCCCGCACGGCGTGCGGGTGAACGTACGCCGTCCGATGCTGCGCTGGTTCTCCCGCCGCGGCGGGCCCCAGGACGACGACGAGAACATGGTGATCATGGCCGTGATCGCGGCCGACGCGTCCCCGCCGCCGCCGGCCACCGGCCGCCGCGAACCCCACCAGGACAGCCGGGCCACTCCGGCGACGCGCCGCTAGAGAGGCGGGGCCGGGGCGCCCGCGTTCAGAGCGGGGCCGGGGGGCACAAGCGATCAAGGTGTCCGAGGGCGCGGGTGATCAGAAGGTGTCGGGGGACACGGACGATCAGAGGGTGTCCAGGACGGTGGCGATCGCCCGGAAATGGGATGATCGCCAGCCGCCTCCCATGATCCGGCGCGACAGCTGCTGGAGCTCGTCGTCGGGGTCGAAGCCCTCATGGTCGAGGAACAGCCTGGTGCCGTGCCCCTCGGGCTCCAGCCGCCAGGTGACCGTCCAGTCGGCGCTCTTGCCGTCGCTCCAGCTGATCCTCAGCAGCTTCTCCGGCTCCAGCTCCAGTACCTGGCAGTGGACGATCCCGTCGAAGCCCACCTGTTTCTTCGGTTGCGTGGTGAAGGTGAAGCGGTGGCCGACCTCGGGTCTGAAGTCGTTGGGCATCAGCCAGCGAGTTATCAGACCGCTGTCGGTGAGCGCCCGCCACACCTTGGCGGGCGGGTGCGCCAGGAACTGGTCGAGCCGGATCGCGCGCCGGTCGTCAGCCGTCGTCTCAGCCATCGTCCTCTCCTCTTTCGTCCAGGTCGTGCGGGTCGTGCGGGTCAGGCAGGTCAGGCAGGTCGTCGAGCAGGGCGCTGAGCGCGGTGAGTCTCTCCCTCCAGAAGCGCTCGTACGGCGTGAGCCAATCGCGGATCTCCATGAGCGGCGCGGCCTCCAGCCGGTAGTGCCGCTCCCGGCCCCTGCGGGTCTCGGCCACCAGGCCCGCGTCCTTGAGCACCTTGAGATGCTCGGAGACGCTGGGACGGCTCATGTCGAACCGCTCGGCCAGCCGGCCGGCGGGCTGGGCTCCCTCGTCGAGCAGCAGGCGCAGCAGCTCCCGCCTGGCCGGGCTGGCCAGCGCGGTGAACACGTGGTCGGCCGTCATGCCTGGCTGACGACGAACCCGTTGCCGTCGGGGTCGTGGAACAGCAACTGGCGTCCCCACGGCTGGTCGTCGGGCCCCTCGACGGCGGTGCCGTGCTCACGCAGCCGGGCCGCCAGCGCGTCGAGGTCGGGCGAGGTGACGACGAGGCCACCGATCGGCGCCATGCCGGGGAACCAGGAGGCGAGCAGGAGCGAGGTCTCGGCGCCCTTGGGCGCGACGGTCAGCCACCGGCCCATCGGGAAGGGGTTGTCGGAGCGGATCTCCAGGCCGAGGACGCCGGTGTGGAAGGCGAGCGCCCGCTCCTGGTCGGCGACGGGCACGGTCACGGTGAGAATCGATGCGATGGACATGCCGGCCACTATATGTAGGAAATTTCCTACATAACAAGCCCTCCGGACGAATCAGGGAAATCCCTGATCGATCCCCGAGGGCGGGCTTCGTAGACTTGCGCCATGCTGATCGACGACTACGTGGCCGATCTCGGCCGGGCACTGTGCGGCCCTCCCGGCCCCAAGCGCGACCTGGTCGTCGAGGCCCGCGACAGCCTGACCGACGCGGCCGAGGCCCTGCAGGCCGAGGGGCTGGAGCGCGCGGAGGCCGAACACCTGGCCGTGGACGAGTTCGGCCAGGTCGCCGAGGTGGCGCCGGGCCTCCAGCGGGAGCTGACTGCCACGGCCGGACGGTGGCTCGCGACCCTGCTGTTCCTCAGCGTGCCGGCGACCGTGCTCATGTGGTCGGCGATCTGGCACTTCTCCCCCGGCGACCCGGGCGCCTGGGCCGCCCGGCCCGGCTGGTACTCCACCGTCTCGCTCCTGCTCGATCTGGTGCAGTTCGGCGTCGGCGTCTACGGCGGGCTCGCCCTGCTCGCCCTGGGCCGCGGCTCCCGGCGGATCGGCGAGCCCCGACTGGTGACCAGGTCACTGGGCCTGCTGGTGCTCATCGCGCTGCCGGTGACCGGCGGGCTGAGCCTGCTGCTCACCCTCGGCCCCGACGTGCCGCACGCCGCCGGCACCCTCGCGCCCCTCGTGCTGGCCAACCTGGTGACGTCGGCCTTCTGGGGTCTGCAGGTCTACGGGGCGACCCGCTGCGTCCGGCTCACCCGGCCGGCCTGACCCCGGGCCGCAGCACGCTGCCGATCGCGCCGGCGAACTCACGCCACGCCGACCGCTCCTCCTCCAGGTGTCGCCGGCCGGAGCCGGTCAGCCGGTAGGTGCGCCGCCGGCGCCCGCCCACCGTGGCCCACTCGCTGCTCAGGTGCCCGATGCGCTCCAGCCTGCGCAGCGCCGGATAGACGGTGCCGGTCGGCACACTGAGCGCGCCCCCGCTCCGCTCCTGCAGCGCCTCGATGATGGCGTAGCCGTGCAACGGCCCGTCCTCGATCACGGACAGCAGGAGGGCGTCCATGTGACCGCGGAGCGCGTCGGGGTTCATGTCCTGGATCCTAGGCAATCGCGCGCTGCGTAGCCAGCCTACATGTAGGCTGTCTATATGTAGGCAGGCACGATTAAGGAGCCGGCGTGATGGAAGCGCTCGATCTGGCCCGGTTACAGTTCGCGGTGACGGGGGGCATCCACTTCCTGTTCGTGCTGCTCACGCTGGGGCTGGCGCCCCTGGTGGCGATCACGCACACCCGCTGGGCGCGGTCCGGTGAGGCGCTGCACCTGCGGATGACCCGGTTCTGGGGCCAGATCTACGTCATCAACTACGCGCTGGGCATCGTCACCGGGCTGGTGATGGAGTTCCAGTTCGGCCTGTCGTGGAGCGGGCTGTCCCACTACGCGGGCGACGTGTTCGGGGCGCCGCTGGCGATGGAGACGCTGGTGGCGTTCTTCCTGGAATCGACGTTTCTCGGGTTGTGGATCTTCGGCTGGGGACGGCTGCCGAAATGGCTCCACGTGGCCTGCGTCTGGCTGGTGACGGCGACGGCCTACGCCAGCGCCTTCTTCATCATGCTGGCCAACTCCTTCCTGCAGAACCCCGCCGGCGCGGTGGTCAGGGGTGACCGGATGGAGCTGGTCGACTTCGGCGCGATGCTCACCAACAAGGCACTGATCTTCTCGTTCCCGCACGTGATCGGGGCCGGGCTGTTCACCGGCGGCATGGTGCTGGTCGGGGCGAGCGCCTACCGGCTGCGCCGCCGGGGCGAGGAGACGGAGTTCTTCGCCGGCTCGATGCGCATCGGCGTCGTCCTTGCCTCGATCGGCATCAGCGTCACGGTGGCCTTCGGATACGGCCAGTTCGGCGGGGTCCAGGAGGGCAAGTTCGACGGCCCGGCCGGGGTGCCGCTGGGGTTGATGATGGAGGGCGGCAACCTGTTCTCCTTCGTCGTGCTGTTCCTCATGCTGCCGCTGATCCGCTCGCTGCCGCGCCGGCGATGGGCCCATCCGCTGCTCGTGGCCCTGACACCGCTGCCGTTCGCGCTGGCCATCCTGGGCTGGCTGGCCCGGGAGACGGGACGGCAGCCGTGGATGATCTGGCAGCGGCTCACCGTGGCCGACGCCATGTCCCCCGGACTGACCACGGGCATGATCACCACTTCGCTGATCGGCTTCACCGTCGTGCTGGGGCTGCTGGCGGTCACCGACTACGCGCTGATCGCCAGAGCGGTCAGGCGCGGCCCGCGCGACCTCACCCTCGGCGCCGCCGACGACCGGCCCGCCCCCGCGCTGAGCCTCTAGGAGACCCGGGATGGAACTGATCTGGCTCGCCGTCTTCGCGCTGCTGCTGGCCGGCTACTTCGCACTGGAGGGCTTCGACCTGGGCGTCGGGCTGCTGATGCCGGTGCTCGGCCGGACCCAGGAGAGCCGGGACCGGATGGTCGCGGCCATGGCGCCGTTCGTGCTGGCCAACGAGGTCTGGCTGGTGGCGCTCGCCGGGACGCTCTTCGGCGTCTACCCGGCGCTCGAAGGAGAGATCCTGTTCGGGCTGTACCCGCTGGTGGTGGCCATGCTGCTGGGCTGGGTCGTCCGGGACGCCGGGCTGTGGTTCCGGCGCCGGCTCGACGGCGCGGCCTGGCGGCGGTTCTGGGACCTGATGATCACGCTCGGCTCGCTGACGCTGTCGTTCGGCTGGGGCCTCGTCCTGTACGCCGTCGCCGCGGGGCCCGGCGGGTCGCCGCTGCACCCGGTGGGGCTGCTGCTGGGCGTGCTGGTGACGGCGCTGTTCGCCTGGCACGGCTGGACCTTCCTGGGCCGGCGGTCGCCCGGCTCGGCCGAGGTCCCGCGTCCGGGCCGCGCTCTCCTGGTCTCGGGGGCGCTGGCGGCGCTCCCGGCGGTCGTCGTGCTCGCGGGCGGCGCGCCGTACCTTCTGGAGCACAGCGCACCGTCCTCTACGCTAAGTGTGCTCAGCGTCATGGTCCTTCCGTTCGCGCCCGTCATGGTCGCCGCGCAAGTATGGGTATGGCGCACCTTCCATCCGGGAAAGGGCACCGACCGGATCCCATCGTTCTTCTGAGGGCACGTGCACAAAGATCTTCTGCGCCTCATGCGGGCCGAGCGGTCGGTCCGCCGCCATCTGGCCGTCACCCTGGCGGCGGCGGTGCTGGCGGGCCTGCTCGTGCTGGTCCAAGCCGAGCTGCTCGCCGGGGTGCTGTCCGGCCGGTTCGCCGTCACGGCGCTGACCGGCGTCGTCGCCGTGGTCGGCCTGCGGGCGCTGCTGGCCTGGACACAGGGGGTGTTCGCCGGGCGCACCGCCACGGGGGTGAAGTCGGCGCTCAGGCAGCGGCTGCTGGGCCGCTTCCAGGAGCTCGGCCCCGCCAGGTTGACCAGCCACCGCTCGGGAGAGCTGGTCACGCTCACCGGGCGCGGCCTCGACGGCCTCGACCCCTACCTGACCGGCTACCTGCCCGCGATCGCCGTCGCGGGCGTGGTGCCGTTGGCGGTGCTCATCCGGCTCTTCACGGCCGACCTGGCCAGCGCGATCATCGTGCTGCTGACGCTGCCGCTGATCCCGATCTTCGGCGCGCTGGTGGGCATGACGACCAAGGCCGTCACCGAGCGCCAGTTCCACGCGCTGTCCCGGCTCGGCGGCCACTTCCTCGACGTGGTGCGCGGCCTGCCCACGCTGCGCGCCTTCGGCCGGGCCCGCTACCAGGCGACCGTCATCGAGCGGGTGGCCGACGCGCACCGCTCGGCCACCATGCGCACGCTGCGGGTGGCGTTCCTGTCGTCCCTGGTCCTGGAGCTGTGCGCGTCGCTGTCGCTCGCGCTGGTCGCGGTGCCGATCGGGCTGCGGCTGCTGGGCGGGTCGCTCGACCTGACGACCGCGCTGCTGGTGCTGCTGCTCGCGCCCGAGGCGTATCTGCCGCTGCGCATGATGGGCACGCGCTTCCACGCCTCGATGGAGGGCGTCGCCGCCGCCGACGCCGCCTTCGCCGTCCTCGACCGCACCCCGGACACCCCGCCCGGCGCCACCACCTCGCCCGCCATCACCTCGCCCGCCACCGCCTCGCCCGCCATCACCTCGCCCGGCGCCACGTCGGCCCCTCCGGCCGGCGCCGCCCGGATCCACCTGGACGACGTCACCGTGCGCTACCCCGGCCGCGACGACGCCGCGCTGGAGCACGTCACACTCACCATCGAGCCGGGCGAGCACATCGCGCTGGTGGGTGAGAGCGGCGGCGGCAAGAGCACGCTGCTGCACCTCATCCTCGGCTTCGTGACTCCCTCGGCAGGCCGGGTCCTCATCGGCGAGACCGACCTGCGCGACCTGGACCTCGACGCCTGGCGCGCGTCGCTGGCGTTCGTCCCCCAGCGCCCCCACCTGTTCACCACGTCGGTGGCCGACAACATCCGCCTGGGCGTCCCCTCGGCCTCCCTGGAGGAGGTACGCCGGGCCGCCACGGCGGCTCACGCCGACGAGTTCGTCCAGCGACTCCCGGCCGGCTACGACACCCAGGTGGGCGAGCGGGGCGCCAACCTGTCGGCGGGCCAGCGTCAGCGCATCGCTCTGGCCAGGGCGTTCTGCCGTCCCGGGGCCTCGGTGCTGCTGCTCGACGAGCCCACGGCCCGGCTCGACGGCCGCAGCGAGGCGGCGGTGGTGGCCGCCACCGCCGAGCTGAGCCGTGGCCGGACCGCGATCATCGTGGCCCACCGCCCCGCCATGATCGACCTCGCCGACCGCGTCGTCCGTGTCCACGAGGGCCGGCTGGTCTCCGACACCGCCGCCGTGACCGACCTGGGGAGCCTTCGATGACGTCCTCACCACGCCTGAAGACGGCGGATCCGCCCAGGACGCACCACCGGACGGAGCACGCGGGCGACATGGGGAGGGTCGCGTGAACCGGCGGATGGGGATCCGGCTCGGCTGGGCCGTGCTCGCGGGCGCGGCGGCCGACCTCGCCGGGCTCGGGCTGATCGCCGCCGCCGCGTGGCTGATCACGCGGGCCGCCGAGCAGCCGCCGCTGACCGCGCTCAGCGTGGCGATCGTGGCGACCCGGGCGTTCGCGACCGGCAAGGGCGTCTTCCGCTACGCCGAGCGGCTCACCGGCCACGACGTGGCGCTGCGCGCCCAGGCCGGCACCCGCGAGCGGTTGTACGAGTCGCTCATCCCGCCTCAGCGGCCCCGGCACGGCGGCGCCGACCTGCTGAGCCGGATGGTCGACGACACCGAAGCCGTCCAGGACCTGCTCGTCCGGTGCCTGCTGCCGGCCGCCGCGGCCGCGCTCACGGCGCTGGCGGCCGTGGTCCTCGGGCTGTTCGTGCTGCCGGTCTCCGCGCTGGCGCTGGTCACGGGGCTGGTCGTGGCGGGCGTGCTGCTGCCCGTCGTCACGGCCACCGCGGCCCGCCGCTGGTCGGCCAGGATCGCCCCGGCGCGGGCGGCGCTGGCCGGGCGCGTGACCGACCTCGTGCACGGCTCCGCCGACCTGGCCGCCTACGGCGCCGGCGACCGCGCCCTGGACCAGGCGCGGCACGCGGACACGGCGCTGGCCACGCTCGAACGCCGCCAGGCCCGGGTGCACGCCCTGGCCCTGGCGGGCGGCACGCTCACGCAGGGGCTCACGGTCGCGGCCATCGTCCTGCTCGCCCAGGACGCCGGAGTGGGCAGCGTGGCCACGGCCGTCCTCGCGCTCACCGCGCTGGTGTCGTTCGAGCCGGTGCTGCCGCTGGCCGCGGCGGGCGAGCGCATGGCGGGCATCACGGCGGCGCTGCGGCGGCTGAAGGACGTCCGTTCCACCAGTCCCGCCGTCACCGAGCCCTCCTCCCCCGCGCCCGTCCCGGCGGGGCCGCTCACCGTCGAGGTCGAGGACCTGGTGGTGCGCCATCCGGGCGCCCAGGGGCGGCCGGCCGTCGACGGGGTGTCGCTGACCCTTACCCCCGGCAGGCGCGTCGCGCTCGTGGGGCCGAGCGGAGCGGGCAAGAGCACGCTGCTGGCGGCCCTGATGCGGCTGGCCGAGCCCGAGTCGGGCAGCGTCCGGGTCAACGGCGTCGACATCCGCGAGCTGGCCTCCGACGACGTCCGCACCCTGATGACCGGCCTCACCCAGGATCCGTACATCTTCCAGACCACGCTGCGTGACAACCTGCGCCTGGCGGGGCCCGACGCGGACGACGAGGGGCTGACGCGTGCCGTGCGGGAGGCCCGGCTGGAGCACTGGGTCGAGCGCACTGGGTGGGACACCGAGCTCGGCGAGGACGGCCGGACCGTGTCCGGCGGCCAGTTGCAGCGGCTGGCGCTCGCCCGGGCCCTGCTCTACGACCCGCCGGTGCTGCTGCTCGACGAGCCCGCCGAGGCGCTCGACGAGACGACGGCCGACGGCCTCATGGCCGACCTGCTCGACGCGACCCACGACCGCACCACGCTGCTCGTCACCCACCGGCTCAGCGGCCTGGAGCGGGTGGACGAGATCATCGTGCTGGAGGAGGGCCGCGTGATCCAGCGCGGCCCCCACGACCGGCTGGTCACCGAGCCGGGCTACTACCGCGACCTGTGGGAGTCCGAGGTCCTGACCAGGCGCTGAGCGGCCGGTCCCCCAACCTGAGCCCATCAGGGCTTGTGTTGGCATCGCAAGCTGGTTTAAAGTACAAACCAGTTTGACGATGAGAGAGGTTGCGATGGTAGACGAGAGCGAGCGGGCCCCCAGCCCCGAGGAGACCCTCCGGCTCATCGAACGGCAACGCGCCGACACCGTCAGGCAGCTGAGAGGCAACCCACTGCTGCAGTACGTGCCGTGGGGCGTCGCCTGGGCCATCGGTTTCACCGCGTACTTCCTGCACTACGGGCTCGACGGCACGCCGTACGCGCCGATCACCGAGGCGCAGGCGCTGGCCACGCTGATGGGCGCGCAGCTGGTGGCCGGAGCCGTGGCCGCCTACGGGATCACGAAGCAGAGCGCGCAGACCCGCGGCGACAACTCCGCCCGCGGCACGATGTACGGCTACACCTGGTTCGCCGGGTTCCTGCTGATGTCGGTCATCGCGATCCGGATCTCCCCCATGCTGCCGCCGGCCGAAGCCGGGCTCGTCTGGGCCGGCGCGTCCCTGCTGGTGGTCGGGATCCTCTACATGGCCGGCGGGGCGATCTGGCTCGACTGGCGGATGTTCTTCGTCGGCACCTGGGTGGTGGCCGTCGACGCCAGCGGCGTCCTGCTCGGCCCCGGATGGCACGCGTTGCTGACCGCCGTGCTGCTGGGGGGCGGGTTCATCGCCGCCGGTCTGTGGTTCCGGCGGCGCCCGTGACCGCCGAAGGGTCGCTGCCGGAGCTGGATCCGGTGATCCACGCGCAGGCCAGGCTGCGGGTGGTGTCCGCCCTCAACACGCTGGCCGACGGCAACGAGATGGCCTTCCCCGCACTCAAGGAGCTGCTCGGCATGACCGCGGGCAACCTGTCGGTCCACCTCACCAAGCTCGAGGACGCCGGCTACGTCCAGATCACCAAGACCCACAAGGGCCGCACCCCCGTCACGTACGTGTCGCTGACCAAGCGCGGGCGGCTGGCCTTCGACGACTACACCAGGGCCATCCGCGCCCTGCTCGACACCGCTGGAGGAAACTGATGGCCGTTCTCGCCAGATCAGCGGAGGTCACCCGTCGCTACGGTGACGTGGTCGCGCTCGATCGGGTGTCACTCGACATCCGGGCGGGCGAGCTGGTCGGCCTGCTCGGCCCCAACGGGGCGGGCAAGTCCACCCTCATCAACCTGTTCGTCGGCCTGCGCCGCCCGACGTCCGGCACGGTCGAGCTGTTCGGCGGCTCTCCCCGCGATCCCCTGATTCGGCGGCACGTCGGCGTCACGCCGCAGGAGACTGGCCTGCCCGAGGTGCTGCGGGTCGCCGAGATCGTGGACTTCGTCTCCGCGCACTTCCCCGACCGGGTCGCCACGCCGGAGTTGCTCGACCGCTTCGGGCTGGGCGACCTGGCCAAGCGGCAGGTCGGCGGCCTGTCCGGCGGGCAGAGGCGGCGGCTGGCGGTGGCGCTGGCGTTCGCGGGCCGGCCGAAGATGGTCTTCCTCGACGAGCCGACCACCGGGCTCGACGTGGAGGCCCGGCGCACGCTCTGGGACGGCATCAGATCGTTCCACGAGGAGGGCGGCACCGTCCTGCTCACCAGCCACTACCTGGAGGAGATCGAGGCCCTCGCGCAGCGGGTGGTGGTCGTCGGCCACGGCCGCGTGCTGGCCGACGACACCGTCCAGGCGGTGCGCGACGTGGTGGGGGTGCGGCGCGTCTCACTGGTCGCCGGCACCCTGCCCGAGCTGCCCGGGGTGCTGGGCGTCGAGCACGCCGAGGGCCGCACCCATCTGGTCACCGCGGACCCTGACCGGCTGGTCGTCGAGCTGGTGCGGAGCGGCACGCCGTTCTCCGGGCTGGAGATCAGGCCGACCACCCTCGAAGAGGCGTTCCTGGCCATCACCTCGCAGGAGACGACCTCGCAGGAAACGACCTCAGAGGAAACGACGTCGAAGGAGAGCACGCATGTCTAGCCTGATCCTCACCCACACCCGCTATCAGATGCTGGAGCAGATGCGGATCCCGATCAGCTGGGTGGCGAGCGCCTTCTTCCCGGCCGCGTCGATGCTGGCGTTCGTGGTGCCGTTCGCCGCCGCCGACCCTGTCGCCGCGACCCGGGCGACGGGGTCGATGATGATGATCGGCGCCATCTCGGCCGCTCTGATCGGGCTGAGCATCACGGTCTCCCAGGACCGCGAGCAGCCGTGGAACCACTACCTGCGCACTCTGCCCGCCGGTCCGCTGCCGCGCTTCGCCGGGCGGATCTTCACCAGCATGGCGATCATGGCGGTCGCGGTGATCCCGGTGCTGGTCATCGCGGCCCTGTTCACCGAGGCGGCGATCACCTGGCCCCGGCTGCTGCTGGGGATCGGCGCCCTGCTGGCCGGGTCCGTCCCGTTCATGCTGATCGGGCTGTTCATCGGCTTCACGCTGCCGTCCAAGGCGGCGATCGCCGTGTCGCAGCTGCTGTTCTTCCCCATGTGCATCCTGGGCGGCCTGTTCCTGCCGCCGCAGATCATGCCGGACTTCGTCCAGGCCCTCTCGCCGTACGTGCCGAGCCGCGGCGCGGTGGAGCTGGTCTGGAGCGCCACCACCGGATCCGCCGCCGACCCGGCCGGTCTGGTCATGCTCGCGGTGTGGACGGTGGCCGCGGCGGTGGCGGCGGTCTGGGCGTACCGGCGTGACGAGGGCCGCAGGTTCGCCTGAGCCGTCCCGGTCTCTCGAAGCGGGGGGTGTGCCGCCAAGTCCGCAGCGATCTCGACGGCACACCCGTCCGTGAGGGGGTCCGGTTATTTCTTCTCTTCGAGGGTGACGGTGACGTTACTCGTCTTACCGTCCCTCATATATGTGATCTGTACCTGTTGGCCTACTTTGAAACCTCTGACCTGCCCCACAACCGTGTCGCCGCCGTCGACGGCCTTGTCACCGATCTTGGTGATGAGGTCGCCCTGCTTCAGACCCGCCTTCTCCGCCGGGCTTCCGGCCGTCACCTGGCGGATGAGCGCGCCGGGCACGTCACCGCTGGCATCGGTCACGCTCACCCCGAGGAACGCGTGGCTGACCTTGCCGTTGCTGATGAGCTGCTCGGACACCTGCTTGGCGGTGTTGATGGGGATCGCGAAGCCCACCCCGATGCTGCCGCTGCCACCGCCCGTGGCGATGGCGGTGTTGATACCGATCAGCCGGCCCGCCGCGTCGACCAGGGCGCCACCGGAGTTGCCCGGGTTGATCGCCGCGTCCGTCTGGATGGCGCCGGCGATCGTGGTGGCCTGGCTCGCCTCACCGCTCTGGCCCCAGCCGGGCGGCAGTTGCCGCTGCTCCTGCTCGCCGCCGACGGTGAGCGTGCGGTCGAGGGCGCTGACGATGCCCGCGGTGACCGACCCGTCGAGGCCGAGCGGGCTGCCGATGGCCAGGACGGCGTCGCCGACGTTGAGCTGGTCGCTGTCGCCGAGTGACGCGGCGGTCAGCCCCGACACGCCCTCCGCCTTGATGACCGCGAGGTCCGTGGCCGGGTCGGTCCCCACGACCGAGGCCTTGGCCGTCTTGCCGTCGCTGAACTTGACGGTCATCTGACCGCCGCCCTGCCCGGCGCCCACAACGACGTGGTTGTTGGTGAGGATGAGCCCGTCGTCCGAGAGCACCACGCCGGAGCCCTCACCGGAGCTGCCCTGGATCATCACGACCGACGGCTGCACCTTCCGCGCGACCTCGGCGACGGAGAGCTGGTTGCCGGCCTGCTTGAACACCGGGCTCGGCGCGGAGACCACAGTGGTGTCCTGGAACGAGGTGGCGACGACGGCCCCCACGACGCCGCCGCCGATCGCCATGGCCGCCAGCGCCAGCCCGGCGACGGCCTTGCGCCCCACGGAGACGCCCGGCTTCCTCGGGGGCGGCGGGGGCGGAGGCTGCTGCATGATGACGGTGTCTCGCCGGGGGAAGCCCCCGGCGGAGGGCGGCGTGTCACCGAACTGGCTCCAGCCGCCGTTGCCCTGCTCGCGAGGCTCGTACGCGTTCATCTCGTCTCCTCAAGTCCCGATGACTCAAGAGTGCCAAGACGCGTGTAAGTGCACGTTAAGCCGCTGATCCAAGGTTCCTGGGAAGCCTGACGCACGCTTTATCACCGCTGGTCGAACGCACCCTCCGTGCCCGATCCGGGCCGTGAGAAATCTCTCTTGGCTTCCCGGGCCTGTCCGCGGACTCCTCGGGCGCCTTCCGCCTGAGCGCGGTGAGGTCCAGGGCCCGAGCCCCCCGGCCTGGTGGACCGGGGGGTGTGAGGCGGCTACTTGGCCGGCCAGTACTCGTCGCGCAGCAGCCGCTTGTAGAGCTTGCCCGTCGGGTGGCGTGGCAGCTCGTCGCGGAAGTCGACCGACTTGGGGCACTTGAAGTGGGCCAGGCGCTCGCGGCAGTAGGCGATCAGCTCGGCCTCCAGCTCGGGCCCGGCCTCGACGTCGGGCATCGGCTCCACCACGGCCTTGACCTGCTCGCCCATCTCCTCGTCCGGCACGCCGATGACCGCCACGTCGGCGACCTTGGGGTGTATGGACAGGAGGTTCTCGGCCTCCTGGGGGTAGATGTTCACGCCGCCAGAGATGATCATGTACGACCGGCGGTCCGTCAGGTAGAGCAGACCGTCGGCGTCCAGGTAGCCGATGTCGCCGAGCGTCGTCCAGCCCCGGCCCTTCGGGTCCTGGACCGAGCGGGTCTTGTCGGGGTCGCCGTGATACTCGAAGACGATGCCGCTCTCGAAGTAGATCGTGCCGTGCTCGCCGGGAGGCAGGTCGTTGCCCTCCTCGTCGCAGATGTGCACGGTGCCGAACAGCGACCGGCCGACGGTGCCGGGGTGCGCGAGCCAGTCCTGCGGGCTGGCGTAGAGAAAACCGTTGCCCTCGGTGCCCGCGTAGTACTCGTGGACGATCGGGCCCCACCACTCCATCATCTGCTGCTTCACCGGGACCGGGCAGGGAGCGGCCGCGTGGATGGCGCACTGCAGCGACGAGAGGTCGTGCTTCTTCCGGGTTTCTTCGGGCAGCTTGAGCATCTTGATGAACATGGTCGGCACCAGCTGCGAGTGCGTGACCCCGTACTTCTGGACGAGTTCCAGATACTGCTCGGGATCGAAACGTTCCATCACCACGACCGTCGAGCCGATCCGCTGGAACGCCATGCTGTAGCGCAGCGGCGCCGCATGGTAGAGCGGCGCGGGCGACAGGTAGACGCTGTCGGCCGTCGGCCCGAACAGACCCGTGATGAGCTGGAGCAGCAGGTTCGGCTCGGACATCGGGGTCCGCGGCAGGGGCGGTTTGACGCCCTTGGGCTGGCCGGTGGTGCCCGAGGAGTAGAGCATGTCGGCGCCCTGGCACTCGTCGGCGATCGGCGTCACGGGCCGGTCGGCCACCGCGTCCTCGTACGACTCGAAGCCCTCGGCGGTGCCGTCGAGCATCAGCCGCAGCCCGACGCCCGGCGTGGCGGAGGTGATGGAGACGGCGACGTCCGCCAGGCTCGCGCTGGAGATGAACACCTGGGCGCCGCAGTTGTTCACGATGTAGGCGAGCTCGTCGGTCTGCAGCCGTGAGCTGATCGCCGTGTAGTAGAGCCCCGCGCGGTGCGCCGCCCAGGCGATGGCCAGGAACAGGGGGTGGTTGGGCAACATGAAGGCGATATGGTCACCGGGCTGTAGGCCCGAGGCTCGGAACAGGTGGGCCAGCCGGTTCGATTCCTCGTCGAGCTGGCGATAGGTGACGACCTGGCCGGAGCCCGCCATGATCACAGCGGGCTTGTCTGGGGTTACTGCTGCGATGGCTCCCGGATGCATGAACCGAACACTATTCGGTTGCCCACGCCGGGCGCCAGGGTCGGCGGGCACGACGAAATCGCGATCCCCGCGCGAGGACCGCGATTCCGTCAGACCCGGTCAGGGAGCGGCGTGGTAAACGTCCTTCCAGCCGGAGTGGTGACCGGTCGGACCACCGAAGTGGCCTCTGCTCACGTCCACGTAGATGTGGGCGGCGTCCTTACCGGAGAACGAGTAGTGGGCCGGGAACTTCTCGCAGTTGCGGAAGCTCTTGAAGTACGTGTGGCCGTCGTGGCCGACCACCTTGAAGGTCTCCCATGCGCACTTCTTGCCACCCCACCACTTGTGGTTGCGCAGGGTGCTGTCGACGGTGAAGACGTAGCGGTGCTTCCAGACCCACGCGTGCTTCTTGTGCTTCTTGAAAACAACCTTGCACTTCTTGCCGAACTTGCCGTCCTTGCACACCTTGTGCTTGACCACGTGGGTCTTCCAGTACCAGTGCTTGTAGGGCTGCTTCTCCACGGTGACCTGGCCCCGGGCCCTGGCCTTGTGGTCGCTGGAGAAATAGGGTCCCCAGTCGTCCTGGAAGTAGGACGACGAGGCCGCCGTTGTGGCGGACGATGCGGACGTGGTCGCCGCGTTCGCGGCGACGGGCGCGCCCAGAGCCACCATTGAGGCAGCGGCGGCGGCGCCGATCAGAATGCGCGAAACGAGTCGCACTTGGGTCCTCCTCGGGAGAGGTTTTGCTGTCCCCGTATTGGTACGCCGAGGAGATTGCCACTCACTTACATTTCGCTTTAAGTACGCTATCGGGCCCAAATGCCGATATTTCCGATCTTGTCTGCGTTTTCAATATCATTCTGCCGGGATTACCGAGCCCTCGTACTTCTGCTGGATGAATTCCTTGACCTTCGGGTCCTGGAGCAGCTTGCCGAGGGTCACGATGTTCGCGTCCTTCTCGTGCCCGGCCGGCACGACCAGCCCGTTGACGTACGGGTTGGCCTCGGTCTTCTCCAGTGCCAGGGCCTGCGACGCCGGCTTGAGACCGGCCTCGATGGCGTAGTTGCCGTTGATCACCGCGGCGTCGACGTCGTCCAGCGAGCGCGGCAGCTGGGCGGCCTCCAGCGGCTTGAAGACGAGCTTCTTCGGGTTGCCGGTCACGTCGCGCTCGGTCGCCGAGGTGCCGGCCCCCTCCTTCAGGGTGACCACGCCGTTGTCGGCGAGCAGCTTGAGCGAACGGCCCAGGTTGGTGGCGTCATTGGGCACGGCGACCGTGGCGCCCTCGGGCAGCGCGGCCAGATCGGCGGCCTTCCTGGAGTAGAGGCCGAGCGGCTCCAGGTGGACGGGGGTGACGAAGCTCAGCTCGGTGCCCTTGGAGGCGTTGAAGTCGTCCAGATAGGGCTTGTGCTGGAAGAAGTTGGCGGCCAGCCCGCCCTCGGCGAGCTGCACGTTCGGCTGCACGTAGTCGGTGAACTCGACGATCTCAAGCTTGAGCCCGGCGGCCGGGGCGAGGTCGTTCTTGACGAAGGTGAGGATCTCGGCGTGCGGGACCGGGCTGGCGCCCACCTTGAGCACGGTGTCCGCGGACTCCGCCGCTGGCGCGCCGGTGGCGGACTGCGACGCCCCGCACGCGGTGAGCGACACGGCAAGAGCGACAACTCCCGCGATGGCACGAAGTTTCATGATTTTTCCTTACTTACTGTGTGATAGACGCCGGGCGACCGCGTCGCCCAAGCTCTGGATCAGCTGCACGATCACGACCAGCAGCACCACGGTCACGATCATGAGCAGGGTCTCGAACCGCTGGTAGCCGTACCTGACGGCCAGGTCGCCCAGCCCTCCCCCGCCGATGGTCCCGGCCATCGCCGAGTAGCCGATGAGCGCGACGACCGTGACGGTCAGCCCGGCCACCAGCCCGGGCATCGCCTCGGGCAGCAGCACCTTCCGGACGATCGCCGTACGGCTCGCCCCCATGGCCTGGGCGGCCTGCACCACGTCCGAGCCCACTTCACGCAGGGCGGTCTCGACGAGCCGGGCGAAGAACGGCACCGCGCCGACGGTGAGCGGCACGACCACGGCGGCGGTCCCGATGGTGGTGCCGACGACCAGCCGGGTGAACGGGATGATCGCGATCATCAGCACGATGAACGGCAGCGACCGGCCCACGTTCACGATGACGCCCAGCACGGACTTCAGCACCGGGAGGGGCCGCAGCCCGCCCCGGTCGAACACCACCAGCGCCACACCGACCGGCAGCCCGAACAGCACGGTGAACACGGTGGACCAGCCGACCATGAGGGCCGTCTGCCCGGTCGACTCCCACAGCAGGGGCGCCATCTCGTCCCAGGTCATCGGGCCACCTCCACCAGCAGGCCACGCTCGCGCAGGTAGGCCAGGGCGGGGGCGGCCTCCCCGGTGAGCGCGACGCGGAGGCGGCCGACGGCCCCTCCCGCGAGGTCCTCGATCGAGCCGCCGAGAATGCTGACCTCGACGCCGAACTTGCGCACCACCTCCGACACCACCGGACGCTGCGGGTCGCCGGTGAAGGTGAGGGTCACCGAACCCGCCGGAGCCGGCTCGGGCAGTGGGAAGATCTCCCTGGTCAGCCGCGAGCCGGGCGTCCTGATCAGGCCGGCGATGGAGCCCGACTCCTCGATCCGGCCGCCGGCCATGATGGCGACCGAATCGCAGACGCTCTTGACGACGTTCATCTCGTGGGTGATCAGCAGGATCGTCAGGCCCAGCTCGGCGTTGAGCCGCTTGAGCAGGTCGAGGATCGACCGGGTGGTGGCCGGGTCGAGCGCCGAGGTGGCCTCGTCCGACAGCAGCACCGCGGGGTCGCCGGCGAGCGCCCGGGCGATGCCGACGCGCTGCTTCTGACCGCCGGACAGCTGGTGCGGCCGGTCACCGCCCCGTCCACCGAGACCCACGAGGTCCAGCAACTCTGCGACCCTGCGCTCGCGCTCGGCCCGGGCGACGCCCATGACTTCGAGGGGAAAGGCCACGTTCGCCGCGACGGTGCGCGAGGACAGCAGCGCGAAGTGCTGGTGGATCATGCCGATGCGCCGGCGGGCGTGGTTCAGCTCGCCGCTGCGCAGCGCGGTCAGCTCCTGCCCGGCCACGGTGACCGTGCCCCGGTCGGGCCGTTCGAGCAGGTTGACGCAGCGCAGCAGGGTGCTCTTGCCCGCGCCGCTCCGGCCGAGCACGCCGTAGATCTCGCCTTCGCGTACGTGCAGGTCGACGCCGTCAAGAGCGACGGTTTCGCCGTACGACTTGTGCAGGCCGGATGCCTGGATCACGAAAAATCCCCACTTATGACAGCGGACACGCCGCTGGAAGCCGACAACGCCATCGTCGAGAGCCGGACGAGGTCAGTGCATGCCGGGATGGAAGGGGAGATGGCTCAGCCTGCGCAGCACGAAAACAGGGGTGATCATGGGGGACCTATCGGAGGAGGAACGGTCGGGGGTCGCTCAGCGGGCCTGACAGCCCATGGCGCACATTCGCCCCATACACATGCGACAGCACATGACGCCGCGGGCGCCCAGGTCGTTCGCGTATGCCTCGTTCACGCCCCTGCTAACGATCGCCGCACATGCCGCTATTCCGGACAGTGGGCGTGATCTGGCTCACCTGGCCTGGACGTAGGGGTCGCGTAGGGGGGTCGCCTTCCCGGCGAACTCCGCCTTGATCTCGACCATGCGCGGGCCGGGGGCGTAGAAACGGCCCTTGGTCTCCCCGTAGGGCGACAGCCACCCCTTGGCGGCCAGATCACGCAGGTCCCGGGCCGCCTGCCCCTGACTCAGGGACTCGTCGGCCTGGTAGCGGCTCCGGCGCAGCCTCCGGGTGCCGAAGACCTCGTAGAGCGCCGACACCGTCCTGGTGTTGAGCCCGTCGGCGTCGACCTGCTTCTCCAGCAGCGTCCAGATCTCACCGGCCTCGGCGAGCCGCTGGCGTACGCGCTGGGACTGCATGTGATGGGCGCGCAGACAGAACCGCACCCAGGCGAGCGTGTCGCCGTGCGGGCTCCACTGTCGGCGGCCGACTTCTCCCAGGACGTCGAGGTAATCGATGGTGGTGCGTTGCTGACCGAGCCATTCCTCGATCGAGCAGAACTCGGGCGTTGTGATCTGGTCCCGGCCCAGGACGAGCGTCTGCAGCGCCCTGGACATCCGGCCGTTGCCGTCTCTCCAGGGGTGGACCTTGACCAGGTTGAGGTGCGCCATGGCGGCTCTCACATAGCTCGGAACGCCCAGGTCGCCGTCGTTGAGCCACTCGATCAGCTCGTCCAGCAGCTTTGGCACCAGATCGGCGTCGGGCCCCTCGTAGACCACCGCGCCGGATACGGAGTCGCGAATGTAGATCCCGCCCGGTCGCACCATCCCCGGAGTGGTGTTGCGGTGGTGGCCGATCATCATGAAGTTGAGCGCGTTGAGCAGCCCCGTGTCGTAGCGGAACGCCGGAGCCCGTGAGAGCGACTGGATGTAGGTCAGGGCCTGCTGGTAGCCGGCGATCTCGCGGGCCACGGACCCGGAGGTCTCCAGCGGCTCCTCCCCCGACATGATCGACTCGATGTCCTCGACGCTGGCCCGGTAGCCCTCGATGGCGTTGGACCCCTGGATCGCGCGCGCCTGCAGCTGCCTGCGGAGCTGTCCGTCCCAGCGGTGGGTCTCGGCGAGCCGGTATTTCAGGTCGCGCCGCATGTCCTCGATCTCGGCGAGAACCGCCTGGTCGGCGGGGTCGAGCGAAGGCGTGGCGTAGAGCATGCCCTCATAGGAGCATGAACGAATCATCCGGTCAAAGCGATGAATGATTTGTCCATCTGTGCGGCTGCCCCGCCGTACCCCTGGAGGGGACACGGCGGGGCGACGGAGATCAGGCCGCGGCCGTGGCGGCGACCTGCGCCGGGCTGAGGGCGATGTCGAGGACCTCGCGCACGTCGCTGACCGTGTGGATGGTCAGCTCGCCGCGCACCTCCTCGGGCACGTCGTCCAGGTCCGGCTCGTTGCGGGCCGGGATGAGCACCGTGGAGATGCCCGCCCGGTGCGCCGCCAGCAGCTTCTGCTTGACGCCACCGATCGGCAGGACCCGCCCGGTGAGCGAGATCTCGCCGGTCATCGCCACGTCACCGCGGACCTGGCGGCCCGACAGCAGCGAGGCCAGCGCGGTCGTCAGCGTCACACCGGCCGAGGGTCCGTCCTTGGGCACGGCGCCCGCCGGGAAGTGGACGTGGATCGAGCGGTCCTTGAGCGCCGTGACGGGCAGCTCCAGCTCCGCTCCGTGGGAGCGCAGGTAGGACAGCGCGATCCGGGCCGACTCCTTCATGACGTCGCCCAGCTGGCCGGTCAGCGTGAGCCCGGTGTCACCGGTCTCGGGGTCGGCCAGCGACGCCTCCACGTAGAGCACGTCGCCGCCGGCGCCGGTGACCGCGAGGCCCGTGGCCACGCCCGGCACCGAGGTGCGCTGCTTGGCCTCGGGCAGCGACGACTCCGGCACGAACCGGGGCCGGCCGAGGTAGCCGGTCAGGTCGTCCTCGCCGACCGTGACGGGCAGCTCGCCGCCCGCCGCGATCTTGCGCAGCACCCGGGCGACCGAACGCTCCAGCGACCGGACCCCTGCCTCACGGGTGTATTCGGCGGCCAGCCTGCGCAGCGCGGCGTCCTCGACGGTGACCTCCTCGGCCGTGAAGCCGGCCTGCTCCAGCTGCCGGGGCAGCAGGTGGTCGCGGGCGATCGCCACCTTCTCGTCCTCGGTGTAGCCGTCGAGGGTGACGACCTCCATCCGGTCGAGCAGCGGCCCGGGGATGGCCTCCAGGACGTTGGCCGTGGCTAGGAAGAGCACGTCGGACAGGTCCAGCTCGACCTCGAGGTAGTGGTCGCGGAACGTGTGGTTCTGCGCCGGGTCGAGCACTTCGAGCAGCGCCGCGGTGGGGTCGCCGCGGTAGTCGGCGCCGACCTTGTCCACCTCGTCGAGCAGCACGACCGGGTTCATCGAGCCGGCCTCGCGGATCGCCCGGACGATGCGGCCGGGCAGCGCGCCGACGTAGGTGCGCCGGTGGCCGCGGATCTCGGCCTCGTCCCGGATGCCGCCCAGCGCGACCCGGACGAACTTCCGGCCCATGGCGCGGGCCACGGACTCGCCCAGCGACGTCTTGCCCACTCCGGGAGGGCCGGCGAGGGCCAGCACGGCGCCGCTGCGGCGGCCGCCCACCACGCCGAGCCCTTGTTCCTGGCGGCGCTTGCGCACGGCCAGGTGCTCGATGATGCGGTCCTTCACGTCGGCGAGGCCGGTGTGGTCGGCGTCGAGCACCGCCCGTGCGCCCGTGATGTCGTAGACGTCCTCGGTCCGCTCGTTCCAGGGGATGTCGAGGACCGTGTCGAGCCAGGTGCGGATCCAGCCGGTCTCCGGAGACTGGTCGGACGTCCGCTCCAGCTTGTCGACCTCCTTGAGCGCGGCCTCGCGGACCTTCTCCGGCAGGTCGGCGGCCTCGACGCGGGCCCGATAGTCCTCCTCCTCGGTCTCGGTGGAGTCACCGTTGAGCTCCTTGAGCTCCTTGCGGACCGCGGCGAGCTGCTGACGCAGCAGGAACTCCCGCTGCTGCTTCTCCATGCCCTCCTGGACGTCCTTGCGGATCGTCTCGGCCACGTCGAGCTCGGCGAGGTGGTCGCGCGACCACTCGATCAGCCTGGCCAGCCGGTCGGCCGGGTCGGCGGCCTCCAGCAGCTCGACCTTCTGGGCGGTGGTCAGCCAGGGGGTGTAGCCGGAGCTGTCGGCCAGCAGGGACGGGTCGTCGATCTGGTTGACCTGGTCGACCACCTGCCAGGCGCCGCGCTTCTGCAGAATCGTGGTGGCCAGGGCCTTGTACTCCTTGGCCAGCTCCTGGGCGCGCTCCCCCACGGCGACGGAGTCGATCGTGCTGGCCTCCACCCAGAGCGCGGCGCCGGGACCGGTCGTCCCGCTGCCCACGCGCACCCGGCTGACGCCGCGCACCACCGCGGCCGGCTCACCGCCGGGCAGCCTGCCGACCTGCTCCACGACGGCCTGCACGCCGATCGCGCCATAACGTCCGTCGATGCGGGGAACGAGAAGCACCCGCGGTTTGTTGAGCCCGGATGCCTGGGCGGCGTCGATCGCCGCGCGCACCTCGGAGTCGGACAGATCCAGCGGAACCACCATGCCGGGCAGGACGACCTCGTCGTCCAGCGGCAGCACCGGAAGGATCAAGCTTTCACTCATGCGAACTCCTCAAGGTTGAGTTATACAGACTCAATTCATTGGAGCCCATCGATGTTCCCTTCCCTGCCGGTGTTCGCTCACAGCGATCGTAATTTTGTAAGCTCATACCTGTGATGGTCAGACCTGAGGGGGACGCCAGGCGGACCCCGCCCCCGTAGGCTGGTCGGGTGATCTCGGCCGTGGTGAGCCCCTTCGCGCTCGCGCTGTGGCGGGGAGAGGCCGACCCGCCGTCGCCTCGTTCACGGCGGCTCGACCTGCCCGTGCCGCGCCGGCTGCGCGTGATCGTGCCGTTCCAGAGGCTCGATGTCGTGGTGATGGCCGATCTGCTGCTGACCTGGGTCCTGTTCGGCGTCGTGACCGGCGACGTCATCGAGTGGAACGCGAGCGTCGGCGAGCCGTTGTGGGAGGGGCTGATCTACGTGGCCGCCGGCGCCGTGGTCGCGCCGATCGCCCTGCGTGACCGGTGGCCGCTCGCGGCCTGGCGGACGGCCGTCGTGCTGGCGCCGTTCTGGATCTTCGTGGGGATCACGATCACCCTCCCGCAGGGCGGCATGCCCTACCCGGCGTGGGCGGCGATCATGTATCTCCTGGTGCTCTACTCGGTGTCCGTCCGCTGTGACCGGCACATCGCCTTCGCGGCCTGGATCATCACGGTCCTCGCCCTGTGGATCATCCAGCCCAACAGCATGATCGTCGGCACGGTGATGGTGACGGTGGCCGTCACGTTCGGCTACAACGTGCGCGTGCGCCGCACCGCCACGGCCAAGCTGGTCGAGGAGGAGCACCGCACCCAGGTGGCCGAGAGCGCCCAGGCGGTGCTCGCCGAACGCGCCCGCATCGCGCGCGAGCTGCACGACGTCGTCGCCCACCACATGTCGGTGATCGCCATCCAGGCCGAGGCGGTGCCACTGGAGGCGGCGGGCGATCCCGCGCGGCTGGAGGCGGGCCTGGCCGAGATCCGCGCGCTGTCGCTGGAGGCCATCGCCGAGCTGCGCCAGGTGCTCGGCGTGCTGCGCGACCAGAACGGACGCACCGACACCGCGCCGCTGCCCGGCCTCGACCGGATCGACGACCTGGTCGCCCACGCCCGCTCCGCCGGGCTGGCCGTGCTGATCAAGCGGCCCGGCTCGCTCGACGGGCTGCCGCCCGCCGTAGGCCTGTCGGCCTACCGGATCCTGCAGGAGTCGCTCAGCAACGCGATGCGCCACGCGCCCGGCGCGGCGGTTGCGATCGAGATCGCCCGCGACGACCACGACCTGCTCTTACGGGTCGCCAACGGGCCCGGCGCGACGCCCGGCGGCGCCCCGGGGGCCGGCCAGGGGCTGGTGGGCATGCGGGAGCGGGCGGCGCTGCTCGGCGGCGTCCTGGAGGCGGGGCCGGCCGAGGAAGACGGATTCCGGGTGGCGGCCAGGCTGCCGATCGCGGGAGCGGAGGGGACGAAGTGATCCGGGTGCTGATCGCCGACGACCAGGGCATGGTGCGGACCGGGTTCGGCGTGTTCCTGAGCGCGCAGCCCGACATCGAGGTGGTGGGAGAGGCGGCCGACGGCGCGCAGGCGATCCAGCGGGCCGCCGCGCTCGCCCCCGACGTGGTGCTGATGGACGTGCGGATGCCGGTCATGGACGGGCTGGAGGCGACCAGGCGGCTGCTGTCCGGCGGCGAGGGCCCCAAGGTGCTCATCCTCACCACCTTCGACCTCGACGACTACGTCTACGAGGCGCTGCGGGCGGGCGCCAGCGGATTCCTGCTCAAGGACGCCTCGGCCGCGCAACTGGCCGAGGCGGTGCGGGTCGTCGCGGCCGGCGACGCGCTGATCGCGCCGGCGGTCACCAGGCGGCTGATCCGCGAGTTCGCCCGGCTGGGCGGGCCTCGCGCTCCGGAGGCGCGGCGGCTGGCCGGCCTGACGGAGCGCGAGACCGAGGTGCTCACCCTGGTCGCCCAGGCGATGTCCAACCAGGAGATCGCCGGCAAGCTGGTGGTGGCCGAGCAGACGGTCAAGTCACACGTGGGGCGGGTGCTGATGAAGCTCGGCCTGCGCGACCGGGCCCAGGCGATCGTCTACGCCTACGAGACGGGCTTGGTCCGGCCGGGCGAGTGACGCTTGCCGCCGGGCCGTCCCTGGGCGATCAGCACGATGTCGGTGCTGTCGATCGCCCCGTTCTCGATGGCGTGGCAGCCGAGCCTGGCCTGCAGCAGTCTCTCGTACGCCTCGACGGCCGCCGGGTGCACGGCCAGCTCCCTGGCCAGCCGGTCTCCCTGCCTCAGCTCCGCCCAGGCGGTCATCACGCGGGGCAGCTGCTGCCAGACGAGGGCCACGATCGCGAAGACGTAGCCGGCCGCCATCACCCCTCCGGCGTATTCCAGGGCCGCCGCCGACGGCGCGTCCAGCCAGACCTTGGCGGCGAGGCCCGAGCCGCCGCCCAGCGCGGTCGGCGAGACCAGCAGCCCGATCGCGGCGCCCCGGGATGAGCGCCCGACCCGCGTCCCTCGCGACGAGGCCATGCCGGCCGCCTACGCGGAGGAGTCGTCACCGTCGGCGGCCTCGTCCGTGTCGGGCTCGGGAGTTCGCGACACATGAGAGTGACCGAGCAGATACGCTGAGTAGCCGACAACGATTGGGATGACACCTGCCTCATTCGGGGTGACGAACATGGGGAATTGGTGTTGAGTCATGTCGAGTCGCCTTTGTTGTGCCTGACGGGGCGTCAACGGGACGAGGGGGACGACTCCTGCTGCAACAGGATGCCGTCGCCCCCCTCGTCCCACGAACGCACGAGTTGCCGTAATACGCATAACGGGCCTCCCGCTTTCCCTTTAAGGAACTCGAGAGACCCACGAGAAATGGATCTTAGATCCACTCCTCCTCCAGGTCGGGTGTTTCCCGAATAACGACCGAACATGAAAGAGAATCTCGTTCACGTTCAGTTCAGAGGGCATGTTGGGCCCGCCTGACGGAAGAGTACATAACATCAAGTCCGCCTCGCTCGCGTACTCGTGAATCAAGCTCAGATCAATTCCGGCGCACCTACCTCATTGATCACACTCCATTCCGCATCCGGCCATGTCCCCTCGATGCCATTCCGGTCTGATGCGATATTTTCGGCGCGACGCGGGACACCGTCCGGAAAGTGCGCGATCGACGGGCAGGCCGTACGGTCGACGACTGGATCCGGTCGCCGACCGGTTCGAGGAGGTCAACATCGCCGTGGGCCTGGAGCGTCCTCCGCGGCTCAACAGCGAGTTCGCCCCCTACGTGCCGGAGGCGCGGCGGATGCCGCCTCAGGAAGCAACCTGGACAGCGAAGTATGCATGGAAGAGATATGCGATTCGCGATGCAACGAGCGGTGGAGCGATCGGCGCCGCCGCCGCACGAGGGGCCGCCTGACGAGGCCACGGCCGAGGACGTCGTGGCCGAGCTGTTCCTGACTCAGCGGCTGGGCCTGGCCTGGTTGAACGGCGTCTGCCGGTCGCCGGTGATCCTTCCCTCCTTGATCCACCACGGATCTCCTGATCCGAAGCTCTTGGGGTCCCCGCCAGAGATCCGGGCGGCCTGGTGACCGGTCCCTGAACGGGCCGCATCGCCCCGCGTCCCCCTCCGGTACTACGGCGAGGTTCAACCCCTGCGGTGATGCGGGCGCACGGCCGCTCTTCGTACCTTCGAGCACATGTTTCGACACGTCGCGGCAGCGGGTCTGCTGGTGTTCGGCGCGGTCCTGGCGCTGCCCGGGCAGCAGAGCGGGCGTCTGGTGAGGGTGTACGGAGATCTGGCCACGGCCGAGCGGGTGGCGATCATCGTGCCCGGCGCCGACACCACGGTCAAGACGTTCGAGGAGGACACCAAGCGGCCGGGCGGCGCGGCGCGGGCGGTGCTGGCGGAAGCCGCCCGGGTGGCCCCCGGCGACCGCCTGGCCGTGGTCGCCTGGCTGGGCTACGACGCGCCACCGACGTGGAGTCTGGGCGCCGTCACCGACGCGGCGGCCGGCCAGGGGGCCACGGCGCTCCGGCGCACCGTCCACGACCTGCGCACCCGGACGGCCGCGCCGATCGCGTTACTGTGCCACAGCTACGGGTCGGTGGTCTGCGCCAAGGCCATCCCCGGGCTGCCGGTCGCCGACCTGGCGGTGTTCGGCAGCCCGGGCATTGGGCCGCTCCCGGCGACCGTACCGGCGACGACCATGCCCGAGCCGGCGCCGAGCGCGAGGGTGCAGGCCGACGGCACGGAGACGGAGCGGGACAGGCCGAGGACGGCGCCGGTCGAGGCGACGGAGGCCGAGCGGTCTCCCGTCAGGTTGTGGGCGGGGCTGGGGGCGAACGACTGGATCAGATGGGTGGCCGGCTTGAAGGCCGGGCCGCTCGGCTTCGGCGGCGATCCCCTGAGCCAGAGCGCGAGGATCTTCGAGACCGGAGCCATCGGGCACAGCGACTACTTCGCCGCCGGCACACCCTCGTTACGCAACCTCACCCTGATCGCCCTCGGCCGCTCCAGCCAGGTGACCCCCGCTTGACCTGGCTCGCCGGTCCTGGCGCCTGGCGGGCCGGCGCGCGCCCGGCCCCCACATCCGCTCATGCCACCGGCGTCGCCGGTCCTCGTGTGACCGCCGTGATGCTGGGGAAGAGTTTAATGACGTAGTGTCGTCATCGGCTTGACGTCGTCGGCGGAGCTTTGTGACACTGTGTCATAAAACTACCGAACGCCCTGGGGTGAAGTGTGACGCCGTTCTCCGAAGCCTTGAAGCACGCCACCTGGAGCGACCACGAGTCGGCCGAGGGCGAGAGCTACCTGACGGAGCTGATGGGCGGCCGGTTGAGCGCGCACGAGTACGGCGAGCTGGTCGCTCAGCACTATTTCGCCTATGTGGCGCTCGACGGTGTCTCCCGGACACTGGCCGATCATCCGGTGGCCGGGCCTTTCGTCTTCCCCGAGCTCTACCGTGAGCCGGCCCTGGAGCGAGACCTGGTCACGATCTACGGCGAGGGCTGGCGTGACCGGATCACGCCGTCCAAGGCCACCCAGACCCTGGTCGCTCGGATTCACCAGGTCGCCGACTGGCCGGGCGGCTACATCGCGCATCACTACACCCGCTACATGGGCGACCTGTCGGGCGGCCAGTTCATCCGGATGGAGCTGCAGAAGATCTACGGCTACCAGAAGGGCGACGGCGGCGTCGACTTCTACGTGTTCGACGAGATCGGCAGCCTGCCCCGGTTCAAGAACGAGTACCGCGCCCGGCTCGACGCGCTGGAGCTGGACGAGCAGGAGCGGCAGCGGATCATCCGCGAGGTCAAGCTCGCCTACCAGCTCAACACCGAAGTGCTGACCGAGCTCCGGCACGTCCTCAACGCCGCCGCCTGAAACCGGCCGGAGGCGGATCGACGGCCGCGGTCCGGTCCTCCGGCCTACCATGGGCCTATGCCCCGCATCTCGGCCGCCACGATCGGCGAGCATCGCGCCCAGACGCGCGACCGCATCCTGCTGGCGGTCTCGCGCCTGTCGAGGGCGCAGGGGATCGACTCCATCTCGATGACCGACGTGGCCAGCGAGGCCGGCATCACCCGGACCGTCCTCTACAACTACTATCCGGACAAGGCGACCCTGCTGCTCGCCTTCACCGAGCGGGTCACCCACTACTTCATCGAAAGCTACGAGCGGGAGCTGCCCGCCGGCGCCTCTCCCGCCGACCGGCTGCGCGCGTTCGTGCGGTTGCAGCTCGCGGGCCTGGTGGCTCACCCGCATCCGGGGGCGGCCGACCTGAGCGCGGCCCTCGGCCCCGACGCCTACCAGCGGCTGGCCGAGCACGTCGCGCCCATGCACCGCATCCTGGTGGAGATCCTGGAGGGTGGCGTGGCATCGGGTGACTTCCAGGTGGCCGAGGTCGCGGCCACAGCCCGCATGATCTTCGCGGTGATCGGCGCCGAGCGGCTGCCCCTGATCAACGGCACGGTCTCCGTCGAGAAGGCCGACGAGCTGGTGTCGGGCTTCGTGCTCAGGGCCCTCGGCAACGTCTCCTGAGCGCGGCGGCCGGGCGAAGGCGGGCCCGTTCCTGTCGTAGGACGGTGACAGGATGGGGCCCATGCGCAACGAGCAGGTCGAGCTCAGGTCGGCACGGGGCCGGTGGATCCTGGCCGCCACGGTGCTCGGTTCCGGCATGGCCATGCTCGACGGCACGGTGGTCAACGTCGCCCTGCCGTTCCTGGGTGAGGAGCTCGGCGGCGGCATGGCCGGGCTGCAGTGGACGATCAACTCCTACACGCTCACGCTCGCCGGGCTGATCCTGCTGGGCGGCTCACTCGGCGACCGCTACGGCAGGCGCAGGGTGTTCGTCATCGGCACGGTCTGGTTCGCGCTGGCCTCCGCGCTGTGCGCGCTGTCGCCGAACATCGAGTTCCTCATCGCCGCCCGCGCGTTGCAGGGGATCGGCGGCGCGCTGCTGACGCCGGGCTCGCTGGCGATCATCCAGGCGTCGTTCGTCCGGGGTGACCGGCCGCGGGCGGTCGGCGTCTGGTCCGGGCTGGGCGGGGTGGCCAGCGCCGTGGGCCCGCTGCTCGGCGGCTGGCTGGTGCAGACGGCGGGCTGGCGCTGGGCGTTCCTGATCAACCTGCCGTTCGCGCTGCTCGTGGTGCTGGTCACGGTGCGGCACGTGCCGGAGAGCCGCGACGAGCAGGCCGTCGGCCGTTTCGACGTGCTCGGGTCGGTGCTGGCCGCGCTGGCGCTGGCGGGGATCACCTACGGGCTGATCGAGGGGGGCGCGCCGGTGCCCCTGGTCGCCGGCGTGCTCCTGGGGGCGGCGTTCGTGGCGGTCGAGAGACGGCGGTCGCCCGACGCGCTGGTGCCCGTCGGGATCTTCCGCGACCGGGTCTTCACGGCCGTGAACATCGTCACGCTGATCATGTACGCCGCGATGGGTGTGGTGTTCTTCCTGCTGGTGGTGCAGCTGCAGGTGGTGTCGGGGTTCTCGCCGGTCGCGGCCGGGGCGGCGCTGCTGCCGGCGACCGTGCTGATGCTGCTGCTGTCGCCTCGGGCCGGCGAGGTGGCCAAGCGGCACGGGCCGCGCTGGCCGATGACGGCCGGCATCCTGACGGCGGGGGTCGGCTTCCTGTGGATGAGCACGATCGGCCCCGGCGCGTCCTACCTGCTTCTGGTCATGCCCGCGGTGACCGTGTTCGGCCTGGGCCTGGCGGCGGCGGTGGCGCCGCTGACCGCCACCGTCCTGGCCAGCGCCGACGAGCGCTACGCGGGCACGGCGAGCGGCGTCAACAACGCGGTGGCGCGCACCGGCAGCCTGCTCGCGGTGGCCGCCGTGCCGCCACTGGTCGGCCTGGTGGGTGACGCGTTCAGGCAGCCGCAGGTGTTCGACGCGGGGTTCAAGGCCGCGATGCTGATCAGCGCGGCCATGATGCTCGTCTCCGCGGCGATCACGTTCTTCACGATCCGGGCCAACGTCCTCGCCCCCCAGGACCTGCCTGACCGGCCGCGCGTCGCCGACACGTAGGAGTCAGGTCGCGTGGCGAACAGGTCACGCGTGGCCTTCAGGTCGCGGACGCGTCGTGGTCAGGTCGTGGTCAGAAGGTGAACGCCTGGCTGCGGACGCTGTTGTCGAAGTTGGACAGCAGCAGCTCGGGCTCACCGACCGAGCGGATGCCGGGCAGCCGGGTGAGCAGCTCACGGAACATCGTGCGCATCTCCTGCCTGGCCAGGTTGGCGCCGAGGCAGAAGTGGGGGCCGGGGCCGCCGAAGCCGACGTGGGGCTTGGTGTCGCGGGTGATGTCGAAGCTGTCGGCGTCGGGGAAGACGCTCTCGTCGCGGTTGGCCGAGCCGTAGAAGAGCACCACCTTGTCGCCCTTCTTCAGCTCCAGGCCGCGCAGGGAGTGGTCCTGCGTCACCGTACGGCGAAACTGCATGATGGGCGAGACGTAGCGGACCATCTCCTCGATGGTGTTGTTGATGTGCGCGTCGAAGTCGCTCGTCAGCAGCTCGCGCTGCGCGGGGTTGTCGGTGAGCAGCTTGATGCCGTGGGCCATCGTGTTGCGCGCGGTCTCGTTGCCCGCCACCAGCAGCAGCGCGAAGAACGAGCCGAGCTCCTTGTCGGTGAGCTTCTCGCCATCGGGGTTGGCGGTGACCAGGAGCGAGATCAGGTCGCCCTGGGGGTCGGTGACGCGTTCGTGGCCGAGCTTGATGACCATGCGCTGGAGGGCGAGCAGGGCCAGCATGTTCTGGCCGGCCATCTGGACGCTGCGGGCGAGGCTCGGCCGCACGCCGGTGTAGGCGGTGGAGATGTCGACGTGCTGGTGGACCTTGGCGCGCAGCTCGTCGGGGATGGCCAGCATGTCGCAGATGACGTGGATCGGGAGCCTGGCCGCGACCTGGTCCACGAAGTCGCGCGGCCCGTCGTTCACGACGTCGTCGACGATCTGGGCGCACGCGGTCTCGATGTCGCTCTGCAGACCGGCCAGCATGCGGGGGCTGAACGAGCGGGTGACGATGCGGCGCAGCCTGGCGTGGCGCGGGTCGTCCATGTTGACCATCGACTCGCCGAACACCTGCTTGATCCAGCCCGGAGGTTCGGGGTTGGTCACGGCCGGCTCGCTGGAGAACACCTTGGCGTTGCGGCTGGCCTCGACCACGTCGGCATGGCGTACCAGGGCGTAGAAGCCCTTGCCCGAGCGCAGGAGCGGCACCTTCTTCTCCGGGAAGAACACCGGATGTTCCAGCTGTCTGAGCCGGGCGAACGCCTCGTGTCGCTCTTTAAGTGGTTTGCGCCAGAAATCCAGATCAGCGAGGTCGATGTCCACCCGCCTATCCTGGCACGTTCCCATGGGGTTCAGCCCAGGTTCGAGTAGGCGGTCGAGGTGCGCTCCGGGCCGGACGGGCGCACCGTCCGGATCGGGAGTGTCCGGGGCGGCGGCGGCGTGTGGGTGAGGGCGTTGGTCACCAGGTCGCCCAGCATCTCCCCGAGCCGACGCCCACCCGTTCGACGAGGTAGCCGCAAGGCCCGGCGGACCACGTCACGGGACGGTGGGCCGCCGCGCCTGGTTGCTCAGACGGGCAGTGCCTCGCGCAGGGCCGCCGCCGAGGTGTAGTGGACGCCGGTCATGCCCGCCAGCCGGGCGCCCTCGATGTTCTCGGGGCGGTCGTCGATGAACACGACGTCGGCGGGATCGGTGTCGAGCTCGCGGGCCACCTCGTCGAAGATCTCCCGGTCCGGTTTCACCAGGCCCATCCGGCCGCTGTAGAAGCGCCGCTCGATGGCGGCGATCCACGGCAGCTCGTCCAGGCCGTCGGCGAGGCAGACGGGCGCGTTGGACAGCAGCGCCACGTCGCCTCCTCCGGCCAGCAGCTCGCCGAGCAGGGCGACGCTGCCCTCGTCGGGGTAGGCCCAGCTGGCCACGTCCATCGCGACCAGGCGGGCCAGCTCGCCGTGGGAGACGGGCCTGCCGAGCACCGCCGACCAGTAGCCGGCGGGTGTCAGCGAGCCACGGTCGAACTCCAGCCGGTGCTCCCAGTAGCCGCGGCTGAACGCCGCGGGGTCGACGTCGACGGCCCGGGCCATCGCCTCGGCGTCACGGTCGGACTGGGGCAGGGAAAGGACGCTGCCGTAGTCGAAGATGAACCATGTCATGCCAGGTAGGGTCGCAGATGCGGCGGGATCGCGGGGCAGGCCAGATACTTCTCCACGGTGTGGAAGTCGATCCAGTCCAGGTTGACCAGCTCGGTGAGGTCGACGCCGGTGAAGCTGTCGCACAGATCGGGCGGGATGGCCGCGATGTCGTCCTTGTCGGCGATGTTCACCCAGCGCCTGACCCCGGCGGGGCGTCCGCCGCGGCCGTTGATCGGGGCGGGCAGCAGCCGCTCGAAGACGACGTTGCGCATGCCCAGCGGGCTGCCGAGAGTGAGCAGCAGGTCGATCCGCAGGTCGGGGTTGGCCCAGAGCGCCTCGTAGGTCACGACGCTGCCGAGGGAATGGGCGACCACCACCTTAGGCTGATTTTTCCGGATGACCGCCGCGACGGTCTGGCGCGATCTCTCGCGCTTCACCGGGTCGGTGAGGTAGGCCGCCACCTCCGGCGCGAACAGCGTGGCGAACGCCGCCGACCGGCTGTCGAGCCTGGTCAGCAGCCATCCCGCGAACGTCTTGAGCGCCCCGGTGACGTGCTCGCCCATCCCGAGCTGCCCGGCCCACTCGACGAGGACCTTGTGGGCGGGGGCGTCCATGGCGGCGAGCGCCCGCGGTCCCTCGGCCGGCTTGCGGTCGTGCAGGTGGTGGGCGAAGTAGGCGACCTCGCTGAAGCGGGGGCGGGGCTCTCCCCCGAGCGCCACCCCCAGGTAGCGGTCCCACTTGAGGCGCATGGCCTCCGCCGCCCCGGTCACCGAACCGCCGGCGTCGAGGTAGTACTTGTACTTGCCGATCCCGTGCACGCCGACGATGCCCGCCACAGCGCCTCCCCACTCACCCCGGATTGTCCAGGCGATATTGGCATACGCCGCCCGCGTTCGGCCGTCAACCATTCGAGCCACCTTTAGGCTTGCCTAAAGGTTTAGGTAGAGCTAAAGTAGAGGCATCTGAGCAACCGAGGCTGAGAGCGAGCCGAGATGGCCTTCCGCCGGAGCACGCGGGACGAGGGGGCGGGTCCGGGCGGCCTCGCCCAGGACGTCGTCGACGAGATCACCTGGTATATGCGCGAGCACAAGATAACCCGCGCCGACCTGGCCATGTCGATGGGCGTCTCGCCCGGCCGCGTGAGCCAGATCCTGTCCGGCGACGAGAACCTCACGCTCCGCACGCTCGGCGCCGTGGTCGCCGCGCTCGGCGCCCGGCTCGACCTCACCCTGAGCGACGCCGAGGACTCCGCCGACCTCGGCTCCGGTGCGCGGCTCACGGGTGCGGACTGACCGGCTCGATGACCGTACGCGACCGTGACGGCGGCACGTACCTGGGCAGCGACCGATGGCCGGCCCGGTAGGCCGAGGCGAGCAACCGCAGCAGGTCGTTCTCGGCGTCGTGCCGCAGGATCCCGTGCAACCGGGTCAGATCGTGGAGATAGCGCTCGTACCTGGCCAGCTTCGTGTGCCGCGACCCGCCGAGGGCGGTGACCACCTTGGAACGCGAGGCGCCGTCCTCGATCAGCGCCGCCACGTCCAGCCTGCGCTCGATCGCCTCCAGCCGGGCGTGCACCCGTTCCCTGCGACGCTGCTCAGGCGCGAGCCGGTCGCAGATGCGCTCGTGGTAGCGGATGGCGGCCAGGCTCAGCTCGTAGACGCTCCACGAGTCGTCCACCCGTCTCTCGCACCAGACCCGCTGGTCCTCGGCCATCGCCTGGTCCAGCCGGGCGAGCAGCGACACCAGCCAGAACGTCGCCATCTCCTTGCCCACCGTACGGCGCTCGGGCTCGCCGGCCCGGACCTGGCTGAACCACAGGCCGCTCGGCGCCACCGCGCCCAGCAAGGTGGACAGATACTGGTCGAGCACGATGCCGCCCACCAGCGCGACCGAAGCGGACACCAGCCCTGTCAGCATGACGATCGCCACCGCCAGCCGCCGGCCGGCGGGCCCGAACGGCCGCCCCTTGCCCTGGCAGCGCAGCAGCAGGAATCCGATGGCGGAGACCATGGCCAGCCCGACCGTGAGCCCCACCTGCCCGGGGGTGACCTCCTGCATGGAATCCGCCCTCCGTGCGGGATGTTGGATTCCATAGTCGCAGCGATGATGGGCAATGGAAATGCTGTTGCCTGTCACATATGTCCGCCAGATACGGTGAAACTCACACCACGCGCCTTCCACGACAGGAGCACGCCACCATGCCGGGGCCGCTGATCGTCAACGACTCGGTCGTCGTTCCCGACGCCGAGCTCGTCTGGCGTTTCTCGCGTTCGTCCGGTCCGGGCGGGCAGGGCGTCAACACCACCGACAGCCGGGTGGAGCTCACCTTCGACGTGGCGGCCAGCACCGCCCTGTCTCCGGCCCTGAAGGCCCGCGCGATCGAGCGCCTGGGCGCGCCGGTCATCACGATCGCCGCCTCGGAGCACCGCTCCCAGCTACGCAACCGGGAGGCCGCCGAGCAGCGGCTGGCCCAGCGTCTGCGCGAGGCGATCGCCCCGCCGCCGAAGCGCCGCCGCCCCACCAAGCCGAGCCGGGGCGCCGTCGAGCGCCGCATCGTCGCCAAGAAGCACCGCGCCGACCTGAAGCGCCTGCGCCGCGACCCCTGATCCACACCGTGGGCGCCTCAGGCGAGTGGGGCCGCGCAGGTCACGTCCAGAGGCGCTCCGGGTCACCGGCGTTCAGGAGCTCGGTGACGTCGTCCAGCGGCGGGTAGATGCGTTCTTCCACGATGGTGCGTTTGAGGTCCTTGGCGCGGTCACCGGTGAGCTTGACCGAGCGTTCCCATCCGGTGGTGAGGATGGCGCCGGCCGCCCCCAGGTCGAGACAGGTCACGTAGGGCTGGGGCGCGAACGCCAGGGAGGGACGCCCGAGCAGGTCGGCCGCGGCGTTGTGGCCGGCGTACCTGCCGAGCGGAATCGCGTACTGGCAGCTCTGCAGGGTCGGATGGTCGGGGTCCGCCATCGCGGCCGCGGTGTCTCCGGCGGCGAAAACCTCCGGTGACTCCGGCACCCGCAGGTGCCGATCGACGCGCAACCTGCCCAGGCCGTCATGGCTGCCCTGGATGTGCCGGGTGAGAGCGCTCGCCGCCATGCCGGCCGTCCACACGGCGGTGTGCGCGGAGAGCTCCGTCCCGTCGGTGAGGTGGACGTGGGTGGCGTCGAGCGACGCGACGCTCGAGTCGAGACGGACCTCGATGCCGAGTTCCTCCACCGCGGCGCTGATGACGGGACGCGGCCCCGGGCCGAGCTCCGGCCCGAGCATGGCCGCTCGCTCCACCAGCACGACACGGACCTCGTGGGCGGCCGATCCGGCGAGCGCGCGGAGCCGCCCCACCAGCTCGGTCGCCACCTCCAGGCCGGTGAAGCCGGCCCCGACGACCACGGCGGTGAACCGGCCGGATCCCTCGGGCCGGGCCGGCAGCGCGCGCAGATGGCTGTCGAGGGCGACCGCGCGGGCAAGGGTGTCGACGTCGAACAGATGCTCGCCGCCGGGCAGGTCCGGCCGGCGCAGGGCGCTGCCGCTGGCCAGGATGAGGCGGCGGTAGCCCAGCCGCTCCGTGTGCCCGTCGCCGTGCGTGACGGCGACCGAGCGGTGTTCGCCGTCGATGGCCGTGACGATCCCGGGCAGCCGGTTGACCCCGACAGGGTGCAGAATCCGTTCCAGCGGCACCCGCAGCGCCGCCGGGTCGGCTTCGTACAGGCGGGGGCGGATGACGAGATCGTCGCCCGGGGTGACCATGGTGATCGTCAGGTCGGCACCGTGCTCATCGCGTAACCGGGCGGCGGCCAGAGCGCTCCACACCCCAGCGAATCCGCCACCAATGATCAAAATATCTGACATCTCGCCTTACCTCCGTATACGCAGGATGGAAACGCATGTGGCCCAGGACGGGGGCGTCGAACGGCCCGCCGTGGTCGTCTCCACGTCGCTGACCAGCGCGACAAGGGATGGGTCATTCCGGGGAGTCCTGGCCGAAGGTCTCGGTCACGCCGTGGCGGCGCAGCTCCTCGGTCACGGCGTGACGGGCGTTGCGCCCGGCGGGCTCGGACATGGGCGCCGGCTCGCCGTCGCCGGAGGTGGCCGGTCGCATCCAGATCCAGGCGCCGAACGGTCATCGTGGCCGGGACCTCCTCCGGGCGGAGCGCCTGCGCCCCTCGTTCACCATGTGCTCCGGGTACTTCGTCGGTGGTCCACGAGCGCTGTCCAGCGTGCGGGATGCCACTGTGCCGCCGTGATGGGCGCGCAGCAGGGGCGGCAAGGCCGGACCCATTCCTGATAGACCTCGGTAATCGTATAATGGGATCCTATTCATCCCCTGAGAGGCCAGTCAAGCGGCTGTTTCGACGTTATTGGATACAACTCTGCCGTCCCCCGCGGAGGCGACTGTTCGTCCATCGCCGCACCGCCGTTGACTCTGGCGCCCTTCGTTACGGGAGAGGTCGCCGACGGCGGTCGAGCCAGCCCTTGGTGAGCGAATGTAGGATCCAATTATCCAGAAGTGACCGGGCTGCGGAGAGAACGGAGAGCGATGGCATCCGACGCGCAGGAGTGGCGGACACGGCGTCAGGCAGGCGAGTCGCTGAGCCACTTCGTCACGCGGGCGATCCGGGAGGCGATCGTCAGCGGACTGCTCGCTCCCGGCGAACGCATCCCGCAGGAGCAGATCGCCGG
Organism: Nonomuraea sp. CX421; assembly: GCF_059358955.1. Taxonomy (NCBI): domain Bacteria; kingdom Bacillati; phylum Actinomycetota; class Actinomycetes; order Streptosporangiales; family Streptosporangiaceae; genus Nonomuraea; species Nonomuraea sp. CX421. The sequence goes on along the minus strand of NZ_JCADBK010000015.1, from coordinate 103,464 downwards.
CGTGCTCGACGTGAGCCGCATCCCCGTACGCGAGGCGCTCCGGCAGCTGGAGAGCGAGGGCCTGGTCCACCTGACGCCCAACAGCTTCGCCCGGGTCGCGAAACTCGACATCACCGAGGTCAGCGAGATCTACCTCATGCGCGAACGCCTCGAACCGCTCGCGATCGAGCTCAGCGCGCCCCGACTCGACGAGGCACAGCTCCGGCGGCTCCGCGACCTGCACACCGACATCGAGGCCGGCTGGGACAACCCCGAGACGGTCCTCCAGCTCGACCGCGAGTTCCACCTCGCCTGCTACCAGGGGGCCCCGCCCCGGCTGCGGCGGATCGTCAGCGACTTCTGGAACGCCACACAGCATGTACGCCGGGCGTACGCCGACACGGTCCGACCCGGCGACGACGAGCACGAGGTGATGCGCGCCGAGCACTACCTCATCTACATGGCGCTGAAAGAGGGCGACGGCGACCAGGCCGGGGCGCTGCTGCGCGGCCACATCGCACGCACCCGGACGCGGCTCGAACGTGAGCCGTCCGGCGAGGCCCCTGCCTGAGTCAGGCCGAGAAGGCCGGCTCTCTGCGAGCGGAGTCCCCGAACACCGGCTGGCCGACGGACACCGGGCAGAGCTGGCGGATCACATCGAGCACCTGGTCACGCAGGTAGCACGCGACCAGCCGGCCCTTCTCGTCGAAGTGCGGGCAGACGGGCGAGAGCACCAGCTCACCGCCCATCACCACGGCTCCCGCGGCGGACAGCTCCTTGTACAGCTCGGCCTGCGCCCACATGGCGCCGCAGGCCCGCGCGCTGGCGCTCATCACGGCGGCGTGCTTGCCCGCGAGCGCCCCGAAGGCCGACAGCCAGCCCAGCGTGTGGGTCAGCTCGGCGGGCAGCAGGCTGTGTTCGGGCGCGGTCAGCACCAGCCCGTCGGCCTCGTCCAGCGACCGGAGCAGCCCCGCCACCGGCTCGGGCGGCGGCCCGGGAACGTAGGGCGGCACCTCGGCCAGGTGCCGCCAGCAGCCGAACCGCACCCCGGGCGGCAGCTCGCGGCCCACCGCCGTGAGCAGCCGGTTGACGAAGGACCCTGCGTGGAGGCTGGCGGCAATTCCAATGATTCGCACCCTCTACTCCCGCAGGGTCTCGATGTGTGCCCGATGTCGGAAACCTGCCCGATGTCGGGGATGACCAAGACCAGCCGCTGGTCAAGAGGCGACCGGGTTCATCAGGGCGCCGGCGACGACGCCCTCCGGTCAGCGCAGGGCGGCGCGTGCCTTTCGCTCCTCCCTGCGCGCGACGAACCTGGCGGCCGTGGTCTCGGTCTTGGCCAGGAACGCGGCCAGCTCCTCGCGGGCCCGCTCACCCTCGGCGTCGAGGCCGGTCTTGTCGAAGACGGCCCACTGCCGCAGCACGGGCATCAGCACGTCGTCGAGGTGGAGGCGCAGGTCGTAGATGCCCTCATGGGCGATGATCATGGCCTTGCGGGTGAAGCCCTCGATGCTGGAGCCCGGCATCTGGAAGGTGGTGACGACATCGGTCACGGCCCGCATGGTCTGGTTGGGGTCGAGCTCGAAGGCCGCCTTGAGCAGGTTGCGGTAGAAGAGCATGTGCAGGTTCTCGTCGGCGGCGATGCGGGCCAGCAGCCGCTCGCAGCCCTCGTCGCCCGAGGCCCTGCCGGTGTTGCGGTGCGCGATGCGGGTGGCCAGCTCCTGGAAGGAGACGTAGGCCAACTGCTGGAGCATGGTCCCGTAGTCGGTGATGTAGCCGGCTTCCATGTGGGTCATGCGGGCCCGCTCCAGCGCGACGGGGTCGACCGCGCGCGTCACGGTCAGGTAGTCGCGGATCGCCGTGCCGTGCCGGTCCTCCTCGGCGGTCCAGCGGTGCACCCACGTGCCCCACGCGCCGTCGCGGCCGAACGTCGTGGCGATCTCATGGTGGTAGCTGGGCAGATTGTCCTCGGTCAGGAGATTGACGATGAGCGAGACACGAGCGGCCTCGGGAATCTTGGAGTCGCTCTCCTGCCAGGCCTCGCCCTGGTAGAAGCCGTCGAAGTCACGGCCTTCGCTCCACGGGACGTACTCGTGCGGGAACCACTCCTTGGACATCTTGTGATGACGGTCGATCTCCACCGCCACCACGGGCTCCAGCTCGTGCAGCAGCTCCGTCTGAGACATCGCCATAGAAGATCCTCTCCTTCAGGTTACGGCACCGTAGGTTAGGCTACCCGAGGACGGCCGCCGTCCAATAAAGTGCCCCTATGCGACCGAGTGTCCGCGGTGTCCTGCTCGATCACGACGAGCGTCTGATGATCTTCCGGCGCACCGTGCCCGGCCGCCAGGTCTACTGGTCGGTGCCGGGCGGTCACGTCGAGCCGGAGGACGCCACGCTCGAGGACACCCTGCACAGGGAGCTCCTCGAGGAGCTGGGCGCCACCGTCTCCGGTGTCACCCCGCTGACCACGGTGAGTTACCCCTGGCGGGGCGGGATCAAAACCCAGCACGTGTACGGCTGCCGCCTGGTCGCCCTGGATCCGGCGCTGCGCCACGGCCCGGAGCTGGAGGACCCGGCGCGCGGGCACTACGAGGTGGTCCGGCTGCCGCTGCGCCGCTCGGAGATCACCTCCCGGCACGTCGTGCCGGAGCCGGTCGCCGACTACCTGTCGGCCACCATCACGGCCCTGCCCGGCCTCATCCCTCCCGGCGGTCCTCAATCTCCCACAGGTGGTCGATGACGTGCCAGGCGAGCCTGCGCACGGCGTAGCGGGGCGGCCAGGCGGTGACCGCGGGCGGCTCCCAGGGGCGTGACAGCACCTCGGCGAGCTCGTCGCGCATCGCGTCACGGTCCTGGCGCGAGGTGTACGGCTTGTGCCGCACACCCACCTTGCGGGCGTAGGAGCGCTCGGCGTCGACGACGTGGTGATAGATCTTCGTCAGGTCGCGCCCGCCCCCGCGTGGCCCCTTGCGCAGCTCTTCCGGCGAGACCGCCACGACCTCGTCGAACAGCTCCCACGCGGCCCGCAGCACCGCCACGTCACGCCCGGCCCGCTCGGCGTCGAGCGGCTCGTGGTCTGCCTCGGGCCTGGCCTCCGGCGCGCCGAAGTCGGTGCTCGTTCCGCCCGGCACCCGTTCGACGATCTCCGGCGGGCCCGGCTCGAACGTCAGCCCGGCCCGCTCGGCGATCACGCGGTAGCGCGGCAGGTAGTCCGTGAGCAGGTCGACGGCCGGCTGCTCGCCCTTGGCCACCCGGCACCAGCCGGGCCAGTCCAGCGAGCAGGCGAAAACCTTCTTGGGGCCGAACTCCAGGTAGACGCGATTCATGGGGGCCAGCCTGCCACCCATACCCGTCAGCCGCCGTCAGGTATGGCGGCCAGGCTCAGACCAGGTCGATGAGATCGGCGACCGAGTCGACCACCAGCGAGGGCCGGAAGGGGAAGCGGTCGATCTGGTGCCGCCGCGTGACGCCGGTGAGCACGAGGATGGTGTAGAGCCCGGCCTCCATGCCGCAGACGATGTCGGTGTCCATGCGGTCGCCGATCATGGCGGTGGTCTCGCTGTGACCCTCGATCTTGTTGAGGGCGCCGCGCATCATCCGGGGATTGGGCTTGCCGACGAAGTAGGGTTCGACGCCGGTCGCCTTGGTGATCAGCGCGGCGACGGCGCCGCAGGCGGGAAGGGAGCCCTCGGTGGACGGCCCCACCGGATCCGGATTCGTCGCGATGAATCGCGAGCCGCCCTCGATGAGGCGGATCGCCCGGGTGATCTGGGTGAAGCTGTAGGTCCGGGTCTCGCCCAGCACCACGTAGTCGGGGTCGAGGTCGGTCAGCACGTAGCCGGCGTCGTGCAGGGCCGTGGTCAGCCCGGCCTCACCGATCACATAGGCGGAGCCGCCGGGCCGCTGGTCGTCCAGGAACTCGGCGGTGGCCAGCGCGGAGGTCCAGATCGACGAGGGCGGCACGTGGAGGCCCGCGGCGGCCAGGCGTACCGAAAGGTCGCGCTGGGTGTAGATCGAGTTGTTGGTCAGCACCCTGAACGGCTTGCCCGAGTCGCTCAACCGCTTGATGAACTCGTCGGCGCCCGGGACCGGCCTGCCCTCGTGCACCAGAACGCCGTCCATGTCGGACAACCAGTAGTCGATCTGTTTACGCTCAGTCACCGCACCATCGTAGCGATCGGGGGTTGCCTGATCCGTACCCGGTATATGAACAATGTTCCCATGTCGTTCACCGAATCCGCCCATGACATGCGGGACGAGCTCGTCCGGCTGCGCCACTCGCTGCACACGACGCCCGAGGTCGGCCTCACCCTGCCGCGCACGCAGGAGAAGGTCCTCCAGGCACTCGACGGCCTCCCCCTGGAGATCACCACGGGGACGACGCTCAGCTCGGTCACGGCCGTGCTGCGCGGGGGCGCGGGCGGCGACGGGGAGGCGCCCTCGGTCCTGCTGCGCGGCGACATGGACGCACTGCCCGTCGCCGAGCGCAACGACCTGCCGTTCATCTCGCGGATCGACGGTCAGATGCACGCCTGCGGCCACGACCTGCACACCGCGATGCTGGCGGGCGCGGCGCACCTGCTGAGCGCGCAACGCGAGCGGCTCGCCGGCGACGTGATCTTCATGTTCCAGCCGGGAGAGGAAGGGCACGAGGGCGCCAAGCACATGATCGGCGAGGGCGTGCTCGACGCGGCGGGCGCCCGGCCCGTCGCCGCGTACGGCATGCACGTCGTCTCGGCGATGCTGCCGCCCGGCCTGTTCGCCTCACGGCCGGGGCCGATCATGGCGGCGGCCGACGTGTTCGCCGTGACGGTCAAGGGGCGCGGCGGGCACGGGTCCTCCCCGCACCGCGCGCTCGACCCGATCCAGGCCGGCTGCGAGATGGTGTCGGCGCTGCAGGCGATGGTCACCAGGACGTTCGACGTGTTCGATCCGGTGGTGGTGACCGTGGGCCAGTTCCACGCGGGCACTGTGGACAACGTGATCCCCGACGAGGCGTACTTCGAGGCGACGGTGCGCACGTTCAGCCCCGGCAACCGCAAGCTGGTGAAGCGGCGGCTGGTCGAGGTGGTCGAGGGCATCGCGGCGGCACACGGGCTGGACGTCGAGGCGTCGTTCGGCAGAGGCTACCCGGTGACGGTCAACGACGCGGACGAGGCCGGTTTCGCCGGGCGGACCGCCGACGAGCTGTTCGGTCCCAGCCGCTACTTCGTCTCCCCGCAGCCGGTGATGGGCTCGGAGGACTTCTCGTACGTGCTGGAGCAGGTGCCGGGCGCGTTCGTCTTCCTGGGCGCCTGCCCGCCGGACCTCGACCCGGCCTCCGCCCCCTACAACCACTCGCCGGAGGCGCGGTTCGACGACTCCGTCCTGCCGGACGGCGCGGCGCTGTACGCGTCGCTGGCGATGTCGCGGCTGGCCGTTCCGTAGGCTGGGCTGGTGATCGATCGCGTCGCCGTCGACGGCCGCCCGGGAGACGCCGCCGACCTGGGGCTGGCCATGGCCGCGCGCTACGGCCACTTCACCGCGATGCAGGTGCGGCGGGGCCGGGTGCGCGGCCTCGACCTGCATCTCGACCGCCTGGAGGAAGCCAACGCCGAGCTGTTCGGCGTGCCCCTCGACCGCGAGCTGGTCCTGGCCTCGGTCCGGGCGGCGCTCGGCGGCGAGCCCGACGCGAGCGTGCGGGTCATCGTGGCCGAGCGGGGCGGCGTCCGCGTGATCGCCACGGCGACGCCCCCGGCCGAGGTGGCCAGCACGCCGCGCGCCGTCGTCTCGGCCGCCTACCGGCGGTTCCTGCCGCACCTCAAGCACCTCGGCGGCTTCCCCCAGCTCCACCTGGGCGAGCGGGCCCGGGCGGCGGGCTACGACGAGGCGCTGCTCGTCGGTCCCGACGGCCGCATCTCCGAGGGTGCGATCACCAACCTGGGCTGCTTCGACGGCGAGCGGATCGTCTGGCCGGACGCGCCCATGCTGCGCGGCGTCACGATGCGGCTGCTGGAGCGCGGGCTGCCGAGCGTGCGCCGGCCGCTCACGGTCGCCGAGCTGCCGGCGCACCGGGCGGTGTTCCTGGCCAACTCGATCGGGGTCGTGCCGGTGGGCCGCGTCGACGACCTCGCGCTGAAGGTGGACGAGGACATCATGGCGCGGCTGATCGGAAAGTATGAGGAGACGCCGTGGGATCCGATCTGATGCGGGCGTGGGCAGTGGCCGAGCCGGGGCCGATGGCCACCGGGCCCCTGGTGATGGAGGAGCGGTCGATCCCCGAGCCCGGCCTGGGCGAGGTGCTGGTCAAGGTGGAGGCGTGCGGCGTGTGCCGTACCGACCTGCACCTGGCGGAGGGCGACCTGCCGCCGCGCCGGCCGCGCACCACGCCCGGCCACGAGGTCGTGGGGCGGGTGGTCGGCGGCGAGGGCCTGCCGCTGGGGTCGCGGGCCGGAGTCGCCTGGCTGAGGTCGACGTGCGGCGCGTGCCGCTACTGCCTGCGCGGGTCGGAGAACCTGTGCCCCTTCTCGGCCTACACCGGCTGGGACGCGGACGGCGGCTACGCCGAATACCTCACGGTCCCGGCCGCCTACGCCTACCCGCTGCCCGAGGACGTTCCGGCGGAGCGGCTGGCGCCGTTGCTCTGCGCCGGGATCATCGGCTACCGGGCGCTGCTCCGCTGCGAGCTGCCCGAGGGGGGACGGCTCGGCATCTACGGGTTCGGGGCCTCGGCGCACCTGACCGCCCAGGCCGCCATCGCCCAGGGCGCGACCGTGCACGTGGTGACCCGGGCCCCGGCCGCGCGGGAGCTCGCGCTGGAGCTCGGAGCCGCCTCCGCCGGCGCCACAGAGCCGCCCGAGCCGCTGGACGCGGCGATCCTGTTCGCGCCGGTGGGGACCCTCGTACCAGCTGCGCTCGAAGCACTCGAACGCGGGGGTACTCTGGCAGTCGCGGGGATCCATCTCACCGACATCCCTCAACTGAATTACCAGCGGCATCTGTTCCAAGAGCGGACCCTGCGGAGCGTGACCGCCAACACCCGTGACGACGGCCGGGCCTACCTCGACGTGGCGCTCACCCGTCCCCCACACGTGACGATCACGCCCTACCCGTTCGAATCCGCCGACCGGGCGCTGACCGACCTCGCCGACGACCGGGTCAGCGGTGCCGCCGTCCTGTTCTTTACCTGACCTCCCAGCACCGTGAAGCCGAGCGCCATTGTGCGAGGAGATGAAGGAAAGTTACATTAACCTCACAACGTCTGGAGATTATTGACGCACCCCTGGCGCGACCGTAGGGTCCGGTCAATCCCACAGATCTTTAACAGGTCCGACATCCCCCGGAGCGGCATTATGAAGCGACTAGCAGCGGCAGTGGCGTTGCTGGGCCTCGCCACCGTCACCGCGTGCAGCGGCGGCGGCACCACCAACAAGTCCTCTTCGGGCGGTGGCGGCGGGCTCTTCACCACGATCGACGTGAACAGGCCCGGCCTTGAGCAGTCGGCCCCGGCCAACCCGTACGCGCCCAAGGGCAACTCGTTCGTCGGCTACAACGCGATGAACATCGCCTGGGTCAAGAACCATCTGACGGATCCCAACCAGGCTCTCCCCGGCATCGCGGCGAGCTGGGAGATCGCCCCCGACAACTCCGCCATCACCCTCAAGCTCCAGCCGAACGCCAAGTGGTCCGACGGCAAGCCCGTCACCGCCGAGGACGTCAAGTTCTCCATCGGCGTCGCCTACACGCAGGGCAGCACGGCGTTCTCGATCACCCCCGGCGCGGCGGGAGCCGCCGCCGAGGTCACCGTCGTGGACGACGCGACCCTGAAGATCACGCAGGACATGGCCAACCCCAGCCCCAAGTTCGCCCGGGGCGTGTTCGACACCATCGTGCTGCCCGCGCACGTGTGGTCCAGCGTGCTGCCCGCCGACTTCTGGGACAAGCTCAAGGCCTCCCGAGGCGACGGCGCCGACGCCGAGAAGGCGCGCGAGGAGATCCTGGCCCTCGGCGAGAAGGTGCTCGCCTTCGCGCCGCCCAAGGACGTCTCGGCCGGCCCGTTCGTGCTGGAGCGGGTCAACCCGGGCGAGGCGCTGCTGGTCAAGAACAAGAACTTCTTCAACGCCGCCAACGTCGCCCCCGACCAGGTGAAGTTCCTCAACTACACCGGCAACGAGCAGATCTGGAACTACCTGACCGCCGGCAAGCTCGACCACTCGGCGTTCGTCGCCGCCCCGACCGACGTGATGAACCGGATCAAGGCCGCGCCGGGCAGCGACGTCATCAAGGGCTACTCGCCGGTGGCCGTGGGCCTGGCGTTCAACCAGTCCAAGAAGCCGTACGACAACGTGCACGTGCGCAGGGGCCTGGCCCACCTGATCAACCGCGAGGAGGTCACCAAGGTCGCCTCTCCCGAGGGCGGCACGGCGGCCGTCACGACCACCGGCATCCACCAGAAGGCCGCGCAGGCCTGGATCCCCGACACGCTGGGCGCGCTCGAGCCGTACAAGACCGACGTCGCGAAGGCCGAGAAGGAGTTCGAGGCGGCCGGCCTGACGAAGAAGGACGGCAAGTGGACCCTGGCCGACGGCAAGCCGTGGAAGGTGTCCATGCACGCGCCGGCGGGCTTCTCCGACTGGCTGTCGGCCCAGGAGAACATCAAGAGCCAGCTGATCAAGGTCGGCATCGACGCGGAGGTCGTGACCACCGCCGACTTCCCGCTCTACCTTGAGGAGCTGGACGCGGGCAAGTACGACGCCGGCTTCTGGCTGATGGCGCTCGGCCCCGCGCCGTACGACATCTACCAGCGTCTGTACGGCCGCTCCAACGGCTGGAACAACATCGCGGGCAAGGTCTCGCACTCCCCCGCCGGCAAGAACGGCAACTGGATGGGCGGCCCCGAGGAGATCGAGGTCGACGGCACCAAGGTCAACCCCGGTGAGCTGACCGCCAAGCTCAACTCCTCCACCGAGGAGGAGGCCAAGCCGATCATGGCGCAGCTGGCCAAGGCGGCCAACCAGGACCTGCCGGTCATCCAGCTCTGGGACTACGTCAACAACCAGTTCGTCAACAACAGCCGCTTCACCGGCTGGCCCACGGACGACGAGATCCTCCGCTCCGGCGCCAAGGTGCTCCTGTCCGGCGTGTGGATCCAGACCGGCATGATCAAGTCGAAGTCGTAAACTTATGACGCTTATCGCACGCCGACTCGCGGGCCATCTGGCCCGCGGGTTCGTCATGATTCTCGTGGTCGCCACGATCAGCTTCTTCATCGTCAACAACATCCCCGGCGACCCCATGGCCGCCAGGTTCGAGAAGCTGGTCGAGGGGGGCATGTCGCCCGAGGCCGCGGCGCAGGCCGTCAAGGTGCTGTACGGGTTCCAGCCGGACACCTCGCTCTGGCAGCAGTACCTCGACTACATGGCCGGGCTCCTCCGTCTCGACCTCGGCGAATCCATCACGAGGCCGGGCACCCCCGTCCTGGACGTGCTCGCCGAGAAGACGAAGTGGACCGTTCTACCGGTGCTGGCCGGCACCCTGCTCAGCTTCCTCGTCGGGATCATCCTCGGCGTCTACGCGGCCATCAAGCGCAAGGGCAAACTGGGCGACCTGCTGGCGATCTCCGGCTCGCTGCTGCACGGCATCCCGCAGTACGTGCTGGCGATGCTGCTCGTGGTGATCTTCGCGACCCTGATCCCCATCCTGCCCGCCGACGGGCCGGTGGACATCCTGTTCGAGCCGGGCCTCAACGCCGGCTATCTCGGCTCGCTCGCCGAGCACGCCGTGCTCCCGGTGGTCACCTACGCCCTGTCGGCGTACGGAGGCTGGATCCTGGCGATGAAGTCCAGTGTGGTCACCGTGCTGGGCGACGACTTCATCCTGGCCTCCGAGCTGCGCGGAATGAAGCGGTCGATCGTCTTCCGCTACATCGCGCGCAACGCGATCCTGCCGCTGTTCACGATCCTCGCCCTCTCCCTGGGGCTGTTGCTCGGCGGCGCCGTCTTCATCGAGAAGATCTTCAACTACCCGGGGCTCGGGCTGCTGCTCATCGACAGCGTCAACGAACGCGACTACGCCACGATGAGCGGGGCCTTCCTGCTGATCACGGTCGCGATCATCATCGCGAACATCGTCGCCGACCTGTTCTACACCGTGATCGACCCGCGGGTGCGAAGCGGAGAGGAGGCGGCATGAGCGCCACGCTGATCCCCGAGGCGGCGTCCGCCACCACCACCATGCGCCGTAACTTCTGGAGCGGCGTCTGGCGGGTGATGAAGCGCAAGCCCAGCCGGATGGCCGGTGTGGTCATCCTCGTGGGCTTCGCGTTCATGGGCGCCTTCGGGCCGATGTTCTTCCCCGACCACCTGCCCGGCGACGTCAACGCCCTCACCAAGCCGCCGAGCTGGGAGCACTGGTTCGGCACCGACCCGCAGGGCCGCGACGTGCTCGCGCTGGTCATCACCGGCTCCCGCTACGTGCTGCTCTGTGCCACGGTGACGGCCGTCATCACGGTCGTCCTCGGCACCGCTCTCGGCCTGTTCTCCGGCTTCAAGCGGGGCCGCTGGGACACCGTGCTCATGCGGATCACCGACATGAAGCTCACCATCCCCGGGCTGCCGCTGCTGCTGGTCCTGGCGACCGTGTGGAAGTTCAGCAGCCCGATCCAGATGGGCCTGGTGCTCGGCCTGCTGGGCTGGGGCGGCGTGGCGCGGGCGGTGCGCGCGCAGACGCTCTCGCTGCGCGAGCGCGGCTTCATCGAGGCGGCGCGCGGGCTCGGCCTGTCCACGTCGCACATCGTCGGCAGGGAACTGCTGCCGAGCATGGCCCCCTACATCGCGATGAACATGCTCATCTCGGTCACCGGCGCCGTCTACGCGCAGGTGGGCCTGTTCTTCCTCGGCGTGCTGCCCTACGAGTCGGACAACTGGGGCGTGATGCTCAACCTGGCGGTGTTCCAGGCCGGGGCGATGATCCAGCCGAACGCGCTCGGCTACCTGCTGGCGCCGCTGCTGGCGATCATGCTGCTCACGCTCGGCATCGTGCTCGTGGTCGACGCCATGGACGAGATCTTCAACCCCCGGCTGCGTGAGGAGTAACGGTGGCCCAGGCAACAACAGGGCAGGCGCCTGGCGTGCGCGTCGACGGCCTGACGGTCGTCTACAAGACGCCGGCCGGCGAGCTGCCCGCCGTGCGCGACGTCAGCCTGACGCTGGAGCCCGGCTCGATCACCGGCATCGTCGGCGAGTCCGGCTCCGGCAAGTCCACGCTGGCGCTGTCGCTGCTGAACGCGGTGCAGCCGCCCGGCCGGATCTCCGCGGGCAGCGTGCAGATCGACGGCCTGGGCGACGTCGTGGGCCTCGAGGGCGAACGGCTCCGCAAGGCTAGGGGCGCGCACATCGGGTACGTCTTCCAGGCCGCCCAGAACTCCCTGAACCCGCTCAAGACGGTCGGCAAGCAACTGCTCGACCTGGGCCGTTCGCACGGCGTCGAGGATCGGCGCGGCCTGCTCCGCGAGGCCCAGGAGCTGCTCGGCCGGATGGGCCTCGACGGGGCCCGGGTGCTCGACTCCTACCAGCACGAGCTGTCCGGCGGCATGCGCCAGCGGGTCGGCATCATGCTGGCGCTGGTGCTCAACGCACAGGTGGTCGTCCTCGACGAGCCGACCACCGCGCTGGACATGATCACGCAGGCCAACATCCTGAAGATCGTCCGTGAGGTGCACGCCGAGCGCGGGCTCACCACGCTGGTCATCACGCACGACATCGGCGTGGTCGCCGAGGTGGCCGACCGGCTCGCGGTCATGTACGGCGGGCGGCTGGTCGAGCAGGGCCCCACGCGGCAGGTGCTGGGCGACCCGCGCCACCCCTACACCAAGGGCCTGATCAAGGCGATCCCCCGGCTGGTCGGCGACATCGACCAGGCGCGGGCACTGCCGGGCCGGCCGCCGACGCTGGCGACCGTTCCCAAGGCGGGGTGCGTGTTCAGGGAGCGGTGCGCGCTGCGGATGGACATCTGCGACACCGACGATCCGGCGGCGGTCGCGCACGGGCCGAGGATCGTGGCCTGCCATGCGGTGAAGGTGAAGGAGCACGCGTGATCACGGGCAACGGCATCGTCAAGACCTTCAAGCAGCGGGGCAACATGCTCGGCGCGCGGGAGGTGCGGGCGCTGCGGGGAGTGGACTTCTCGATCCCGAAGGGCGGCGCGGCGTCGTTCATCGGCGAGTCGGGCTGCGGCAAGACGACGCTCGGGCGGATCATCGCCGGGCTGGAGACGTACGACGACGGCGAGATCGTCATCGACGGCGTCCCGATGTCGTCGCTCACGCTCAAGCGGCGCCAGCCGCACTTCCGCAAGATCCAGATGATCCACCAGGACCCCTACTCGGCCCTGAACCCGACCCGCACGGTCCACCAGACCCTGCGCGCCCCGCTGGCGCTGCGGGCGAAGCAGACCGGGCGGTCCAAGGCGTGGATGGACGAGCGCGCGGCCGAGGTGCTGTCGCTGGTCGGCCTCGACCCGGCGACGGTGCTGGCCCGCTACCCGCACCAGCTGTCGGGCGGCATGCGCCAGCGCGTGGTCATCGCCAGGGCGCTGACCGTCGACCCCGAGATGCTCGTCGCCGACGAGGCGGTCTCGATGATCGACGTGTCGCTCCGGCTCGGCATCCTGGCGCTGCTGAAGGACCTGCGCGAGCGGCTCGGGGTCAGCGTGCTGTTCATCACGCACGACGTGGCCACGGCCCGCTACATCGGCGACGACGGCGACCTGTACGTCATCTACCGGGGTCAGGTCGTGGAGCGCGGCCCGGTCGACACGGTGATCGCGGACCCGGTGCACCCCTACACACAGTCGCTGCTGTCGGCCATCCCGGTCCTGCACGGGCTGGAGCTGCCGGGCGAGCAGCCGGTGACGCCACTGGAGGCGCTGAACGCGGGCCAGGACGACCTCGGCTGCCTGTTCGCGCCCCGCTGCCCGTTCCGCGGCGAACGGTGCGACACGGAGCGGCCGCTGCTTCAGCTGACGGAGGGGGTGCCGCAGGAGCACGCGTGCTTCCACCCCGAGCGCCGCAGTGTCATCGCCCGGCCGATGAGCGAGGTTTGACGCCGTGACCCACGCCGACGATGCCATGGAACGTACCCGGCCCCCGGCCGGCGGCCCCGCCGCGGACCGGGCGGCCGCCGGAGCGGTCTCCGCGGACCTGATGGGGACCGGCGCGGCCGCCCCGGCCGCCGATCTGGCCGTCGCGGCCGAGGTGGCGAGGGAGGCGCTCGTGCTCGACTCCGAGGAGGCGCCCGCGCTGGTCGCCCGGCTGGCCGACCCGCCCGCCGACCGCAGGTGGACGGCGCTGGTGTCCGGAGGCGGGGTCGTCATGGCGTCCATGTCCACGCGCGATCCGCTGGTCGGGCACGTCGACCTGCTCGCCGTACATCCTCGGGAGCAGGGGCGCGGGCGCGGCCGGGAGCTGGTGCGCGCGGCCGAGGAGTGGCTGCGGGCGCAGGGGGCCACGCAGGCGCGCTTCGCCGGCAACGCTCCGTGCTACGCCTGGCCGGGCATCGACGTGCGCTACACCGCCGCCGCCTGCCTGGCCGAGAGCCTCGGCTACGAGCGCTACCACGTGGCCTGGAACATGACGGCCGACCTGTCCCCCGGCCCGCCCACCGGCCCACTCACCGGCCAGGCCGCCGACGGCCCCGACTCCGAGCCGTCCGCCGATCGTCTCGCCACGGACGACGACGTGGCGCGGCTGGCGCGTGACGGGGTGAGCGTGCGCGCGGCAGGGGCCGATCGCGAGCGGGTCGTCGCGTTCGTCGACGAGCACTGGAACGACCGCTGGGCCTGGGAGGCGGCCAACGCCGCCGGGCTGCACTACGCCGAGCGCGGGGGCGAGGTGCTGGCGTTCGCCGCCTGGGGCGCGCGACCGGCCTGGTTCGGCCCGATGGGCACCGCGCCCGCGGCGCGCGGGCTGGGCCTGGGCGGCGTGCTGCTGCGCCGCTGCCTGGCCGAGCAGCGCGCCGCCGGGCAGCGCACCGCCCAGATCGGCTGGGTCGGGCCGCTGCGGTTCTACTCGCGCGCCGTGGGCGCGCGAGCCGAACGCGTCTTCTGGCTCTACCGGCGCGATCTTGCGTGAGATGTCAGGAATAGAGCAGGCGGCCTTCGGGATGAGCGGGTTCGGGACACAGGGCCCGCGGGTCCTCCCCCGCGTCCAGGCACCGGGTGAGGGCGCCGGACCCCCAGAGCTGGTCCAGCTGCAGCTCGGGCCCCCGCCAGGCGAAGTCTCCGGCGTAGAGCTCGCGGGCCACGTGCAGCATCGACAGGCCCGTCAGCACCGGCCGGAACGCCACCGGGTCGTGCACGTGCGACTGGACCCCGCGCGCGGGGGCCCCCGCGTGCTTGTGGAACATCGGCGTGAACCATGTCTCACGGAACCGCACACCGGGCAGCCCGAGCGCGTTGAGCGCCGGGGCGAACCTCTCGTCCACGTACGGCGCGCCGACCAGCTCGAACGGCCGGGTGGTGCCGCGCCCCTCGGAGAACGTGGTGCCCTCGAACAGCCCGGTCCCCGGGTAGACGAGCGCGGTGTCGGGGGTCGGCATGTTGACCGACGGCATCACCCAGGGCAGGCCGGTGTCCGCGAAGGTCATCTCGCGCCGCCAGCCCTCCATCCTCACCACGTGCAGGTCCAGGTCGAAGCCGAAGAGCAGGGCCAGCTCCCCCGCCGTCCTGCCGTGCCGCAGCGGCAGCGGGAACCTGCCGACGAAGCTGGCGAACTCCAGGTCGAGCGGCGGTCCCTCCGTCACGGTGCCGCCGAGCGGGTTGGGGCGGTCGAGCACCACGAAGCGCAGCCCGAGCCGGGCGGCCGACGCCATCAGGTCGTACATGGTCCAGACGTAGGTGTAGAAGCGGGCGCCGACGTCGGCGATGTCGAAGACGAGCGTGTCGACGCCGGAGCGGGCCACCATTTCGTCCAGCGCCGCCCCGTCGATGGCGTGGGTGTCGAAGACCGGCAGGCCGGTCCCGGGATCGGTGGTGTCGCCCTCGCCGAAGCCCGCCTGCGCGGTGCCGCGGATGCCGTGCTCGGGGCCGAACAGCGCGGTCAGCGGCACGCCGGCCGCCGTCAGCGCGTCCGGCGTGGGGGTGAGGTCGGGCAGGACGCCGGTGGGGTTCGTGATCAGGCCGAGCCGGTGGCCGGCCGCCAGTGCGGGATCCGCGGCCAGCCGTTCGGCGCCGGTTCTTACGTACGTCATGAACCCATTGTCTGAAAGATATTTACAAGAGAGAAGTAAAGGGTGGAAATTAGCGTCATGATTGATCCACTACCTGAGCTGTCCACCGAGCAGAGCGACCCCCGCTACAGCCAGATCGACCGGCTGCCGACCGAGCGCATCGCCCGTCTGATGAACCAGGCCGACGCCGCGGTGCCCGCCGCCGTCGCGGTGGTCATCCCGGCCATCTCCGCCGCCATCGACGCGATCGCCGCGCGGATGGGCGCGGGCGGGCGGCTGCTGTACGTCGGCGCGGGCACGTCGGGCCGGCTGGCCGTGCTCGACGCCTCCGAGTGCCCGCCCACCTTCGGCACCGACCCCGAGCTGGTGCAGGGGATCATCGCGGGCGGCCCGGAGGCGCTCACGCGGTCGGTCGAGGGCGCGGAGGACGACGACGAGGCGGGCGGCGCCGCGATGGCCGGGCTGGACGTGGGGCCGCTCGACTCGGTGGTGGGCGTCTCGGCCAGCGGGCACGCGCCGTTCGTGCTGGGCGCCCTGGCGGAGGCGGGCCGGCGCGGCGCGCTCACCGTCGGGCTGTCGTGCAACGACCGCGCCCCCTTGTCGGCGGCCGCCGAGCACGCGATCGAGGTCGTCGTGGGCCCCGAGGTGGTGACCGGCTCCACCCGGCTGAAGGCGGGCACCGCCCAGAAGCTGGTGCTCAACATGATCTCGACCATCTCGATGGTTCGGCTGGGCCGTACCTATGGGAACGAGATGATCGAGATGTCGGCGATGAACAGCAAGCTCGCGGGACGGGCGCTGCGCATGGTCAGGGACATCACCGGCGCCGACCACGAGACGGCGGCGCAGGCGCTGGACTCGGCGGGCGGGCAGGCCAAGACCGCGGTGGTGATGATCCAGCACGGGCTCGACGCCGCGGGGGCGCGCGCGCTGCTGGAGTCGCACGGTGAGCG
Source organism: Nonomuraea sp. CX421 (assembly GCF_059358955.1). Lineage (NCBI taxonomy): Bacteria > Bacillati > Actinomycetota > Actinomycetes > Streptosporangiales > Streptosporangiaceae > Nonomuraea > Nonomuraea sp. CX421. The sequence goes on along the minus strand of NZ_JCADBK010000015.1, from coordinate 87,326 downwards.
GCTCAGCGACGCGCTGAGCGGCTGATCGCACAGGGGTGACACGGGGACGGGGAGGGGGGACGATGTCCGACCGGTTGGACGCGATCCTGGCGGGCGCAGCGCCGGGGACGTGCTCGGCGGCGGTCGCGCTGATCGCCGTGGACGGAGCGGTCGTGGCGTCCTCGGCCACCGGCGAGCTGGTCCGTCACCTGGACGCGACGGGGACGCTCGCCCCCGACCGGCCGCCGGCGCGCCGCGACTCCATCTTCGACCTGGCCTCGATCAGCAAGCTGTTCACCACGGCCGTCGTGCTCTCACTGGCCGAGGAGGGGCGGCTGGGCCTGGACGAGCCGGTGAGCGCCTGGCTCCCCGGGCGCGATCCGCGGATCACGCCGCGCCGCCTGCTCACCCACACGGCGGGGCTGCGGCCCACCCGCCGCGTCGATCTGGAGTTGCCCGGCGCCGGCCCGGCCGCCCGCCTGGCGGCCATCACGGACACGCCGGTCACCCGGCCCGTCGGCGGGCCCTACCTCTACACCGACGTCGGCATGGTCATGATGGGGCACGTCGCCGAACTGGCCGGCGGCGCGCCGCTGGACGACCTGGTCCGCGCCCGGGTGACCGGCGTGCTGGGACTGGCCGACACCTGCTACCGTCCGGGACCGGAGGCGCTGACGCGCGTCGCCGCCACCGAGTGGAAGGCCGAACGCCCCGGGCCGGGCTGCGTGCGGGGCGAGGTGCACGACGAGACCTCCTACGCGCTCGGCGGCGTGGCGGGGCACGCGGGACTGTTCGCCACGGCCGACGACGTGCTGACCTTCGGCGAGACGCTGCGGCTCGGCGGCGGCGCGATGCTGCGTCCCGTCACCGTGGCCGAGATGCTGCGCGACCAGGGGGCGTCGGGGGCGGAGTTCCGCCACGGGCTGGGCGTGCGGATCGGCGACCCGGCCATCGTCGGGCCGCTGACCGGCGCCTTCGGCCACTCGGGCTTCACCGGCACCTCGCTCGTCTTCGACCCCGTCCGCCGGCTGACCGTCGTGCTGCTGACCAACGCCGTGCACCCGGTGCGCGGGCGCGACGGCATCCGCGCCCTGCGCCACGCCGTCGCCGCCGAGGCCCTCCGCCTCGCCTCCCAGGCCGGCGCGTAGCGCCTCCCGGCTTCACGCGGTGGGACTCAGGGCCTCCAGCGCCTCCTCGGCGCGGCGCATGGCCTCCTTGGCGTCGGCGGAGGCGATCTCCCGATCGAAGTTCAGGTCGTGGAAGACGTCCGTCACGCCCTTGGCCGCCAGGTCCGCCACGTCCGCCCTGATGTCCTCGTAGGAGCCCGTGAGCGGGCGCCGGTCGTCGCCGCCGGGCCGGACCTGGGTGACGCCCCGGCACACGAAGCGCAGCGCCGCCGGGTCGCGCCCGGCCCGCGCCGCCGCCTCCTTGACGGCGGCGACGCGCGGGGCGATGCCCGCCAGGTCCTCGCGGCTGGAGCTCACCCAGCCGTCGGCCAGCCGCCCGGCCCGGCGCAGCGCCACCTCGGCGGTGCCGCCCAGCAGGATCGGCGGCGCCGGCGACGGCTTGGGGTCGAGATGGGAGGGCGGGATCCGGTAGAACTCGCCGTGGTGCTCGACGACGTCGTCGGTCCAGGCCTTGCGCAGCACCTCGACGAACTCCTCGCCCCGGCGCCCGCGACGCTCAAAACCCGTGCCCATGGCCTCGAACTCCTCGGGCAGCCAGCCCAGCCCCAGCCCGGCCGTCAGCCTGCCGCCCGAGACCGTCTGCAACGTGGCGAGCTGCTTGGCCAGCAGCACCGGCGGGACATAGGAGTTGATCACGGCCACTCCCAGCCGCACGGTGCTCGTCACCCCGGCCAGGTAGGAAAGTGTGACCACCGGGTCATGCACGCTGCGGTAGGTCGGCCCCATCGTGTGCCCGACGGGATAGAGCAGCCGCTGGAACGTCCACAGCTCGTGGTAGCCGAGCTCCTCGGCCCGCGTGGCGACGCGCCGCATGTTGTCCGGGGTGGCCCAGGCGCCCGACTGGGGCACGGCGAAACCGATTCTCATGCCCCCTAGTCTGTACGAGTGGATCTCGAGGGGGAACTCGCCCGCGTCGCGGGCGCGTACGGCGGTTCCGGCGACCCCGTGGTCCATCCCACGCGCACCGACGTGGTGGTCGTGCGCCGGGGCGAGGTCGTGGTCAAGGCCCACTCGCTCCGCGACGATCCCGACTCGCTGCGGCCCCGGCTGGCGGCCACGGCCTCGGCCGCGCTGAGCGGCGTGATGCTCGCCCCGCTGGATCCCGAGGTGCTGAAGGTGGGCGACCGGGCGGTCACCGTCTGGCCCGCCGGGCGGCCGGTCTCCCCCGACGATCCCGACGCGGCGCCCTGGGAGGAGGGGGCCAGGCTGCTGGCCAGGCTGCACGCCGTGCCTCTCACGCTGCTGCCGCCGCTGCCGCCGGCGCGCGGCCCGGAGCGGGCCGCGCGGGCGGTCCGCCGCATGCCCGGCGACGGCCCCGTCGAACGACTGTTACGGCTGACGTTCGACCGGCTGCCCCCGCCGGAGCCGCGGCCCGGCCTGCTCACCCACGGCGACTGGCACCTGGGCCAGCTGGTCCGGCGCGACGGCTGGCTGCTCATCGACATCGACGACCTCGGTGTCGGCGACCCGGCCTGGGACCTGGCCAGGCCCGCCGCCTGGTACGCCGCCGGGCTGCTCGACCCGGCCGTCTGGGGCCGGTTCCTGGGCGCCTACCTGGCCTCGGGCGGGCCCGCGCTGGGCGCCGGCGACGACCCGTGGCGCCTGCTCGACCGGCCTGCCAGGGCGCTGACCGTGCAACTGGCCGCGGTGGCCGTGCTCAACGCCGCCCGGGATGGCCGGGAACTCGACGAGGTCGAGCATTCGTTGATCGAGGCGTGCAACAGAATCGTCAGAGCATGACGCCGTTGCGCGCGGTAGGTTTTCCTCACAGATCCCAGGCCAAGGAGACCGACTAGAGATGCAGTGCCCGAAGTGCCGCGGCAACATGCGGACCTATGAGCGCAATGGCGTCCACATCGAACAGTGCGACAACTGCCGGGGGATTTTCCTCGACTACGGCGAGCTCGAGTCGCTGACCCAGATGGAGTCCAGCTGGCACTCCACTCCCCCGCCTCCGGCTCCCGGCGGCCCCGCCTGGGGGGCGCCGCGTCACGGCGGCCCCCACTACGGCGGGCACCACCACCGGAAGAACAGCTGGGTGGGGATGCTGTTCTCGTCCTGACGTCATCCGGCGCCGGCTGTCGGCAGCTGACGCCGCCTGACGTCCTCTGATGGCGAAGGGCCGCACACACGGGGTGCGCGGCCCTTCGACGCGCCCGGGCGCGGGGTCAGCCGGGGAAGTCCTCGGGGTCCACGGCCGAGGTGCGGGCGTTGCCGCCGGAGATGGCGTGCAGCGTGATCCGCCAGTCGTGCCAGAGGATCTGCGTGGCGGTGAACGTCGTCTTGAACGTGACCGGCTTCGAGAAACGCTCGAAGCTGCACTGGCGGGTGAACGACCCGTTTCGGCCGTCCCAGTCGACGCCGTGCGTGAAGTAGATCTTGTACGTGCCGTCGCGGACGCCGCCGACCTTGAACTTCGCCTTCCTGCGCACGTAGACGCTGAACTCCTTGGTCTTGCCGCGCATGACGGTGACGACCGCGTCACGGGTGCCGCCGTTGTGGATCTGTAGCGAGCTGCGGCCGTTCAGGGTGCCCCGGCGGATGTAGCTGCCATTGCCGAGCCGCCGGGTCTTCTTGCTCGCGGCCTTCACCGTGACCACGTCGGCCGGGTAGTCGCCGGCCTTCTGGAGCGCTTCGCCCGCGTCGTCGAGCGCCTTGAGCCGGTCGTCGAGGTCGGTCAGCACGGCCGAGGAGGTGCACAGGTCGCGGCTGCCGACCCTGCCCGCCGTCGAGCCGAGCCCGGTGGCGAACTCACGCAGGCTGGCCACGTACGCCTCGTGCTGCGGCCGTACGTCCTCGGGCGGGGTGAGCGCGGCCAGCGTGTCGGCGCCGCCGGCCAGCGCCTCCTGGGCCCGGCCGACGCGCTGGTCGAGCGTCTTGACCGTGCGCGCGCCGACCATGGACTTGATCGCGCCGGTGACGGTCTTCCGCGTGGCGGCCAGCTCGGTCTTGTACGCCTCGGGGTCGAGCGCGGCGGCGGTGGGAGTGCCCGAGGGGGCGCCCGAGCCGGTGGACGCCGAGGTGTCGGGGACGGAGGTCGGGCCGCCGGCCACGCCGCTGGCCCTGGGCTCGCCGCCGGTCGGCGCCGACGGGGTCGCGGTGCACGCGGCCAGCGTCAGGGTCGCCAGGGCGAGTGCACAGGAGATTGATCGGGTGGCTGCCACCTGCCACACTATCGCCCGATTGATCCCCGGACGTCAATCTCACTCCAGCCAGTCCACCGCTACCACCTGGTGGTTTCGGGGATAGCGGGGGGACACCGGCCGTTCAGCGGGGCGGGGCCGTCCTGGCACGGTGGGCCGCGACGTTGACCCGGTTGGCGCAGGCCGGTGAGCAGAACCTGCGGCGCCCGTTGCGTGAGGTGTCGACGTAGACGGTGACGCAGCCCCGCCGGTCGCAGCGCCCGAGGCGACCGCCGCCGGAGAACGACATGGCCAGGGCCAGCCCGCCCGCGGTGGTGTCCTTGGTCCGGGAGACGATGTCGGCGTCGACGGAGAAGAAGTGCAGGTGCGGCTCACGGCCGTCGTGGGCGCTCACGTACGGCTTGGACGCGGTCTCGTCGAGCAGGTCGTTGATCAGTTTGATCTGGGTGTCCTGGTCGGTCTCCCCGAACACCGGCGCCAGCCGGCCCGCCCACACCCGCAGCAGCCCCGCCTGGGCCGGCGTCAGCTCGGTGCGCAGCATCCCGTGCTCGGCCAGCATCGGCTCCAGCGCCTCCGGGCTGTGGTCGGTGGCGTTGACCAGGTCCGCCGCGAGCGCCGCCCCGTTGCCTCCGTAAGCGTTGAAATGCATAAGGCCATTACATCAGATTGGAATCATGCATGACAGCGCGCACGACCCCGCGACCCTCACCGTCGTCTCCTCGCACCCCACCTCCGAAGGCGTCGTCTCCTACCTCCGCTGCGCCTGCGGCGCCTGGGAGGTGCGCACGTCCGCTCCCCGGGATCTCGTCGCCAGAATTCCCACTGTGCTCGCAACGTGATGATCAGGACATCGACGGACACGGTGCGGTAGTCCTAGAGTCGGCAGCACCACTCCCAGGAGGACAGGCATGTCGAGCATTCCGTCCCTGCTGCGCGACCGGATCGCGGCAACCCCCGATGCCGAGGCCTATCGCACCCCGTCGGCCGACGGCTGGACCTCGCTGTCCTGGCGGGAGGTGGGCGAACGGGTCCGCGCGCTGGCGCTGGGCCTGGCCGGGCTCGGCGCGGGCTCCGGCACCCGGGTCTCCATCCTCAGCTCCACCAGGCTCGAATGGATCCTCGCCGACCTGGCGGTGCTGTCCACCGGCGCGGCCACCACCACGATCTACCCGTCCAACACGGCGGCCGAGTCGGCGTTCGTCATCACCGACTCGGGCAGCACGATCGTCATCGCCGAGGACGACGACCAGGTGGCCAAGCTGAGGTCGGTGCAGAAGGAGCTGCCCGGCGTCACGCACGTCCTGGTGATCGACGGCACGCCCAGCGACGACGGCTGGGTGCTGCGCTTCGACTCGGTGAGCGGCGAGGGCGACTACGACGCGATGGTCGACGCCATCGCTCAGGACGACCTGGCCACGCTCATCTACACCTCCGGCACGACCGGCCGGCCCAAGGGCGTGGAGCTGACCCACGACAACTGGCTCTACGCGGGCGGCGCGGTGCGCGAGCTGGGCCTGCTGTCCGGCGACGACCTGCACTTCCTGTGGCTGCCGTTGTCCCACTCGTTCGGCAAGCTGCTCGAGGTCGTGATGATCGACAGCGGCGTGCCGACCGCGATCGACGGCCGCCTCGACAAGATCGCCGAGAACATGGGCGTGCTCCGGCCCACCTTCATGGCCGCCGCGCCGCGCATCTTCGAGAAGATCCACAACACCGTGGCCGCCACCCAGCAGCGCGAGGGCGGCGCCAAGCTGAAGATCTTCACCTGGGCGCGGGCGACCGGCATCCGGGTGGTGCGGGCCCGCCAGCACGGCAAGGCCATCCCGCTGACCACCCGCCTGGAATACGCCCTGGCCGACCGGCTGGTCTTCAGCAAGCTGCGGGCCCGCTTCGGCGGGCGGATCCGCTTCTTCATCTCGGGGGCGGCGCCGCTGTCCCAGGACATCGCCGAGTTCTTCGACGCCGCCGGCCTGACGATCCTGGAGGGCTACGGGCTCACCGAGTCGTCGGCGGGCAGCTTCCTCAACCGGCCCGACTCGGTGAAGTTCGGCACGGTCGGGCCGCCGCTGCCCGGCACGACGGTGCGCATCGCCGACGACGGAGAGGTGCTGATCGGCGGGCGCGGCGTCATGCGCGGCTATCACGGCCTGCCCGAGGAGACCGCGGAGGCGCTGGAGGACGGCTGGCTGCGCACCGGCGACATCGGCGAGCTCGACGCCGAGGGCCGCCTGACGATCACCGACCGCAAGAAGGAGCTGATCAAGACCTCGGGCGGCAAGTACGTCGCCCCTTCCTATCTGGAGGGCCGGATCAAGGCGGCCTGCCCCTTCCTGTCGCACGTGTTCGTGCACGGCGACCGGCGCAACTACTGCACGGCGCTGGTGACCCTCGACATGGAGGTGGTCAGGCCGTGGGCCGAGGCCGAGGGACTGCCGGCCGACGCCGAGGCGCTGCGTGAGCACCCGCGGATGCTCGCCGAGGTCGAGAAGGCGGTCGCCCAGGTCAACGACGGAGAGGCCAGCTACTCCACGATCAAGAAGTTCGCCATCCTGACCGACGACTTCACGGTCGAGTCGGGCGAGCTCACGCCCAGCCTCAAGATCAAGCGCAAGGCGGTCGAGTCGCGCTACGGCGGCACGCTCGACTCCTTCTACGACACGTCCGCCTGACCTTCCCCCCTCGCGTCGCGGCGGGCGGGACGCTCGAAGGCGGCCAGCAGGCGGTCGGCGGCCAGGGCGGGGGTCAGGGTGCCCGCGAGCACCTCCTCCTCCACCTGCCCGCCGATGGCCCGCACCGCCGGGTCGTCACGCAGCTCCGAGAGCAGCCGGTTGCGCACCAGGGTCCAGGTCCACTGCACCTGCTGACGGCGGCGCCTGGCCGCCAGGTCGAGGCTCTCCTGGTGGGCCAGGATCTGACGCCAGAGCTCGGGCAAACCCGCGCCGGTGAGGCCGCTGCAGGTGAGCACCGGGGGCGGCGTACTGTCCGAGCGGAGCATCCGCAGCGCCCCGGCCAGCTCGCGCGCCGCCTTGCGCGCGGCGGGCTCATGCTCGCCGTCGGCCTTGTTGACCGCGATGACGTCGGCCAGCTCCAGCACGCCCTTCTTGATGCCCTGCAGCTGGTCGCCGGTGCGGGCCAGGGTGAGCAGCAGGAACGTGTCGACCATGTCGGCGACCGAGGTCTCCGACTGGCCGACGCCCACGGTCTCGACCAGTACGACGTCGTAGCCGGCCGCCTCGACCACCACCATCGCCTCCCGGGTGGCCTTGGTGACGCCGCCGAGGGTGCCCGAGGTGGGCGAGGGCCGGATGAAGGCGGCCGGGTCGACCGACAGGCGCGACATGCGGGTCTTGTCGCCGAGGATGCTGCCGCCCGTCCTGGTGGACGAGGGATCGACGGCCAGGACGGCCACCCGGTGCCCCTGCCCGGTCAGCAGGGTGCCGAGCGAGTCGACGAAGGTGGACTTGCCGGCCCCGGGCACGCCCGAGACGCCCACCCGGCGGGCCGCGCCGGACATCGGGGTGAGCTCGACGAGCAGCCGCTGGGCCAGCGCCATGTGGTCGGGCCTGGTCGACTCCACCAGGGTGATCGCGCGGGCGATCCAGGCGCGGGAGCCGTCCTTGACGCCCTGGACGTAGTCTTCGAGCGACCGCACCGGACTAGTGTCCCAGCCGGGCCGTAAGCTCCCGGAGCAGGTCGAGGGCCGCGTCGGCGATCACGGTGCCCGGCGGGAAGATCGCCGAGGCGCCCGCCGCGCGCAGCTCGTCGAAGTCTCCCGGCGGGATGACGCCGCCGACCACGATCATCACGTCCTCGGCGCCCAGCTCGGCCAGGGCCTGCCTCAGCGCGGGCACCAGCGTGAGGTGCCCGGCCGCCAGCGAGGAGACGCCGACGATGTGCACGTCGGCCTCGACGGCCTGGCGCGCGACCTCCTCGGGCGTCTGGAACAACGGGCCGACGTCCACGTCGAAGCCGAGGTCGGCGAAGGCCGTGGCGATCACCTTCTGGCCGCGGTCGTGACCGTCCTGGCCCATCTTGGCCACCAGGATGCGCGGGCGGCGGCCCTCGTCACGTTCGAAGTCGGCGCACGCCCGGCGCGCGCTCTCGATCCCGTCGGCGGGACCCGCCTCGTCGCGGTACACCCCCGAGATCGTACGGACCTGACCGGCGTGCCGGCCGAACACCCGCTCCAGCGCGTCGGAGATCTCGCCCACCGTGGCCTTGGCGCGGGCGGCGTCGACCGCGAGCTTGAGCAGGTTGTGGTCGAGCCCGGGGGTGGGGTTGTCGGCGGCCTTGGTGAGTGCGTCGAGCGCGCGGCCGACGGCGGCGTCGTCGCGTTCGGCGCGCAGCCGGCGCAGCTTGTCGAGCTGCTGGGCGCGGACCGCGCTGTTGTCGACCTTGAGCACGTCGATCGGCTCGTCGGCGTCGGGACGGTACTTGTTGACGCCGATCACCGGCTGCCGCCCGGAGTCGATGCGGGCCTGGGCTCGGGCCGCGGCCTCCTCGATGCGCAGCTTGGGCAGGCCGGCCTCGATGGCCTGGGCCATCCCGCCCGCGGCCTCGACCTCCTCGATGTGGGCCCAGGCGCGTTCGGCCAGGTCGTGGGTGAGGCGCTCGACGTAGTAGGAGCCGCCCCACGGGTCGATCACCTGGGTGGTGCCCGACTCCTGCTGCAGCAGGAGCTGGGTGTTGCGGGCGATGCGCGCGGAGAAGTCGGTGGGCAGCGCCAGCGCCTCGTCCAGGGCGTTGGTGTGCAGCGACTGGGTGTGGCCCTGGGTGGCGGCCATGGCCTCGACGCAGGTGCGGGCGACGTTGTTGAAGACGTCCTGGGCGGTGAGCGACCAGCCGGACGTCTGCGAGTGCGTACGCAGCGACAGCGACTTGGGGTTCTTCGCGCCGAACCCGGAGACCAGCCTGGCCCACAGCAGCCGCGCGGCGCGCAGCTTGGCGACCTCCATGAAGAAGTTCATGCCGATGCACCAGAAGAACGACAGGCGGGGCGCGAACCGGTCGATGTCCATCCCGGCGGCGACGCCCGCCCGGAGGTACTCGACGCCGTCGGCCAGCGTGTAGGCCAGCTCCAGGTCGAGCGTGGCCCCGGCCTCCTGGATGTGGTAGCCGGAGATGCTGATCGAGTTGAACTTCGGCATCTTTTCGCTCGTATAAGCGAAAATGTCCGAAATTATGCGCATCGATGGGGCGGGCGGATAGATGTAGGTGTTGCGGACCATGAACTCCTTGAGGATGTCGTTCTGGATGGTCCCGGCCAGTTGCTCCGGCGCCACCCCCTGCTCCTCGGCCGCCACGATGTAGAGCGCCAGGATCGGCAGCACGGCGCCGTTCATGGTCATCGACACCGACATCCGGTCGAGCGGGATCCCGTCGAACAGCTGCCGCATGTCGTAGATCGAGTCGATCGCCACCCCCGCCATGCCCACGTCGCCGGCGACGCGCGGGTGGTCGGAGTCGTAGCCCCGGTGCGTGGCCAGGTCGAAGGCCACCGAGAGCCCCTTCTGCCCGGCCGCGAGGTTGCGCCGGTAGAAGGCGTTGGAGTCCTCGGCCGTGGAGAAGCCGGCGTACTGGCGGATGGTCCACGGCTGGTTGACGTACATGGTCGGGTAGGGGCCCCGCAGGAACGGGGCGGCACCCGGATAGGTCTCCAGGAAGTCGAGCCCGTCCAGGTCGCCGGCCGTGTAGAGCGGCTTGACCCCGATGCCCTCGGGCGTCTCCCACACCTCACCCTCGGAACCCACGGGACCCTCGGAGCCCTCGGGCGCGTCCCGCGGCCCCGCCGGGGCGCGGCCGTCCAGCGGGATGCCGGTGAAGTCGGGGATCATCGGGCAACCTCCAGGTCGTCGAAGGTCGTGCGGAGCACGTCGAGCACGTCGCAGCCGGCGTGCAGGCGGGCGTCCACACCGTCGTAGTCACCCTTCCCCGCCAGCCAGATCCTGTGCGCGCCCGCCCGTCTCAGCGCGGCCGCGACCGCCTCGGCGTGCTGGGCGTAGAGCTTGTCGCTGGAGCACAGGCAGGCGACCGTGGTGCCGCTGACGGCGAAGGCGGTGGCGATCTGCTCGGGGTCGACCCCGGGCCCGGCGGTCTCGGTGGCCAGGCCGCCCGCCTGGAACAGGTTGGCGGCGAACGAGGCGCGCGCGGTGTGGGCGGCGACCGGGCCGATGGTGGCCAGGAACACCTTGGGCCGCTCGGGCCGCGCGTCGGCGAGGTCGCGCAGCCGCTCGAACTCCTCGGCGTAGGTGATGCGCGGCAGACCGGACGCCGGCCCTCCGGACTCGGCGGGCCCTCCGGACTCGACGGGCGCGGCCGACCCGGCCTGCGCGGAGGTCCCGGCCTGCTCGGAGGTTCCGGCCTGCGCGGTGGGACGGCTGAGCGGCTTCTCCCCGAGGTCGGGGAACTCGCTCACGCCGGTGATCGGGAACCGGCGGTGCGCAATGTCAGCGGCCCGGCGCTCCCTGGTCGCGGCGACCCGCTCGGCCACCAGCGGCCGGGCCGCCTCCATGCCGCCCGCGGCCTCGATCTCCTGGAACCACGCCCAGGCCCGCTCGGCCAGGTCGGCGGTGCGCCGCTCGACGTACCAGGAGCCGCCCGCCGGGTCGATCACCTTGCCGACCCCCGACTCCTCCAGCAGCAGCGCCTGGGTGTTGCGGGCGATCCGGCGGGAGAACGCGTCGGGCAGGCGGAGCCGGGCGTCGAACGGCTGCACGGTCACCGCGTCGGCGCCGCCCACGCCGGCGGCGAAGCAGGCCAGGGTGGTGCGCAGCATGTTCACGTAGGGGTCGCGCGCGGTCATCATGGCCGAGCTGGTCACCGCGTGCTGCAGCTGCTCGCCCTGGCCCCCGCACGCCTCGGCGACCCGTGCCCACAGCTTGCGCGCCGCGCGCAGCTTGGCGATGGTGGCGAACTGGTCGGCGGTGGCGGCGTAGCGGAACTCCAGCTGGCCGAGCGCCTGCCCGATGGTGAGCCCGGCCTCGGTCAGGGCCCGCAGGTGGCCGACGGCCAGCGCGATCGAGCAGCCGAGCTCGTCGGCGTCGCTCCCGCCCGCGTCGTGGTAGGGGGTGGCGTCGACGGTGATGGCCCGCAGCCCCGGGAACTCGGCCACGCACCGCAGGGCCAGCGCGGTCGCCACGTCGGGCCGGGCGGCACCGGCCCCGAGGTTGCCCGAGGGCGGGGTGCCACGCTCGGCGGCCAGTGCGAACAGGATCTCCGCGGCCTCGGCGGTGGCGGCGCCGGCGTCGAGGACGACCGGCGCCAGGTCGAGGTAGACGCCCTCCAGGACCCTGCGCAGCTCGCTCACCGGGATCGCGCCGTCACCGGCCACCAGCCAGAGCGACGTCACGCCGTTGTCCAGGTCGGCCAGCACCGCCTCGGGGTCGGCCACGGCGTGCCGCTGGCGTACGTCCCAGCCCGTGGTGGTCCGCGCGCCTCTCGCGAACGGCGGCGCGCCGGGCAGGTCGGCGGCGTCGTAGAGCGGCGCGAGCGTCACCCCGTCGTAGGTCGGAGTGGACAGCGCGCGCTCCGGCGACTCGGTCTCGACCCCGGACTTGCGCAGGACCCCGAGCGCGAGCGCCCGCCAGTCGTCGCGAGTGGTGGAAGGGAAATCCACGGCCAGATCCATGAAACGGATAGTAAGCGGCGTCTGGCAGCCGCCGGGAACCGGGGGTGGCCCCAGGTCAAGCGCCGGCCAAGATCAGGGCATCGGCGCTTCCCAGGACAGCCGCCAGGTGGTGGGGCCCACGATGCCGTCGGCCTGGACGCGCTGCTGGCGCTGGAACCGGCGGCACACGTCGCGCGAGCCGGGCCCGTAGGCGCCGTCGGCCTCCAGCTCCCAGCCACGCCTGCTCATCTGGGCCTGCCAGGTGCGGACGTCCTCGCCGCGCATGACCGGCGGGTACTTCAGCGGTCTGCCGGGAAAAGGGGGCGTCTCCGGCGGGGTGGTGCCACCGCCGCCGGGCCTCGGCGCGCCCAAGCGCACCCAGGCGTACAGCGCCTCGCCCGGGCAGTCGGTCGCGTAGCCGTCGCGGTGTCCCTTGATCTCCTTGCCGGCGTCACCGCGCTCGCGCACGTGGTCGATCGCGTCGAGGATGCCGTGCAGCAGCCCGTCGGGCGGCTGCACCAGCCCGGCGTTGCCGACCAGCCCGAGCACCGCGTAGTGGCCGGTGTTGAGCCCGGACCCATTGGCCGCCGGTAGGTGGTGTAATCCCCGTCCCACGAAGACCTTCCGATGCGGACAAGCCACGAAGGAGTAGCCGATGTCCACCCAGCCGTTGCCGTCCATGTGACCGCGCTGGATCGACTGCACCAGGGAGACGCAGCCGTTGTGGTCTCCGACGATGCCAGGGTCGACCCTGCCTCCGGTGTAGTGGACTTTGACGCCTCTGGTCGAGTCGAGCTGTGTGTAGTCACCGCGAGGCGCGCGGGCGTTCCAGTCACGCCGGGATACGAGGTCGGCCACCGTATGCTCTCCGGGGGTCGGGATTGTGACGACTGAGCGTAACGCGGCCTGTGCGGAGTGGTCCCGGAATTCAGCTATTTCGTCTACGGTCTGATGACCCGTTTGTCGGTGATGATCGCCGTGATCAGGTCGTGCGGCGTCACGTCGAACGCCGGATTCGCCGCGTCGGTGCCCTCCGGCGTGAGCCGTACGCCTCTGATCGTGACGACCTCGGCGGGGCCTCTGTCCTCGATCTCGATCTGCTCGCCGGTCGGCGTGGCGAAGTCGATCGTCGTCTCGGGCGCGACCACGTAGAACGGCACTCCGGCACGCCGCGCGCCGAGCGCGAGCGAGTAGGAGCCGATCTTGTTGGCGGTGTCGCCGTTGGCGGCGATCCGGTCGGCGCCGATGAGCACCGCGTCGACGCCGCCCCTGGCCAGGAGGTACGGTCCCGCCGAGTCGGCGACGAGCCGGTGCGGCACCCCCATCCTGCCGAGCTCCCAGGTGGTCAGCCTGGCCCCCTGCAGCAGCGGCCGGGTCTCCAGGGCGAGCACCTCGGCCATCCGCCCGCGCTCGTGCAGTGTCTGGACGACGCCGAGCGCGGTGCCCCGCTCGACGGCGGCCAGCCCGCCGGTGTTGCAGAGCGTCATGATCCGCAGCCGGTCACCTTCGAGGAGGTCGGCGCCGCGCTCGCCCATGGCCACGCAGGCGGCGATGTCCTCGTCGCGGATGCGCAGCGCGGTCTCCAGCACCGCCTCGGGGCCCTGGCGCAGCCAGGCAGCGGCCTGGTCGACGCCCCAGGCGAGGTTCACGGCCGTGGGCCTGGCGGCTCGCAACCTGGCGATGGCGTCCTGGTCGTCTCCGGCCAGCACGACGCCGAGCGCGCCCGCGACGCCGAGCGCGGGCGCCCCTCGCACGGCCAGCCGCCGGATCGCGTCGATCAGCTCGTCGACGGTGGAGATCCTGACCGTGACGTACTCGTCGGGCAGCCGCGTCTGGTCGACCAGCTCGATCGCTCCGTCCACCCAGTCAATGGTCCGCACTCGATCAACGCTAATCGATCCGTGCGAAACCGCCACTATCCGTACGAATCTGTCATGGCCTGGTCAGTGCGGCGTTACCGCTGTGTCAGGCGTACCGGGAGGAGACGGGAGCGATCGGGCCTGTCGTCGTACCGGGTGAAGACCGATAACGTGGCGCCATGGTGATCCCCCTGACGCCTGACGATCCGGCGGCACTGGGCGCCTACCGCCTGGCCGGACGCCTCGGCGAGGGCGGTCAGGGCGTCGTCTACCTGGCCCACGGGCCCGACGGCGAGCCGGTCGCGGTCAAGCTGCTGAGCACGGGAGACGCCGAGACCCGGGCCCGGCTCGCGCGCGAGCTCGACGCGCTGGAGAGCGTCGCCTCCTTCTGCACGGCCCGCGTGCTCGACGCCTCGACGGACGGGCCGCGCCCGTACGTGGTGAGCGAGTTCGTCGACGGCCCGTCGCTGGCCGGCCGGGTGAGCGAGCGCGGGCCGCTCCGCGGCGGCGAGCTCGAACGCCTGGTGGTGGGCACCGCGACCGCGCTGGCCGCCATCCACGCCGCCGAGGTCGTGCACCGCGACTTCAAGCCGGCGAACGTGCTGCTCGGCCCCGACGGGCCGCGCGTGGTGGATTTCGGCATCGCCAGAGCCGAAGGCGCGGCGACGCTCACCTCGGGGCTGATCGGCACCCCGGCCTACCTGGCGCCGGAGCAGATCGGCGGCTCGCCCGCCTCGGCGGCCTCCGACGTGTTCGCGTGGGCGTCGACGATGGTGTTCGCCGCCACGGGCCGGTCCCCGTTCGGGGCCGACACGGTGCCCGCGGTGCTGCACCGGGTCCTGCACACCGAGCCCGACCTGTCCTCGCTGCCGCCGCGCCTGCGTGACCCGATCGCGGCGTCCCTTTCCAAGGACCCGTCCCGCCGTCCCTCGGCCCGCGACCTGATGGTCACCCTGGTCCACCCCACTCCCGGCGGAACCGGCGGCACCCCCATCGCGGCCTTTCCGTCCGCTCCCACCGGCCCGCGCCTGGGCGAGAGGCCAGGACTGCCAGGCACCGGGTCCGGCCATCCGGCAGGCACCGGCCGACCGTCAGGGCGGGCGCGTGGCGCGCTGATCGGCCTGCTGGCGGTCGTGGTGGCCCTGGCGGCGGGCGGCGCGATCCTCTGGTTAGGGCGCGGCTCGCTCTTTCCTGCCGCGTGGACGACCGCCGAGCCCTCGACCTCCACCTCGGCCGACCCGGCGGATCGAGGGGCTTCGGCTGCCTCGACGGCTCCGGCGAGCCCGCCGACGACGGGCCCCGGCGACCGAGGCTCCGCCTCGCCCCCGGCTTCGACGGCCGCCGAAGGCGCGGTGCGGATCCCGGCCGCGTTCGCGGGCACCTGGAAGGGCACGGCCGACGGGGACGTCCTCGGCACCGAGTTCGACGACGAACCCGTCACGATCACCCTGCGGCAGGGCGACACCACGGGGGTCTGGGACTCCCCCGGCGAGGATCCCGCCTGCGCGAAGGGCACACTCACGACGAAGGACCTGTCCGGCCCGACCCTGACGTTCGGCCTCTCCGGGCTGGGCGGCACGTGCGCGATCATCGAGTCCGCGGGCGGCATCACGGTGTCGCTGAAGCACAAGAACGACGACAGGGCCGACTACGAGCTGACCATGCCGCTGGGCGGGAGGAGCAAAGGGGAGCTGACCAGAAGCGGCCCGGCTCCCCTGCCCTGAGCCCGGCCCCGGCGGCTCGCAGGAGGGACGGTGCTCTCCTAGCGGTGCCTGGACAGGACGCGGTCGACGCGGTCGGCGAACCGCCGGCAGGCGAGCCGGGCGGTGCTGATCACCGTCGGATCCACCGCTCCCGACTGCGCGATGGCCAGGATGAGCGCCGCGGCATGGTCGACACACTCTCGGGCGGCTCGCGCGCCGTCCTGGCCGGGGCCGGCGCGCAGGTGATCGGCGGCGCGCGTGACGGCCTCCGCGAGCGGGGCGCCGATCGGGATGGTGGTGCCGCCGGACCCGCGGTGGCCGTTGCGGGCGAGCAGAGCCCGCTGACGCATGCCCGCCACCATCCCCTCGGCCGGAGCGCCCCCGCCACCGGCGGTCGATGCCCGGACGCCGTCGAGTGCGTCGAAGACGCCCGCCGTGAAGTCGGGCAGGGTGCGACTGGCCTCCTTCATCCTCGGCGGGCACTCCTCCGAGTCGCCGTCGTCGTCGCAGCAGTCGTCCTTGCAGCCGAAGCCGTCACCGCCGCCCCCGCCGAAACCACCGCCGAAACCACCGCCCGATCCGGACGCGCCGCCGTCACCGCCACCGCCGCCATCGCCGCCGCCTCCTCCAGTGCCGCCGCCGGAGGAGCCGGATCCGGACTCGCTTCCAGGGCTGGGTTCGGGTGCCGGCTGGCCGATCTGCGTGGTGGTCGTGGTCTGCGTGCCGTCGGGGTGGTAGACGGTCGTCGTCTCCGTGCCCACCCCGTTCGCGTCGATCGTCGTGGTGGTGAAGGTCGTCGTGCCGTCGGGGGTGGTGCGTTCGACGGTCTTGCTGTAGTTGCCGTTCGCGTCGACGGCCCAGCCGCTGCGCTCGCTGAAGGTCTGGCCCTGGTCGTCGGTGTAGGTCAGCTCCCAGTATCCGGAGCTCGTGCCGGTGGATTCGTTCGTACTGCTCTGGGTGAGCTCGTGGTACACCACCGCCGACGTGCCGTCGGATGAGATGGCGGTGATCGTGGTCTCGCGACTGCTGGGGATGTCCGGTTCGTACAGGGGGCCGCCGCCGGTCTCGGTGATGGTGGTGATCCTTTGGCTGCCGTCAGGGAACGTTTCGACCCTGATCGTGGTACTGGTGCCATCGGTGTCGACGGTCGTCGACTCCTCCACCGTGCTGCCGACGACGAGATCACCGTTGATCGTGTTCACCTTGCGGAACCCGTCGTCGGTGGCGAACACCACCTGCTTGCCTTCGAGGGACGCGCCGGCGGCGTCGGTGACCCGGACCCTGGTCGTCTTCCCGGCTCCGGCACTCCGCTTCCCCGCCGCTCCCGCACTCCGCTTCCCGGAACCGCCCACGCCCCGTGGGCTTCGCGGCTCGTCGTAGGTGGTCTCGCTGTCCTCGGACCACAGCGTGTTGCCGAGCCGGTCGCTCCGGCGCCGCGTCAGCGTGGTGACGCCCTGCGCGAAACGGCCCTCGGCGTTCAGGAGCCCTCCGTCCGGAGACTTCTCCTCGACGGTCCATCTACGCGTGTCGTCGGAGCCGATCGTGAGGTCGCGGTCCCGCCGGAAACCGGTGGTCGACAGCAGCACCGAACGGGCCGCGACGCCACCGTCCGGGGCCGAGCGCGCGGTGCGTACGGAGAGCAGCCCGTTGGGCGAATGGCGTTCGTGGCCGGTGGTGACGCTCGTCTCGGTCCACTGCCGGTTGTCCAGCGCCACCAGTGACAGGGTGCCTCGGGCGTCGAACTCGGCCCGGAACATGGAGCCGTCGGCGGCGGGAGTGCCCGCGATGAGGAAGGAGCCGTCACTGTCGATCTGGAGCAGTGCCGAGATCTTCTCGTTTCCGTTGACGGGCCGGCGTCGTTGCATAGGAGCCTCTGAAGGAGCGTTGGGACCAGCTTCCTTCCGAGGCTAACGACACCCTTCCACACGGTGCGTGATCGGCCGGATGCCGGGCGTGGCGACGCTCGCCCGCCGACGAAGTGGAACCAAAACGGCAAAACCCTTCGACATACCGGACGGGTGACTGGATCATTGGAGGCATGTCTGTGATCAAGGAGGTGCCGTTCCCCAGTCCGGAGACTCCCGAGCTCCCGATGAACATCTGGATCGACGACGCCGACTCGGCCGTCGACGTCATCGACGCCCTGGCGCTGTCGCCGTTCGCGACGGGGGTGCAGCCCTGGTCCCGCCTGGTCAGCCTGGAGCGCGTACGCACCGAGGCGGCGCTCAGCCCGGCGCAGGGCCGCGTGGTGCGCACGGCCCAGGTGCAAGACGGCCCCGAATCCCGGCTGATCTGCGGTGACGGCTGGACCCTGCGGGTCGTCCGCCACCGCAACCGCACGGCGACGGTCAGCGTGACCGCCGTCAGCGACGAGCTGGCCCGTTCGGTGCTGAAGGAGAGCATCGACGGCGCGGAGGAGCCGGAGCCCGACACCGACCACGTGGAGATGGGCTTCTGGTGGCGCTCCAGCCACGGCGCCACCCGCTCCGAGAAACCCATCACCGCCCAGCCGTGGGCCGAGATCGAAGGCAACTACTCGGCCGAGGCCCGCCAGTCGCTCGACCGCCTGATGGGCGTCACCCCCGCCGACGTCAACGGCCGCCTCATCCTCCTGCACGGCCCGCCCGGCACCGGCAAGACCACGCTGCTGCGCTCGCTGGCCAAGCAGTGGCAGGACTGGTGTCAGGTCGACTGCGTGCTCGACCCCGAGCGCCTCTTCAACGACCCCGGCTACCTGATGGAGGTCGCGGTCGGCTACGACACCGAGGAGGACAAACAGCGCTGGCGGCTGCTCGTGCTGGAGGACTGCGACGAGCTCATCAGCGCGGCGGCCAAGGCGCAGACGGGCCAGGGCCTGTCGCGCCTGCTCAACCTCACCGACGGGCTGCTCGGCCAGGGGCGCGACGTGCTGGTGGCGATCACCACCAACGAGGACCTGACCCGCCTGCACCCGGCCGTGGTGCGGCCCGGCCGCTGCCTGGCGCAGATCGAGGTCGGCCCGCTGGCCCGCGAGGAGGCCGTCCGCTGGCTCGGCACCTCCACGGGCGTCGGCCCGTCGGGCGCCACGCTGGCCGAGTTGTACGCGATCCGCTCGGGCCGCGCCCCGGCCGCCACCGGCGACGAGTCGACCGGCCTCTACCTGTAAAGGCACCCTCGCCGGCTTCCCGTACAGCATCACCACTGACGGATCCGGCTGTTACGTAAACCTTCCGATGTGCGACACCACAGGTCAAACCACAATGTGCCTGGTGCTCACCGTCGACCTGGCCCGCGTCGCCTTCCGCCGCTTCGCCCCGCCCCTCTCCGGGCCCGCGACCGCGTGGACGAGCGACGAGCAGCCGATCGGCTTCGAGGCCACCCAGCTCGTTCCCTCGTGGACGGCGCGCACCCCGCCCGGCGGCTGGATCGAGGTGGAGCTGCGGGCCAGGACCGCGAGCGGCGCGCTCACCAAGTGGTACGTGATGGGCCGCTGGTCCGAGCACGGCGACCCGCGCACGTCCGTGGCGGGTCAGGGTGACGACGACGGCGACGTGGCGGTGGACACGTTCGTGGCGCGCCGGCCGGTGACGGCCTACCAGGTGCGGGTCACCGCGTGCGGGGCGGGCGCGCGGGTGGGGACGCTCGGCGTGATGGCCTCCGCGGTCCCGCAGCGTCCCGCCGTTCCCGCCTTCTCCGGTCCGGCCGCCGCCGTCGACCTGGCGGTGCCCCGGCACTCGCAGCACGAGCACGCCGGGCACCACCCCGAATGGGACGGCGGAGGCGCCAACTGGTGCGGCCCCGCCTGCGTGGCGATGGTCCTCGGCTTCTGGGGGCGCGGCCCCGGCGACGACGAGCTGGCCTGGGTGGGGGCGGGCGACCCGCATCCAGGGGTGGACCACGCCGCCAGGCACACCTACGACTCCAGCTACCAGGGCACCGGCAACTGGCCGTTCAACGTCGCCTACGCCGGCCGCTACGGGCTGACCGGGTTCGTGACCAGGCTCCGCTCGGCGGGGGAGCTGGAGGCGTTCGTCCGGTCAGGCATCCCGGTGATCGCGTCGCTGTCGTTCAAGGCGCACGAGCTGCCCGGGGCCGGCTACTCGACGGCCGGGGCCATCATGGTCGTCGCCGGGTTCACCGCCGAGGGCGACGTGGTGGTCAACGATCCGGCGGCGCCGGACGACGGGCAGGTGCGCAGGGTCTATCCGCGGGCGGCGTTCGAGAACGTGTGGCTCCGGGGCACCGGCAGCGGCGGCATCGTCTACGTCCTGCACCCGCCCGAGGTCCCCCTGCCTCCTTCTGACGGCAATTGGTAACCGACAACTGATGGCATTGGGTGACTTATGAGCATTAGACCGATTGATGTGGCACGCACTGATGGCGGCCCCCAGTGGGTGGAGGCCGTGGCCACGCCCGCCGGGGTGGAGGTGTGGTGGGACGAGCCGCGCCCGCACGAGGGTGGCAGGCGCTGCGTGGTGCGGCGGCTGCCCGACGGCTCACGCGCCGACGCGCTGCCGGCCGGGTGGAACGCGCGCAACCGCCTGGTCGAGTACGGCGGCCGGTCGTGGCGCCCGCTGCCCGGCGGCGGCCTGGTCTTCACCAACTGGGCCGACCAGCGCCTCTACCGCCTCGACGGCGGGGAGCCGGTGGCGCTGACCCCCGAGGGCGCCTCCCGCTACGGCGACCTCTACCTGCCACCGGGACGTGACGAGGTCTGGGCGGTGCGCGAGACCGACGACGTGCGCGACCTGGTGGCGGTGCCGCTCGACGGCGGGCCGGTCCGGGTGATCGTCAAGGCCCAGCACTTCCTGATGAACCCCCGGCTCTCCCCCGGTGGCCGCCAGATCGCCTGGATCGGCTGGGACCACCCCGCCATGCCGTGGGACGGCACCCTGCTGTGCGTCGCGCCGCTCGGCGAGGACGGCGTCGCCGGGCCGTACGAGGTGGTGGCGGGCGGCCCCGAGGAGTCGGTGACCCAGGCCGAGTGGCGCGACGACGACAGCCTCTACGCGGTCGCCGACCCCACCGGCTGGTGGAACGTGCACCTCGTCGGCCGCGACGGCTCGGGCCGGCGCAACCTGACGCCGGTGGAGCTGGAGTTCGGCCACGCGCCGTGGAAGCCGGGCGCCGGCACGTTCGCGGTGGCCGGCGACCGGCTGGTCGTCGTGTACGGCACCGCCGGCCACCGCCGCCTGGGCGTCCTCGACCCCGGCACCGGCGACCTGCGCGAGGTCGGCGGCGACGCGACGTACTGGGCCTCGACCGTGTCGGCCGCGGACGGCGTGGCGGCGGCGGTGTTCGCGACGCCGTACACACCGCTGGAGGTGGCGCTGGTCGACCTCGGCGAAGGGACGCGCGAGACGGTGTCGGCGCCGAAGCCGCTGCCCGACCGGGAGCTGCTGCCCGACCCGGAGGCGGTGACCGTCGAGGGCGTGCACGCGCACCTCTACCCGCCGGCGGGCGTCCAGGGCCCCGCCCCGTACGTGATCTTCGTGCACGGCGGCCCGACCGGCAGCAGCCCGGTCGTGCTCGACCTGGAGATCGCCTACTTCACCAGCAGGGGCCTCGGCGTGGCCGTGGTCAACTACGGCGGCTCGACCGGCTACGGCAGGGCCTACCGCGAACGGCTGCGCCACCAGTGGGGCGTGGTCGACGTGCAGGACTGCGCCCGGGTGGCGCGCGGGCTGGTCGAGACGGGCCGCGCCGACGCCGCCCGGATCGCGGTGCGCGGCGGCAGCGCCGGCGGCTGGACCACGGTCGCGGCGCTGGTGCACAGCGACGTCTTCGCGTGCGGCGTCGCGCACTACGCGATCACCGACCCGGAGGGCTGGGCGGCCGAGACGCACGACTTCGAGTCGCGCTACCTGGACGGCCTGATCGGCCCGCTCCCCGAGACCAGGCAGCGCTACACCGACCGCTCGCCGCTGCTGCACGCGGCCCGGGCGTCCGGCCCCTGCCTCATGCTGCACGGCCTGGACGACGCGATCGTCGACGTCGGCCAGGCCGAACGGTTCGTCGCCGAGCTGGACCGCCACGGCAGGCAGTGGGCGCTGCTCACCTTCCCGGGCGAGCAGCACGGCTGGCGCAAGGAGGAGACCATCGTCGCGGCGCTGGAGGCCGAGCTGGCCTTCTACGGGCAGGTCCTCGGCTTCGAGACGCCCGAGGTGCCGCCGCTCAAGCTGAAGGGACGCGTGTGAAGAGCGTTGCCGAGATCTGCTCGGATCTGATCAGGTACGACACCACGAATCCGGGCTCGGGGGAACGCCCGGCGGCCGAGTACGTGGCCACGCTGCTGGCCGACGCCGGCCTGGACCCGGTGGTGTTCGAGTCGGCGCCGCGCCGCACGACCGTGGTGGCCAGGATCGACGGCGACTCCCCCGACGCGCTGCTCATCCACGGCCACCTCGACGTGGTGCCCGCCGACCCGTCGGAGTGGCGCACGCACCCGTTCTCCGGGGAGATCGCCGACGGCTGCGTCCACGGCAGGGGCGCGGTCGACATGAAGGGCTCGTGCGCGATGACGCTCGCCACCGTGCTCGACCTGACGGCGCGCGGCGTGCGCCCCAGGCGTGACCTGGTGCTGGCGTTCCTCGCGGACGAGGAGGCGACCGGCGACCACGGCTCGCGGCACGCGGTGGCCGAGCACCGGGAGCTGTTCGACGGCGTCACCGAGGCGATCAGCGAGTCGGGCGGGTTCAGCGTCGTCTCCGGCGACCACCGCGTCTACCCGATCGCGGTGGGCGAGCGCGGCACCGCCTGGATGAAGCTGACCGCGCACGGCGTGGCGGGACACGGCTCCCGGCCGCCCGTGGACAACCCGGTCGCGACCCTCGCGCACGCCCTGTCGCGGATCGCCTCCCACCAGTGGCCGGTACGGCTCACGCCGTCGGTCGCGGCGCTCCTGCGGAGCCTGTCGGAGATCACCGGCAGGCCCGTCGACCTCGACCGGCTGGACGAGGAGGCGGCCCGGCTCGGCCCGCTGGGCGGTCTGTTCAGGGGCCAGATCCGCAACTCCGCCAACCCGACCATGCTGAACGCCGGCTACAAGGTGAACGTGGTGCCGGCCACGGCCGAGGCGCACGTCGACGGCCGCTACCTGCCGGGCCTGCGGGAGGAGTTCCTGGCCACGATCGACGAGCTGCTCGGCCCCAAGGTCACCCGGGAGTTCGTCAACCTGGAGGAGGCTCCGGCCGCTCCCTACCCGTCGGCGTTCTTCGACGAGCTGGCGGGCTCGCTCGTGGCGGAGGACCCGATGGCGCGGCCGGTGCCGTACGTGATGAGCGGCGGCACCGACGCCAAGTCGTTCGCCCGGATCGGCATCCAGGGCTACGGCTTCGCGCCGCTGATGCTCCGGCCGGACCTCGACTACTTCGGCATGTTCCACGGCAAGGACGAGCGGGTGCCGGTGGAGGGCCTGGAGTTCGGCACCCGCGTCCTCACCCGGCTGCTGACCTAGCCGCCCGCGCCGCGCAGGACCCGGCGGGCGGCCAGTCCGCCGAACGCGACGGAGGCCGTGACGAGGATCGCGGCCTCCGTCCACTGGAAGCGCCAGAACCGGTCCGCCGGGTGGTGGTAGACGACGAACCGGTATCCCTCACCGAACAGGCACGCGTGCCACGCGTCGGTGTTGCGGCCGCTGCGCCCGACGTCGACCCGGCGCAGGCAGGCCGAGGAGACCGCCTCGGCGACCTCCTCGCCCGACGGCCGTACCCAGGCCGTACGGACGAGCCGGGCGTCGGGGTCGTCGAGCACGACGGAGCCCGTGAGCTCGGCCCGCGCGGGCTCCGCGTAGTGGTCACTGAGCGCGAACAGCGCGAACATGGTCGCCGCCACCCCGGCCACCACCACGGCCATCGCGGGCAGCGTGCGCCGGAACACCGCCCCGGCCAGCGTGCCCAGCGCGAACGCGTACAGCCACCACGCCGCCGGCGCCACCCCGACCATGTTGAACACGCCGATGTTGCCGAAGGCGGAGTCGATCCCGTCGCGGAACACCGGCCGCCACAGGCTGACCATCAGCGACAGGCCCAGCCCGCCGGCCACGACCGCGCCGCCGAGCACGGCCAGCTTGACCGACAGCCATCGCCACACCGGCACCGACTGGGTCCAGGCCAGCCGGTGCGTGCCCCGCTCGTACTCCCGCCCGAGCAGCGGCGCCCCCCAGAAGGCGCCGACCAGCGCGGGCAGCACGAGCGGCATCCAGCCGAAGACCGAGTAGACGGCGTCGTACCGCTCCCCCAGCCCCACCGCCGCCGCGAGATCGCCGCAGGCGGGCGCGGGCCCGGTGCAGCCGGGCGGCGCGTGGCCGGCCAGGTAGAGCCTCGCCTCGACGGCGGAACCGAGCAGCAGCAGCGCCAGCGCGGCCAGGAAGCCCGCGGTGACGAGGATCTGGGGCCGGTGCTGGCGCCAGGTCAGCCAGATCATCCGCCCACCCCCACCGGCCGGGGCAGCGCCGCCGACTCGGGGCTGCGCAGGTAGGCCATGACCAGCTCCTCCAGCCCGGGATGGCGCGCGGTCCAGCGGGGGTCGGCCACCGGCCCGCCCCGCACGAGCAGCGTGGCCCGCCGCCCTGCGCGGCCGGCCGCGACGACGCGCGTCCCGGCCGCCACGCCGTCCGCCAGCTCGACCGGCCCGTTCAGCACCAGGTGCCCGGCCAGCAGGTCGTCGATGTCGCCGCTGATCTGGACCCGCCCGCCGTTGAGCACCACCAGCCAGTCGCAGGTGTCCACCAGGTCGGAGACCACATGGGAGGAGAGCAGCACGGTCAGCTCGCGCCCGGCCACCTCCGCCATGATCGCCCGCATGACGTCGTGCCGGGCGAGCGGGTCGAGGTTCGCGAGCGGCTCGTCCAGGACGAGCAGGTCGGGGTGCCGGGCCAGCGCCAGCGTGAGCGCGACCTGGGCCTGCTGGCCGCCGGACAGCCGCCCCACCTTGTGGCCGGGCGGGATGCCGAGGGCGTCCAGCCTGCTCGCGGCGGCCTCGCCGTCCCAGCCGGGATTCGTGCGGCGGCCGAACGCGAGCATGTCGGCGACGGTGAACCCGTCGTACAGCGGCTTGTCCTGCGCCATGAACGCCACCCGGCCGCGCGCCGTCACCGACCCGGTCGTGGGTCTGAGCAGCCCGACGACCGCGTGCATGAGGGTGGTCTTGCCCGCGCCGTTCGGGCCGACCAGCGCGGCGACCCGGCCTCGCGGGAGCGCCAGCGAGCAGTCGCGCAGCGCCCACGCGCGCCGGTGGCGGACGCCCAGCCCGGTCGTCTCCAGCACCGGGGTCACGCGACGCCCTCGGTGAACGCGTCGGCCGTCACCGCGGCGAACAGCGCCCGCACGTCCTCCTGGTCGAGCCCGGCCTCCCGGGCCTGGCCCACCCACTGCTCCAGGCCGCGTCGCAGCCGGTGGTGCTCGGCGAGCGGCGCGCCGCCGCCGATGGCCCGCCGCACGAACGTGCCCTGCCCCGGCCTGCCCTCGACCAGCCCCTCGCGCTCCAGCTCACGGTACGCCTTGAGCACGGTGTTGGGGTTGATCGCCAGGCTGGCGACGACCTCGCGCGCCGTGGGCAACTGGTCGCCCGGCCGCAGCCCGCCGAGCCGGAGCGCCTGTTTGACCTGGTGCACGAGCTGCAGGTACGTCGCCACGCCCGATGCCCGGTCCAGGTGGAACTCGATCACTTAGGAAAACACCCTTTCACTAATGCAATAGAGAAAGGGTGTTGGACGGATCCCGTCCTTGTCAAGCGGGACAGCGGGTTCGAACCAGCCACGAACAGCCGCCAGCCCACCACTTCTGCGGTACGCTAGGTCTAGACAGACTAGACAGGAGCGCGCCTATGAGCCGCTGGCAGGTGCAGGAGGCGAAACAGCGCTTCAGCGAGGTCGTGCGACGCGCGGTCAGCGAGGGACCTCAGGTGGTCACCCGTCACGGCGAAGAGGTGGCCGTCGTCATTGACATCGCCGAATATCGCCACCTCAGAGGCGACGCTCCCGATTTCAGGCAGTTCCTGCTCGCCGGCCCCGACTGGGACGACGACATCGAGTTCCCACGCGGCCAGGACCTTCCCCGAGAGGTCGATTTCGACTGATGGGCGCCGGCTACCTGCTCGACACGAACGTGGTCTCCGAAGCACGCAAACGCCACGGGAGCGCCGAGGTCAAGGACTGGATCGCCTCGGCTCACGGCCCCGCGCTCTACCTCAGCAGCCTGACCGTCGGCGAGATTCGCTGCGGAGTCGAGCTTCGCAGACGTCGCGACCCCGGCCAGGCGGCGATCCTGGAGCGTTGGCTGCACAGCCTCCAACGGCAGTTCGGCGACCGCGTCATCCCCGTCACCTCGGAGGTCTGCGAGGAGTGGGGGCGGCTGAACGCCATCCGACCGCTCCCCACGACGGACGGCCTGATCGCCGCGACGGCCCGGGTGCACGGCTGGACCCTGGTCAGCCGGAACGTCAAGGACTTCACCGGCACGGGGGTGTCGGTCGTCAACCCGTTCGACGTGCTCGCCTGATCGGCCGAACCCTGATCAGCCGAACTTCGTCTTCGGACGGTCCTGGAGGACGCCGTCGACGTAGATGTCGACCTTCTCGTTGTAGAAGGCGACCAGTCCGGCGATCTTCTCGCTCTCGGGCAGCGGCGTGCGGTAGGACCAGGCGAGGTCCGGGTGCCCGGCGACCGACCAGTATTCGGCCGTGCCCTTGTACGGGCAGTGGGTGACGGTGTCGGTGGGTTCGAGCAGGTCGAAGCGTACGTCCGGCTTGGGCAGGTAGTAGCGGGCCGGCAGGCCCGTCTCGAACAGGATGCGAGGGCTGCGCGAGTCGGCCACCGTCACCCCGTCGACCTCGACGCGCACCTGCCGCGAACTGGGCAGGATGTCCACCCGGGTGTACGGGTCGCGCGCGTGGACATAGACCTCCTCGTCCTCCTCGAACCAGGCGTCCATCGCGTCCCACCGGAAGCGGACGTGACCGCGGATCTCCTCCAGCGGCGAGTCGGGGTAGACCAGGGCGGCGTCGGCCGCCTCCACTCCCCCGGACGTCACCGTGTAGACCACCCCGTCGCCTCTGCTCGGCGAGTGCTCGACGGCCCCTGACGGCTTCAGCATCGACGTCTCGACGTCGGCCTGCGGGAAGTAGTAGGTGGGATAGTACGGGACCTCCCACACCAGGGACGCGTGGCTGGTGTCGGCCACCACCCGCCCTCCCAGATAGACCCTGACACGCTTGGCCGAGGGCTCGACCCGCACCCGGCCACGGCTCGCGGTATCCATACCTTCGGCAACCGGCCCGCCCGCTCCCCTATTCCGCCCGCTATGGGATACGAGCCGATCCAGGGACCCGCTGCCGGCCCGGCCCCCGAACGCTCACGCGCCCGGCATCCCTGATTTACCTGAGAACCCACTGATCGTCATCGAATCTCCTCAAGGCTGGAGACCCCGTCCATGAGGGCGGGGAAGAAAGCCGGAACAATGCCATCAAATCGAACACGTGTCCGAGATTTGGCGGATCTTGAGGTACGGTGTGCGGCGTGGCGCAGATCGTGAAGCGGGCCTACAAGTACCGCTTCCACCCGACCCCCGAGCAGGCAGCGGAGCTTGCCCGGACGTTCGGCTGCGTCCGCCTGGTCTACAACAAGGCGCTGGAGGAGCGCACCCGGGCCTATCGGTTGGAAGGCCGCGGCGTCTCCTATGCGGAGTCTTCGGCGCTGCTGACGGCGTGGAAACGCTCTGCGGAGCTGAGCTTTCTGGGTGAGGTGTCGTGTGTCCCGTTGCAGCAGGCGTTGCGCCACCTGCAGGCGGCGTTCGCCGGCTTTTTCGCCAAGCGGGCCAAGTATCCGGTGTTCAAGTCCCGTAAGAAGTCGCGTCTGAGCGCGGAGTACACCCGTTCGGCGTTTCGCTGGCGTGAGGGCCGGTTGACGTTGGCGAAGATGGGCGCGCCGCTGGAGATCGTGTGGTCGCGGCCCCTGCCGGAAGGTGCTCGACCGTCCACGGTGACCGTGTCGAAGGACGCGGCCGGGCGGTGGTTCGTGTCCATCCTGGTGGAGGAGAAGATCGCCCCGCTGCCCCCGACAGCGGCCCGCGTGGGGGTGGATGCGGGGATCACCGCTCTGGTCACGTTGTCGACCGGGGAGAAGATCTCCAACCCGCGTCATGAGCGGGCCGACCGGCGCAGGCTGGCCCGCGCTCAGCGGGCGCTGGCCCGTAAACAGAAGGGCTCGGCCAATCGGGTCAAGGCCCGGCTGAAGGTGGCCCGCGTGCACGCGCGGATCGCCGACCGCAGACGCGACTTTCTGCACAAGGTCACTACACGGCTTGTTCGCGAAACTCAAGTGATCGCCGTGGAAGACCTGACCGTCCGCAACATGATCGGCAACCGTTCGCTCGCTCGCGCCATCTCGGACGCGTCCTGGCGGGAGCTGCGCGGCATGCTGGAGTACAAGAGCCGCTGGCACGGGCGGCGGCTTGTCGTGGTGGATCGCTGGTTCCCGTCTTCCAGGCTGTGCTCGGCGTGCGGGACACTCCAGCCGTCCATGCCGCTGAACGTCCGGACCTGGGTGTGCGCCTGCGGCGCACACCACGACCGCGACATCAACGCGGCCAGAAACATCCTCGCCGCCGGGCTGGCGGAGAGCTGAAACGCCTGCGGAGCCGGTGTAAGACCTCAAGGGAAGTCCTCCTTCCTGGCGGGCGACCGGCGGTGAAACAGGAAACCTCACGGGCGACCGTGAGAATCCCTCTCGTTCACGAGGGGGAGAAGGTCAAGCAGGATTGTCGGGTTCGGATCAACGCCCCGCCACCGAACCCGAGGAGATCCATGTTCCGGCGACTCGGCCTCGTCCTCACGCCCCTGCTGGCGACGCTGGTGGTGACCGTCCCCGCGTCCGCCACGTCGAGACCCGCCGTCGTCGCCCATCGCGGGGCCTCGGCGGACGCGCCGGAGAACACGCTGTCCGCCCTGGCGCTGGCGAGCCGGTCCGGCGCCGACATGGTCGAGGTCGACGTGCGGGAGACCAGGGACCACGCGCTGGTGCTGATGCACGACACGACGCTGACCCGCACCACCGACGCCGAGAGCGTGTTCCCCCGCAGGGCTCCGTGGCGGGTCGCCGACTTCACGCTCGCGGAGATCCGCCGGCTCGACGCGGGCTCCTGGTTCGGCCGGGCCGGCCGGGGCGAACGGGTGCCCACGCTGCGAGAGGCGCTGCGCGCGATGAGCGGGAGCGGGCTCGGGCTGCTGCTGGAGATCAAGGAGCCGCGCCTCTACCCGGGCATCGAGGCGCGGGTGGCCGGCGAGCTGCGGCGCGCCCCCTCGTGGCCGGCCGCCGGACGGCTGGTCGTGCAGTCGTTCGACTGGGGTTCGATGCGGAGGTTCGCCCGGCTCATGCCCGGCCCCGCCATCGGTCTCCTCGGCACTCCGTCCGCCGCCGACCTCCCCGCGCTGGCGGGCTTCGCCGGCCAGGTCAACCCGCCCTACCAGGACGTCACGCCCGAGTACGTACGGCTGGTCCACCGGCACGGCATGCGCGTCTTCGCCTGGGCGGTGGACGACCCCGGCGACATCCAGCGGATGATCTCCGGCGGCGTCGACGGCGTCATCACCAACCGGCCCGCGGTGGCGCGCTCGGTCCTCCAGGACGACGCGTCCCGCCGGGCCGCCTGACCTGCCCTCTCATCGGGATGGTCAGAGGCCGAAGGCCGCCAGGGTCGCCCAGGTGACCAGGGTGCCCACCGCCGCACCGGCCACCACCTGGGCCCAGGTGTGGTGCGCGAGCCGTACGCGGGCCCAGCACACCAGCGCCACCACGGCGGCCCCCGCGGTCGCGGTCGGCACGGCGGGCAGGACGTGGGCCAGCACGACCACCGTGCCGGAGCAGACGGCGGCGTGGAAGGAGATCTTCCAGCGCGTCGTGATCGGCACGGTCACGGCCAGGGCGGCGAGCATCGCGGTCACCGTGGCGACCAGCAGCGTCGGCGCGCCGAGCGCTACCAGCAGCACGAGCGCGGCGAGGACGGCCGCCACCGCGGCCAGCAGCGGCCCGGTGCGGCGGGCCCGGTCGACGATGTGGTGGGAGTCGAGCCGTCCCGAGCGCACGCCGGCGGCGATCACCGCGGCGGGCACCCCGCCGCACAGCGCGGAGGCCACCAGCCCCCACGCCGCTCCGGCCCAGCCCTGGGCGAGCAGTCCCACGAGGGGCGGCATGGCGATCACCAGCACCTGCGGGGCCAGCAGGTCGGTCACCCTTCTCGCCACCAGATCGGCCGTCACGTCGACCAAGATTACGGGACCACGCCCGCCGCTCCGGTGCGGGCGGGACGGAGTGGGATATAAAGAACCGTGGCCGAGATCACCTTGACCGTTCGCCAGCTTCAGGCGTTCGCCGAGGTCGGCTACCAGGTCGCGGGCGGCGGCGGCGCGCACGGCGCGATGGCGGCGCTGCGCCGGGTGACCGCGATCGACGCCTACGAGTTCGTCGCGTTCGACCCGGCCACCGGCCGGCACCACAGCGTGGTCTCCGACGGCCACCGGCGCATCGACGGCGACGCGGCCGAGGAGTACACCGGGCTCGACGCCTACCGCCGGGCGATGGCCACACGCGCTCCGGTGGGCATGCCCGAGCCGGGCACCCAGCGCTACTTCCGCCGCCATCTCGCCCCCTACGGCTGGCGGGCGGGGCTGACGACGCCCCTGTTCCTGGCCGAGGGCCGCTACACGGGGCTGCTGCACCTGGCGGCCCGGGAGTCCTTCCCGGAGCTGACCGGGGCGCTGGTGTCGGCGGTGTCCCCGATGCTGGCCCACGTCACCGACCTGACCCGGTGCGTGATCGATCCGGTGGGGTTGCCGGGCGGGTTCCACGCGGTGGCCTTCGACCGGCTGGGCGCCCGCCGCGACGTGCCGGGGTTCGAGGCGTCCCCGGTGCTGCGGAAGGAGCCGGCGCTGGCGGGGCTGGCCCGGGCGTTCATCGACTCGCGCGAGCTGAACCGCCACGGCCTGTGGCCCGCCGGCGACGGCCGCTGGCACGAGCTGCGCCTGCTGCGGGCCGGGGTCGGCTTCCAGGGCTCGTTGCAGGGCGCGGTGGTGGCCGAGCGGCCCTGCTCGCTCCCCTACGACCTGACCGGCCGGGAGGTGGACGTGCTGACCAGGGTCGCGGCGGGCGACTCCAACCCGCAGATCGCCGCCGCGCTGGTGCTGAGCGTCCGCACGGTGACGACCCATCTGGAGCACATCTTCGCCAAGCTGGGCTGCGACAGCCGCACCAGGCTCACCACCAAGGCCCTGGCCGAGGGCCTGTGCCGGCTCGACCTTTAGCCCGCCTCGGCCAGACCGCTTCGGCCAGACCGCTTCGGCCAGACCGCTTCGGCCAGACCGCTTCGGCTGAACCTCTTCGGCTAGACCGCTTCGGCGCTCCACATGGCGGGGGCGAGCAGGAGCTCGAACCAGACGGTCGTGGCGCCGTTCTCCCGGCTGAGGCCCCAGCGGTGGCTGATCGCCTCGATCAGCGGCAGTCCGCGCCCGCCGGTCGAGCGCAGTCCGGTACGGCACGCGCACGGCGGCCCGTCCGAGCCCCCGTCCAGCACCCACACCCGCACCAGGGAGCCCGAGACGTGCACCGACACCTGGAAGAAGCCGTCCTCCCCCGACCGGGTGTGCAGGATCGCGTTGGTGGCCAGCTCGCTCAGCAGCAGCACGCAGTCGTCGTAGAGCGGATGGTCGCGGCCGAGGACGCCTGTCACCAGTTCCCTGGCTCTCGCCACCTGCGAGGGGACCCCGGGAAACCGGACCAGGAGGTCCCGGGGGCCGGGCTCCGCTGCCTGTCCGACGCGCTGAAAGTCCGGCGGTGCCACGGCGACCTCCCCGATTCCGGCGACGTTATGAGACGCGCTGACGGGGTGGCGGAGATTATTGCGAAAAGGTAGGAATGCCCTTTCCAATGGTCACCTGTCCGTCCGTACCGGCGAACCGAGTAGTCTGCGATCGACGCATCGACGAGGAGGGTGCCCGCGTGAGCAGCCTGGAGGCCGTCTGGGTGCAGCCGTACGCCCGGCCGGGGGCAGCGGTCGTCACCGGGGTGTTCGACATCCTGCACGTGGGTCACGTGCGCTACCTGGGCGCGGTGGCCGCCCGTGGTCTCCCGCTGGTCATCGGTGTGGAGGACGACCCGAGGGTGCGTGCCTGGAAGGGGCCGAGCCGCCCCCTCAACCCTGCCGGCGAGCGCGCCGAGGTGCTGGCCGCGCTCCGCTTCGTGAGCGGCGTGTTCATCGTCACCGGCCCGCCCGAGGCGCACGGCCCCGAGGACTACATCGACCTGCTCGCCCCGATGGAGCCGGGCGCGCTCGCGCACACCGCGGGCGACCCGCACGCGGGCGGCCGGTGCGCCGCGGCGGCCCTGCTGGGCGCCGAATGCTGGGAGATGCAGGCCATTCCCGGCCGCTCGACCACCCGCATCGTCAACGCGGCCGGCAAGGGCTGAGTGCTACCGTAGATCCATGCAGCGCGCTTCCGTCACGACGACGCCGGACCCGTTCCCGGCGCGCTGATTCCATGCTTCCCGGGCGAACGCCCGGGACAGTTGGTCGTTCGCCCTTCACCGAAGGGTTTCCGATGAACGACCACCCGAGCGGCCGGCTCAACGACCACCGCAGGCTCGGCCGCGAGCTGGCCATCTTCGACACCGACCCACTGGTCGGCTCCGGGCTGCCCTACTGGCTGCCGACCGGCGCGGCGATCCGCAAGACCATCGAGGACTACGTCTACGAGCTCGAACGCCGGAGCGGCTACCAGCACGTCAACTCCCCCGTGCTGGGCAAGCGGGAGCTGTACGAGCGGTCCGGGCACTGGGCGCACTACGCCGAGGACATGTTCCCGCCCATGCGGGTGGGCGGCGAGGAGTTCGTGCTGCGGCCCAGCCTGTGCCCGCACCACGCGCTGATCTATCGCTCGCGCTCGCGCAGCCATCGTGACCTGCCGCTGCGCGTCGCCGAGCTGGGCGGCATGTACCGCTCGGAGCTGTCGGGCGTGCTGGGCGGGCTGACCCGGGTGCGGGCGATCCAGCTCAACGACGGGCACGTGTTCTGCGCGCCGGAGGACGCCGCCGCGGAGGCGTCGGCCGCGCTCGACCTGATCGAGGCCGCGCACGCCCAGCTCGGCATCGAGGCGGCCCGCTACCGGCTCTCGCTGCGCGGCGACGGCGCCAAGTTCGTCGACGATCCGGCCATGTGGGCGCGGTCGGAGGCGATCCTGCGCGACGTGCTGCGCGAGCACGGCCGTGAGTACGACGAGGAACGCGGTGAGGGGGCCTTCTACGGCCCGAAGATCGACGTGCAGATCGCCGATCCGGCGGGACGCGAGTCGACCCTGTCGACCGTCCAGGTCGATCTCTACCAGCCGGAGCGCTTCGACCTCGGCTACGCCGGCGGGCGGCGGCCGGTGATGGTGCACCGCAGCGTGGTGGGCGGCCTGGAGCGGCTGGTGGCCCATCTGATCGAGGTGCACGGCGGCGCGTTCCCCGCGTGGCTCGCGCCGGTGCAGGCGGTCGTGCTGCCCCTCTCCGACGCCGAGCTGCCGACGGGCCGCGACGTGCTGCGCCGCTGCGTCGCCGCCGGGCTGCGGGCCGAACTGGCCGCGCCCGACCGGGGCAGCCTGGGCGCCCGGATCAGGGCGCATCGGCTGGTGCCGTACCAGTTGGTGGTCGGGCCGCGCGAGGCGGTGAGCGGCGCGTTCTCGGTGCGGCTGCGCGGTGGCGAGCAGGCGGGTGAGGTGCCGGTCGAGGAATTGGCCCGCATATCGCGACCGGTTTACTGACCCGGGAAGTCAAAGAAAGATAACAACCCCTTCCGCATCCCGGTAAGCGGCTCGTAAAGTCCCCCCTACGCCGTGTCGGGGAGGTTTTCTTTGACGGAGCTCAGCGATCGCGCCGCAGAACTGGTTTCGGCCCATGAGCAGGAACGCCCCGCCCGGCAGCTGACCGGGCCGCTCCGGCTCGGGGTGTGGATCGTGGGCGGGCTGCTGTCGGCCTACTCGCTGATCGTGGTGTTCCGGCCCGTGGAGGCGCTGGAGCATCGGATGACGTTCCTGGCGGTGGCGCTGCCGCTGGTCTTCGTCTGCTACCGCTCGGGGCTGTCGTCCCTGTTCCACCGGCTGCCCGGGGTGCGCCGTACCGAGGACGAGTCGGGTCCGCCGGCCGGCGATCCCGGCCCGGACGCCGCGCTCGCGATCGACTCGCCAGCCGAGGGCGGAGACGCGGCACTCGACCCGCCCCTGGGCGACGGGGATGCGGCGCTCGCCGTCGCCGAGCGGCCGGCGCCGGGCGGCGCGCAGGTCGGGCCGTCCGCGCCGGGCGGGCGGCGGGGTGACCGGCCGACGGTCGCCGACTGGCTGCTGG
The DNA here is from genome assembly GCF_059358955.1 of Nonomuraea sp. CX421. Classification (NCBI taxonomy): domain Bacteria; kingdom Bacillati; phylum Actinomycetota; class Actinomycetes; order Streptosporangiales; family Streptosporangiaceae; genus Nonomuraea; species Nonomuraea sp. CX421. Next base: position 53,503 of record NZ_JCADBK010000015.1, on the reverse strand, counting down.
CCGCGGCCTCGCTCGCGGTGCTCGTCTACCCGCTGCTCGCCATCGACGCGTTCCGCGACCGGGGCTCGGGGTCGGCGCTGACCGGCCTCGACGTGTTCGCCGGGCTGCTGCTGACCGTGCTGCTGCTGGAGGCGGTACGGCGCACGGTCGGCGCCGCGTTCGCCATCATTTGCGGTATTTTCCTGGTTTATGCGTATTTCGGGGCGTATTTGCCGATCAATTGGACGATCGGCCATCGAGGGTTCGATCTCTCCCAGATCGTCTCGCAGCTTTACACGGGCACCGAGGGATTCTTCGGAGTGCCCCTCCAGGTGGCCGCCAGTTACATCATTCTTTTCACCATCTACGGCGCCGTCCTCGACTATTCGGGCGCCAGCAAGTTCTTCATCGATCTGAGCTTCGCCGCCTTCCGCAAGTCCCGCGCCGCCCCCGGCCGCACGGTCACCACGGCCGGATTCCTGCTCGGCACCGTCTCCGGCTCGGGCGTCGCCACCACCGTCAGCCTGGGCAGCGTCGCGTGGCCGGTGCTGAGGCGGGCCGGCTATCCCAAGGAGCCCGCGGGCGGCATCCTGGCCGCCGGCGGCATCGGCGCCATCCTGTCGCCGCCCACGCTGGGCGCGGCGGCGTTCATCATCGCCGAATATCTCAGAGTGAGCTACCTCGAGGTGCTCATCTACGCCACGATCCCCACGATCCTCTACTACCTGGGCATCTTCCTGGCCATCGAGATCGACTCCCGGCGCTTCAACACCCAAGCCGTGCGGGTCGACTCCCCTCGGGCGGGCAGGCTGCTGCTGCGCTTCGGCTACCACTTCAGCTCGCTCATCCTCATCATCGTGCTGATGGCGCTCGACCGGTCGGCCTTCCAGTCGGTGGTGATCGCCACCTTCATCGCGTTCGCGCTCTCCTTCCTCGACCCGGCCCACCGCATGGGGCCCCGGCGCGTCGGGCAGGCGCTGGCCAAGGGCACGCTGGAGGTGCTGCCGGTGACCGCCGTGTGCGCGGCGGCGGGCATCATCGTCGGCGTCATCACCCAGACCGGGCTCGGGCTCAACCTCAGCGCGATCATCGTGGACGTCGCCGCGGGCAACCTCATCCTGACCACCGTCATGTCGGGCATCGCGGTCATGCTGCTGGGCCTGGCCGTGCCGGTGACCGCGAGCTTCATCATCGCCGCGGTCATCATCGGACCGGCGCTGACCACGCTCGGCGTCGCGCCCGCCGAGGCGTACATGTTCGTGTTCTACTACGCGGTGCTGTCGGAGGTCAGCCCGCCGACCGCGCTGTCGGCGGTGGCGGCGGCCGCCATCACCGGCGGCAACACCTACAAGACGATGATGATGACCTGGCGCTACACGCTGCCCGCCTTCCTGGTGCCGTTCGCGTTCGTGCTCACCCCCAACGGCCAGGCGCTGCTCGGGCAGGGGCCGTTCGGCACCGTGCTGCTGATGACCGCGGTGTCGGCCGTGGCCGTGGCGGCGCTGGCGATGGCCACCGGCGGGCTGAGCGGCTGGCCGGAACGCGTGCTCGCGGCCGTCGCCGCCGTGCTGCTGCTCTTCCTCGAACCTGTCCCCATCGTCGCGGGCCTGGGCGTGCTGGCCGTCGCGGCAGCCGTACACCTCATCAGAAGAAGGAGAGACCCAGCGTGAAGCGGATCATTGCGGTGTTCGCCGCGAGTGTGCTGGCCGCCGGGGCGGCGGGCTGCGGCGGTGGAGCGGGAGGCGGCTCGGGCAACCGGCTGTCGATCGCGACCGGTGGCACGACCGGCGTCTACTACGTCTACGGCGGCGGCCTGGCCAAGCAGCTGACCGCCAATATCGCCAACACCCAGGCCACGGCCTCCGTCACGTCGGCCTCGATCGAGAACATCAAGCTGCTGGCCACCGGCAAGGCCGACATCGGGTTCTCGCAGACCGACACGGCGGCCGACGCTGTCAGCGGCACCGGCTCCTTCACCGCGAAGCAGCCGGTCAAGGCCATCGCCCGGATCTACGACAACTACGCGCACGTGGTCGTCGCGCCCGGCGTCGAGGCGGCCAAGGTGGCCGACCTCAAGGGCAAGAAGGTCTCGCTCGGCCCGCCCAACTCCGGCACCCAGGTCGTGGCCCGGCGCATGCTGGAGGCCGCCGGGCTCAACCCCGACACCGACATCTCCAAGCAGCAGTTGTCCATCAACGAGTCGGTGCAGGCGGTCAAGGACGGCACCATCGACGCGTTCTTCTGGGTCGGCGGCCTGCCCACGGCCGGCGTGGTCGACCTGGCCACGAGCAAGCCCGACATGAAGATGCTCGACACCGCCGACGCCCTCGCCGGCATGCAGGCCAAGTACGGCAAGCAGTACGTCGGGCTCGACGTCGACCTGTCGGTGTACAAACTGTCGGGCACCATCAAGACGGTCGGCGTGGCCAACGTGCTGCTGGTGCCCGACACGATGAGCGACCAGCTCGCCTACGACATCACCAGGACGCTGTTCGAGAAGAAGACCGAGCTGACGGCGGTGCACCCGGAGGCCGCCAAGCTCGACCCGGCGCTCGGCCGGCAGGTCGAGCCGGTCGCGCTGCACCCGGGCGCGGCCCGCTACTTCAAGGAGAAGGGCTGACCAGGCTGCTCCTGGCGCTCGCCGCCCTGCTGGCGTCCGGCTCCGCCTCGGGAGCCGGGCTTCCGGCGGTGCACGGGCTGGTCCTGCCCGAGCCGGGGGTCTTCGCGCTGGCCTACGTGCATTCGGTCTACCGCGCGCCCTCGGCCGAGCTGTTCACGGTCCGGGGGCGCCGCTTCACCATGCGGGCCGTCGTCTCCACCAGCGGCGGCGTGCTCGACTACTACGCGCTGGACGGCGTGCGGAGCCGCCTGCCCGGCGGCGGGTGGATGCTCCGGCTGGCCACGCCCGCCACGTACGACGAGCTGCCGCTGATCGCCACGCCGATCGGGCGCCGGACCCTGGTCGCGGGCGGCCGCTGCCTGCCGCTCCACCCCACCTTGGGCGCCAGGCAGGTGCGGCTGGCGGTCGCGCTCACGACGACCGGCCGGGGCGGGCCGTGCCCGCCGCCCTACAACCAGTCCCTCTTCTTGAACGCCAGGTAGAGCGCGACGGAGCTGACGGCCACCAGGGCGGAGGACAACCAGAAGCCCCACGGCTGGCCCTCGCCCGGGTAGGGCACGTTCATCCCGTAGAAGCCGGTGATGGCGGTCGGCACGGCGATCACCGCCGCCCAGCCGGTGAGACGCTTCATGATCTCGTTGAGCCGGAAGCCCTGCTGAGCCAGCCGGGTCTCGCGCAGGTTGGCCATCAGGTCGCGCAGCGAGTCGATCCACTGGTCGACCCGCAGCGTGTGGTCGTACACGTCGTGGAAGTAGGGCCTCATCTCCGGGGCCACCGGCAGGTCGTGCTCCCGGCGCAGCAGGGTGCCGACCACCTCCCGCATGGGCAGGGCGATCTTGCGGAACATGGCGGCGTTCCTGCGCAGCGTGTAGACGGTGCGCTGGAGCTCGCGGGCGCCGACCCGGCTCGCCTCCTCGAAGAGAGACTCCTCCAGGTCGTCGACCTGGCCGTCGAGGCTCTCGACGTAGTCGAGGTGGCTGTCGACCACGTGGTCGAGCAGGCCGTGCAGCAGGTAGGCCACGCCGTGGCCGGCCAGCCGGCGGGAGGCGTCCCAGCGCCTGACCACCTCGTCGATGTCGAACCCGGCGTTCTCGCGGATCGTGACCAGCGCGTTGGCGGTGACGAAGACGTCGACCTCGACCGGGGCGAGCCGGTCTCCGTCCAGATGGACGCCGAAGACCGTGATGAACAGATGGTTGTCGTAGATGTCCACCTTGGGGCGCTGGCGCTCGGACACCACGTCCTCGACGGCCAGCTCGTGCAGGCCGAGCTCCTCCCCCAGCGCGCCGAGCTCCTCGGGCGTCGGGGAGCACAGGTCGAACCAGACCGTACTGTCCGGATCGCTGACGTAGTCGGAGACCTCCTCGATCGGGAAGCCTTCCTTCTCGAGGACGCCGTGGCGATACAGCCGGGTGTACACCTAGACGAGTCTCGCAAACGTGGAGGCATTGCGCACGGCCGCGCCGCCGGGATCGTTGTTGAAGTAGACGAGGGCGTCCTGCCAACCGGCGTCCTTGACCCGGCCGGCCCACGTCTTCAGCGCCTCGTCGCCGTACGAGGGGTGGGGCTGGGCGCGCCCCTCGTGGAAGCGCAGGTAGCCCCAGGAGGCGGTGCGCCACAGCGGCGCCACCGGACGGCCGAGGCGGTCCGCCCAGCACAGCGCGGCCCCTCGGGCCTGCAGCACGTCACGCACCTCGTCGCTCCACCACGAGTCGTGCCGGCACTCGACGGCCACCCGCACGTCGCCCGGGAAGCAGGCCAGGCACCGGTCGAGCCGCCCGGGGTCGGCCTTGAGCGTGGGCGGCAACTGCAGCAGGATCGGCCCGAGCTTGTCCTTCAGCCGGGAGGCCGCCGCCATCAGGTGCTCCACCGGCTCCTCGGGGTCGGTCAGCCGCTTGATATGGGTGATGTACCTGCTGGCCTTGACCGCGATCACGAACCCGTCGGGGGTCTCGTCGCGCCACTTGGCGAACGTGTGCGGCGTCGGCAGCCGGTAGAAGGCGTTGTCGACCTCCACGGTGGGGAACGTCCCGGCGTAGGTGCGCAGCCACAGCCGCTGCGGGACGCCCTCGGGGTACAGGACGCCGCGCCAGTCCTTGTACTGCCACCCGCAGGTGCCCACCAGCGTCGCCATACCCTGCGACTACCCGTGAGCCCGGCGGCTACCCATGAGGCGGCTACCCATGAGGCGGCTATCCGTGAGGCCGGCGGCCACCCACCTCCGGGTGCACTACTGTCACCCTTCGTGGCACGGAGAAAGGGTCTCAATGGGTGGTGATCACGGGCACGGCGCCGGCCTGCCCGGCTCGCGGCGCGCGGTCGTGGCGACGCTCGCCGTACTGGTGCCGGTGGCGGCCCTGACGCTGGCGATGCTCGTGTGGCTCTGGCCCTCCGGTCAGCCCGCCCGGGAGCCCGCCGCCGGAGTCGAGCGCCTCACCGGGACGATCACGGCCGTGCTTCTCAAACCGTGCCCCGAGCAGTCGGCGGGCGCGCCCCGCTCCGACCCGGCCACCTGCGGCAACGCCACCGTCAAGGTGCATGACGGTCCCGACCTCGGGCGCGAGCTGACGCTGCGGCTGCCGACCGGGCCGGGCGCCCAGCGCTTCGCCGCCGGCGACGACGTGGTGCTCATCAGCGTCCAGGACGGCGAGTCGGGCGAGTCCGGCTACCAGATCTCCGACCACGACCGGTCGACGCCGCTGTGGTTGTGCGGGCTGGCCTTCGCGCTGGCGGTGATCGCCTTCGGCCGCTGGCGCGGGGTCACGGCGCTCGCCGGGCTGGCGATCACGTTCGTGCTGCTGCTCACGTTCGTCATTCCCGGCATCCTCGGCGGCGAGCCGCCCATGCTGGTGGCCATCGTGGGCGCGGCGGCGATCATGCTGACCGTCCTCTACCTGACGCACGGCTTCACGCTGACCACCTCGATGGCCGTGCTCGGCACGCTCGCCAGCCTCACGCTCACCGGACTGCTGTCCTACGCTGCCATCGGGTTCGCCCGGCTCAGCGGCATCACCGACGACAGCTCGTTCACGCTGGACCTCAGCCTGTCCATCGACACCCAGGGGCTGCTGCTGGCCAGCATCATCATCGGCGCGCTGGGCGTGCTGGACGACGTCACGGTCACGCAGGCGGTCACGGTCGGCGAGCTGGCCGCGGCCAACCCCTCCTACCGGTTCCGCCGCCTCTACCGGGCCGGCAGCCGGGTCGGCCGGGCGCACATCGCCTCGGTGATCAACACGATCATCCTGGCGTACGCGGGGGCGTCGCTGCCCCTGCTGCTGCTCTTCAGCGTCGGCGAGCAGCCGCTGGGCGAGGTGCTGACCACTCCGGTCATCGCCCAGGAGATCGTCCGCAGCGTGGTGGGCACGCTGGGCCTGATCTCGGCGGTGCCGATCACCACGGCCCTGGCGGCGCTGGTGGCGACGCGGCGCGACCCGGAGGAGGCGCCCCGCCGGCCCGGCGCCCACGGCGGTCAGCCGGCCTCGGCGCTGCCGCCGACCCGCAGCTTGCGGCGGGCGCGCTCGTAGAACGTGGTGCCGAGCCGCACCACCCGGGCCGCGCCGGGCAGGGCGGCGACCGTGATGCGGTCGCCCGGGCCCAGGTGCCCCAGGACGGCGCCGTCGACCTCGACGGCCAGCCGCCCGCTGCTGGGCAGCAGTTCGAGCTCCACCTGCTCGTCGGCGGGCAGCACCAGGGCCCGGTTGAAGGCCGAGTGGGCGGCGGCCGGGACGACCAGCACGGCCTCCACACGGGGTGAGACGATCGGCCCGCCGGCCGAGAAGCTGTAGGCGGTGGAGCCGGTGGAGGTGGCCACGATCACCGCGTCGGCGGCGTATCTGACGAACGGGTCGCCGCCCGGCGCGACGGAGACGACGGTCAGCCCCTCGCCGGGGATGCGGGCCAGCGCGATGTCGTTGAACGCGATCACCTGGCGGCCCTCGCGGAGCGTGGTGCGCACCGCCATGCGCGGCTCGACGGTGTAGTCGTCGGCGTCGATGGCCGTCAGGGTCGCGGGCAGGTCGCGGACGTCGATCTCGGCCAGGAAGCCGAGCCGCCCGAGGTTGACGCCGAGCACGGGCGTGGGCCGTCCGGCGATCAGCCGCATCGTGCGCAGCATGGTGCCGTCGCCGCCGAGACTCACCACCAGATCGGCCCGCTCGGCGAGCGTGGCGGCGTCGACGCCCACGGCGCTGCAGTCGATGCGGCCCACCTCCTTGGGCAGCCCGAGCACGGTGACGCCTCTCTCGCCGGCCCAGCCCACGATGGTGTCGATCGCCTCCGCCGAGTCGCGCTCCGGGTGGAGCACCAGCCCGACCGTCCCGACCATCCCCATGAGGACCACCCTACGGGGGCTCCTGCCAGGCCCTTCGCCGGAACTCTCCCGTTGCTGGGGTTTTCCGCAGGAAACTACAACAGGACGTGTCGTCCCCCAGCGAAGGAGAGGAATGTCGGGCTTGAAACGGCAACGACACTCGAGGTCCGCGAGCGACACGGATGAGACGCCGGCCGACGGGGAGGCAGCCCCCCGGGGGGTGCGTCACTCGTTCCGCGCCTTCCGGCAGCGGGACTTCACCATCTTCTGGTGTGGCGCCCTGGTCTCCAACACCGGGAGCTGGCTGAGCAACCTGGCAGTGCCGTACGTGCTCTACCAGATCACCGAGAGCGCCCTGTGGGTCGCCCTGGTGAGCGTCGCGCAGTTCCTGCCCGGCATCTTCCTGGCCCCGGCAGGCGGGTCGATCGCCGACCGCCGCAACCGCAAGCGGGTGCTGCTGTTCACGCAGTCCGGGATGGCCCTCTCGGCGCTGCTGCTGTGGGCGTGCTGGACCTCGGGGTGGCACCAGCCGGTCGTCCTGCTCCTGCTGGTCGGCGTCGGCGGCGTCTTCGCGGGCATCAACCTGCCAAGCTGGCAGTCGTTCGTCAGCGACCTGGTCCCTCGCGGTGATCTGCACTCGGCGGTGACGCTCAACTCCCTGCAGTTCAACGCCGCCCGCTCGATCGGCCCGGCGCTCGCCGGGCTGCTGCTCGCCGTGCTGGGCCCGTCGTGGACGTTCCTGCTGAACGCCGTGTCGTTCCTGTTCGTGCTCGGCGCGCTGACGCTGATCCGCACCACGCCGGCGCGGCCCGCGTACCCCGCGTCGGGAGGCGTCATCCGCCGGTTCCTCGCCGCCCTCGGCTACATCCGCCGCCGGCCGGGGCTGGTCATGGCGCTGGTGGTCTCCGTCCTGGTGGGCGTGCTGGGCAACCCGATCTTCCAGTTCACCGTGGTGTTCGCGGAGAGCGTCTTCGCGGTGGGGCCGGTCGGGCTGGGCATTCTCAACGCCGCGTTCGGGCTCGGCGCGGTCATCGCGGCGCCCCTCGTCTCGGGCTGGAACCACCAGGTGAGCCTTGGCCAGGTGGTGCGCTGGGGCCTGCTGATCTATGGCCTGGGCATCGTGGCCTTCGGCGTCGCTCCCGATTACGTGTTCGGCGTGATCGCGCTGGTGGTGGTCGGCGGGTGCTTCCTGGCGGTCGTCTCGGCGGTGAACACCTCGATGCAGGTCATCGTGGCCGACCACATGCGCGGCAGGGTGATCGCCTGCCGGATCATGTGCTACACGGCGTCCTTCCCGATCGGGGGGCTGGTCCAGGGGTTCGTCTCGGACCGGCTCGGCCCGCGCACGGCGGTCTGCTGGGCCGGGGCGCTGATGCTGGTGGCGGCCCTGCTGCTGATGCGCTGGCGGGGCGAGACCCGGCTGGCCCGTCTCGACGACCCGCACGACGACGCCCGTCTCGTCCCGGTGACCTCCTGAGACCTTGGGGCCCGCTGGGACGAGAAGTGCCGGCGGCTCCCTTGAGACGGGCGTTGACGATGGTGGCGCTGGGCCTCGTCCGTCTTCCGCGGCCGGCCCGGCAAACCCGCGGAACCCCGGAATGTACGAATTCCGGGAGGTCGCCGGGGCCTCCTGGGGCATCGAGCGGGCTTTGCCCAGGAAATCGTTCCGCGCGGGCAACGTCGTCACGACCTTGGGGCTCCAGGTGCCCTTTCCCTCCATTTACCGTGTCGCTGGCGCACCATTGATGGCACTCGGGAATCCGCGAGAACTCCCCGGATCGGGAGAACGCATTCCCGGCTCGGCATCAGTCGGCCGTCCTCGGCTCGCAAGGCCGCTGCCACCAGGGATATCCGACAATTCACTTTCAGGTGGAGAGGGGCCGGAAATAAGGCTTTGCCGCTCTCCGGAAGACCGCCGCCAGGCGCCGTGCTTACTCTGAGAAATGTTCAGCGCGCCGCATCGGCGCATCCCGGGAAAACCGATTCCGACGCTCACCCGATCCCATGCATCTGGGACTCGACAACATTCAGGGAGTGATCTCTGGTGCTCAAGCGTCTGCTCATCACCGCCACGATGGCGGGATCCACGATCGTCGCAGGAACCTTCGCGGCCATGCCGTCCAGCGCCTCCAGTTCGACCACCACGTACGCGACCGTCAGCCAGCAGGCCTCGATCACGCCGCAGAGCTCGGCTCGCAGGTGCGAGTGGCGGTGGCGCAATGGCAGAAGGTGCTACTACTGCCGCTCCCACGGTGAGTGGCGGCGCCAGTGGTGCCGCAACGGCGGCGGCGGCAGCGGCAACCGCAACGAGAACATGAACCGGAACGAGAACCTGAACCGGAACGAAAACCTCAACCGGAATCAGAACCTGAACCGGAACGAGAACATCAACCGCAACGAGAACATCAACCGCAACCAGTGATCTCACCGGGCCCTGACGAGGCCCTGCGGTGACGGTCGCCCCGCGAGGCATGCCCTCGCGGGGCGACCGCCCATTCAGGCCCGGACGCCGCCCGAGCCCGTACCTCACCTGGGCCGGCCGGACCCGTCAGCGGTCGTGGCGCAGTCCGTCCACGAGCGGGTTCGTGTGCAGGTAGAGATCACGCAACAGGCAGACCTCGGACAGGTGGTGGATCAGCTCGCGGTGGATGTGCAGCACCAGATCGGCCATGGGCAGCTCAGGAAAGGGCTCCTTGGCGCCGACCGGGACCCGCAGCCCTGTCTCGCCGAGACCGCGCACCCCGGCCAGCCAACCGTCGAGCTGGGCTTCGAGCTGGTCGAGCGCGGTGGCCGCGCTGCCGGCGTACTCCCAGGTCTCGTACGACGCCGCCGGCGCGCCGAAGTGCGCCGCGTTGCGCGCGGCGAGCACGCCGACGATGACGTGACCGAGTCGCCAGGCGATCGTGCTGAAGGCCGTGGGGACCGGCTCGGGGAAGGCGTAGTCCATGGTGAAGTCCCCGGCGCCGACCTGCACGGGCGCCTTCGAACTGCCGCGCGGCCGCACGCTCCAGGCGTCCGGCACCGGCGACCAGAAATACTCGTCGTCGGTGAGGCCGTCCAGCCGGCCTCGGAGCTGATGGTTCCAATGGAACTCCCACTGCTCGCGCAGCGTCCGGTTCCAATCGAGTTCGTCTGCGTTCATGAAGGCACCCTGACACCCCTGGCGGACAGCATCAGTCCGCTATGGGTGGCGACCTGGACGAGGCGAGCGGTGCCGAACGAGGCACGAGCGGGTGCTCACCGTACTCGCGCTGATCGTCACGGAGAAGAGCCGCAGCGCCGACTGGATGCGGCGACAGAGTTGAAGCCATACGGTCCCGGCATGCGCCGGGACCGGCGGTTGTCAGGCGATCGTGTACTGCTGGGTCATCAACAGGGGCGTCTTGCAGTCGTACTGGGTCAACTGCGTGCGGATGGCAGTGCTGCCGTCCTTCATCCTGAAGCACATGATGCTGTGCCGGGGGATCACACGGTAGTACCCGCTGTCCGTGGGCTCGAGCCGGAACTGCTGGTTGGGCGCGGCCACGAGGGTGGACGCGCAGGTCATCTGCCGGACAGGCGCGTTGAGTTCGTCCAGCTTGCCTCCCACGTCGAGGCACTTGCCGCTGGCCTGGTTGAGGATGCGGTAGAAGCCGTCGGTCGCCGGCTGGAACGTGAACCGTTGCGCTCCGGTGTTGTTGCAGGTGTACAGCTGGATCACAGTGCCGTCGCTGGTGGAGGATGACGGCACGTCCAGGCACCTGTCGGTGAACCCGCGAAGCTTGATGGCGCGCGGGCCGGTGGGCGCGGTGACCGTCGCCGGGGCGGTGTAGCCGCGGACCATCGCGATGGTCGGGTCGGAGTCCGGGAGACGGACCTGGTGCATGCACTGTTGCGCGGGATCGGCCGATCGGGCGTTGGGCGAGTAGGTCCAGATCAGCACCCCGGCCGCGCCCGACAGGAAGTCGCCATCGAACTCCCGCTTGAACATCGTGGCCCGGGTGGCCAGGGAGATGGCGCAGCCCGGTCCGGCGACGATCCCGGTTTCCCCGATGATGAACGGCTTGTTGAGCTTGTACACCGGCGTCATCGTGGGCGCGAGGTGCCGGGAGACGATCTGATCGCTGTGGTCCTGGTCGTACTCGTGCAGGCTGCCCACATCGATGTCGGGGCCACTGTGCAGGATCGCGTAGTCGGTGTATTTGTCCGGGTGGGTGTATTCGGCCATGGTGCCGGTCTCCACCAGGTGGTGGGGGTCGATGCGCTTGATGGTGGCGGCGGTGGCGTCGAAGAAGTTCTTCAACGTGGTGACGTCGAGCGCCAGTCCGTTGCCCGGCTCATTGATGAGCTCCCACATGCCGATAGCGGGTGAGTCCTTGAAGCGTGAGACCACCGTGGTCACCCAGGACAGGTAGGCCCCCTGATAGCCGGTCCGATACCAGGCCAGATCCTTGGCGGACTCGCCGCAGTCCTGCCCCTGGTTGGCCAGCGAGAAGATCAGCTTCTGGCCGTGGGCCTCGGCCGATGCGACGATCCGGTCCAGAGCCTCGACGCCGAACCACTCGAAGGCCCAGGTGCGGGTCATGGCCGCCGGTGGGAGCCCGCTGAAGTAGGCGTCGAGCTCGGCCTGGGTCCACGCGGTCCCGGTCGCGCAGCCGGTCATGCCGAAGGCGTTGAAGCCCACGAACCGGTACGGTCGCCCGTCCAGCTTCAGGTCCTTGCCTTCCCGGTGGACGAAGTTCGGGGGCACAGCGCTCGCACGGGCCTCCGCCGGCCCCGCCCAGCCGAGGGCCTGGCCGGCTAATGGACTCGCCGCCGCCATGACCAGCACCGCGAGGAAGGCCATCAGGCGGCGTATGTGCGCGGACATGGTTCTCTCCTGAAGTCCGTCAGTGATCTGACCGTCGATCATGATCACACAGCGGGTGCTTCGCGACAAACGTGTTCGTGCCGAGCCTTTCGACGGACACCAGGGTGGAGGAGGAGGCGGCTTGACCGCCGATCGCCGGGCCGCATACGCTCGGTGATGGATGGAAACGGTGTTTCGCATTCCGGAACACACCAGATGGCGGCGGAAGGAATCACGGTGCGGCCCCATGTCGAGCTGATCCAGGAAGACGACTACGTATGGCATGGCGCCGAGCTCGTGGCCGGTGAGGGGCGGGCGAGCGAGCGCCGGCTGTCCGTCGACGAGGAGGACGGCTCCTCGTCGTTGCGCGTCGACTTCCACACCGACTGGGGTCGTGGGCCGGGCATCCATCACGCCAACACCGAGTACTACGTGCTCGACGGGTCGATGACGTACGGCGGGCGCGAGATCGGCAAGGGCGGCTACGTCTACGCCCCGAAGGGGGTGCCTGCCGACGCGATCACGTTCGCCGAGGGCACCAGGATCCTGCACTACCGCGAGTACGGCGACGCCGGGTTCGACCCGGTCGAGTCGCTGGCGCACCCCCGCAGGCCGGGCGCCCGCGAGGACGTGCTCGTCATCGACAGCGAGGCCATGACCTGGGACGCGGTGCCCAACCCCGGGCCGATGCCCGGCCTGTTCATCAAGTATCTGCACGTCGATCCGGGCACCGGCTTCTACACCCGTCTGGTGCACGCCCAGGAGGGGTGGGCCGACCACCGCCTGGCCCACCACCCGTGCTACGAGGAGGCCTACACCACGCAGGGGCACATGGAGTACAACTTCGGCACCCTGGACCTCGGCACCTATTTCTTCCGCCCGGCCCGGATCAAGCACGGCCACTTCACCACCATGGAGGGCGGCACCACCTGGCTGCTGCGCTCCGACGGCGAGCTGTTCAACTGGTACACGCAGAACGAGTGGGTCCGCTGGGGCGGCGAGGCGCTGAACTACGGGCCGGGCGAGGCACCGCTGCGCTGGTCCATGTCGTCGCACGATCTCGGCTCCGGCGCCGGGCGGCGCACCAAGAAGGACATCGCCGACCTGGTGGCGGCGCTGGAGTACCAGCGCGAGCAGGGCGCGGTGGACGACGACTACACGCAGCACGGTCAGGGCACCGACCCGAGCCTGCTGGCGCTGGCCAAGGCCGTCGACGCCGCCCGGCTGCAGGGCGGTCACGGCCCTGGCCACAGCCACGAGCACGAGCACGACGACCACGGCCATGAGCACGACGTGCCCGCCGTCGACTGGGGGGTGGACCCCGCCGCGCTCGAACACGCCGACGAGCGCACCGACGCGCACGCCCACAACTGGGGTCGCGGCCGGGTCTGGAAGAGCGGCGATCCCATCCCGGCCCCCATCCTGTCGAGCCTCCCCGTCCGCAGCCGCTCGCGCGGCCGATGGGACGCCGACGGCATGTGACCGCTTCCGAGGCCTCGACCGCCCACCCCACCGGCACGAGTGCCAACCGCTCCGGAGGCGACCAGGCGGTCAGCCGTGGACGAGGTCGGCGATCGAGGCCAGGCGGGCCTCGTCGCCGGAGACCAGCATCGTGGTGACGAGCGACGACCGCCAGGCGGCGAGCTCCTCGGCGATCTTCTCGCGGGGTCCCACCAGCGCGACCTTCTCCACCATGGCCAGCGGGATCGCCGCGGCGGCCTCCGCCTTGCGCCCGCCGAGGTAGAGCTCCTGAACGTGGGCGCACTCGGCCTCGAAGCCCATGCGGGCGAACGCCTGGTAGTGGAAGTTGGCCCCCTTGGCGCCCATCCCGCCGACGTAGAGCGCGAGCATCGGCCGGACCCGGTCGGCCGCGGCCTCCACGTCGTCGTCGAGCTCGACGTTCACCCGGCAGGTCACCTCGAACGACTCCGGAGTGACCCCGCGCCGGGCGAACCCCTCCTGGAGCGCGTCACGGTAGTAGGCGTCGTCGTACGGGGAGTAGAACATCGCCAGCCAGCCGTCGGCGATCTCCGCCGCGAGCGCCACGTTCTTCGGCCCCTCTGCGGCGAGCAGGATCGGCAGGTGCGGGCGCAGCGGGTGGATCGTCGACCGCAGCGGCTTGCCGAGCCCGCTGCCGCCGGGGTGCGGCAGCCGGTAGTGCTCGCCGTCGAAGCTCACCTTCTCGCGGGCGAGCACCTGGCGCAGGATCGCGACGTACTCACGGGTGCGGGCGAGCGGCCTCGGGTACGGCTGGCCGTACCAGCCCTCGACGACCTGCGGGCCGGAGGCGCCGAGCCCGAGGACGAACCTGCCACCCGACAGGTGGTCGAGCGTCATCGCGGCCATCGCCGTGGCCACCGGGGTGCGGGCCGCCATCTGCACGATGGACGTGCCGAGCCGCATCCGCCGCGTCCCGGCGCCCAGCCAGGCGAGCGGGGTGAGCGCGTCGGAGCCGTACGCCTCGGCGGCCCACATCGAGTCGTAGCCGAGCCGTTCGGCGGCCGTGACCAGGCCGGCCAGGCCGGGCGGCGGCCCGGCTCCCCAGTAGCCCAGCGCGAGACCCAGCTTGAGGTCGCTCATGACGCGCGCTCAGCCGATCCGCTCGAAGACGGCCGCGATGCCCTGGCCGCCGCCGACGCAGAGCGTGGCCAGGCCGTAGCGCTGCTCGCGGCGGTGCAGCTCCCTGGCCAGGGCACCGACCATGCGCGTGCCGGTGGCGCCGACCGGGTGGCCGAGGGAGATGCCGGATCCGCGCGGGTTGACGCGGTCGAGGTCCTTCTCACCGAAGCCCCACTCGCGGGTCACGGCGAGGGCCTGCGCCGCGAACGCCTCGTTCAGCTCGATGAGGTCGATGTCCGCCAGTTCGACGCCCGCGCGGGCGAGGGCTTTCGCGGTGGCCGGGACCGGGCCGATGCCCATGCGGTGCGGCTCGACGCCCGCGACCGCCGAGGACACCAGCCGCACCAGCGGACGCAGCCCCAGGGCCTCGGCCCGCTCGGACGTCGTGACGACGCACAGGGCGGCGGCGTCGTTCTGGCCGCTGGCGTTGCCGGCGGTCACCGTCGCCTCGGGGTCGGCCGCCGCCCGGATGGGGCGCAGGCGGGCCAGCGCCTCGATCGTGGTGTCGGCGCGCGGGTGCTCGTCGCGGTCGACGACCACGTCGCCGCCCTTGGCGGGCACGGTCACCGGGACGATCTCCTCGGCCGACCTGCCGTCGCGCTGCGCCTCGACGGCCCGCGCGTGGGACAGCACCGCGAGGGCGTCCTGCTCGGCGCGCGGGATCGCGTACTCGCGGCGGAGGTTCTCGGCTGTCTCCAGCATGCCGCCGGGGACGGGGTGGCGGCGCCCGCCCGCGGTGACCCGGCCGCGTTCGAGGCTGTCGTGGAAGACGACTCCGCCTTGGCCGGCGCCCCACCGCACGTCGCGGGAGAAGTGGGCGGCGTTGCTCATGCTCTCGGCGCCGCCGGCGATCACCAACTCGGCGTCCCCGGACGTGACCTGCCGGGCGGCGTACAGGATGGACTGCAGGCCGGAGCCGCAGCGGCGGTCGATGGTGAGGCCGGGCACGGTGATCGGCAGGCCGGCGTCCAGCGCCACGACGCGCCCGAGGGCCGGGGCCTCGCTCGTCGGGTAGCAGTGCCCGAGGACGACGTCGTCGATCACGTCCGGCTCGATGCCCGTGCGGGCGAGCAGGCCGCGCAGCGCCTGCGCGCCGAGCTCGGCCACGGGCACCGCCTTGAGCGATCCGCCGTAACGGCCGATCGGGGTACGCACGGGCTCACAGATCACAGCGTCACGCACAGTGCACTCCTGGTCGATGGGGTACGGCGATCACATCGATCGCCCGCCGGTCACCTCGATGACCGTGCCGGTGAGGTAGCTGGCCAGGTCGGAGGCGAGGAAGAGCACGACCGCCGCGACCTCCTCGGGCTCGCCGGCGCGGCCGAGCGGGATCTCGGCCATCTTGGTGTCCCAGATCCGCTGTGGCATGGCCTCGGTCATCGGGGTGCGGATGAGTCCCGGCTGGACCGCGTTGACGCGCACGCCGCGCGGCGCGAGCTCCTTGGCGGCGGCCTTGGTCATGCCGACGATGCCCGCCTTGGCGGCCGAGTAGTTGGTCTGGCCGATGTTGCCGACCTTGGCCGACAGGGACGACATGTTGACGATCGCCCCGCGCCCCTGCTCGCGCATGATCGGGGCCGCCGCGCGCAGCCCGTGCCAGCAGCCTTTGAGGTGTACGCCGACGACGTCGTCGAACTGCTGCTCGGTCATCTTCCGCAGGGTGGCGTCGCGGGTGATGCCGGCGTTGTTGACCAGCACGTCGAGGGAGCCGAAGGAGTCGACGGCGGTCGCCATCAGCCGGTCGACGTGCTCGCCGTCGCGGACGTCGCAGACCGACGCGGCGGCGACCTCGGCCCCGCCCAGCTCCTCGACGGCTGCGGCGAGCCGGGCCTGGTCGAGGTCGCCGAGGACGACGCGGGCGCCCTGCGCCACGAACGTCCGCGCGATGGCCAGGCCGATGCCCTGGGCGCCGCCCGTGACGACGGCGGTGCGGCCGTCGAGCAGCCTGCCCACATCGTGGCCCGCGCTCAGGCCGCCCGGTGCCGGGCCACCTGGTGTCGGGCTGCCAGCGGTCGGGCCGGTCATCGGCGGGCCGCCGCGGCGCGGAGGAGCTGCCTGGCGATGATGACCTTCTGGACCTCGCTGGTGCCCTCGTAGATGCGGTAGAGGCGGGCGTCGCGGTAGAAGCGCTCGACCGGCACCCCGTGGATGTAGCCGCTGCCGCCGTGGATCTGCACCGCCCGGTCGGCGACGCGGCCGACCATCTCGCTGCAGAAGAGCTTGGCGCTCGACGGCGCGATGCGGCGGTCGCTGCCGTCGTCGTAGGCCTCGGCGGCGGCCAGGACCAGGGCCCTGCCGGCCAGCAGGTCGGTCTGCGACTCCGCGAGCATGGCCTGGACCTGCTGGAACTCGCCGATGACGGTGCCGCCCTGCTTCGCGGTGGCGGCGTACGAGACGCTCTCCTCGACCAGCCGGCCGGCCATGCCGACGCAGCAGGCGGCGATGTGCAGGCGGCCCTTGGCCAGGGAACGCATCGCGGCGGCGAAGCCCTCGCTCTCGACCTCGCCGACGAGGCGGGAGGCGGGCACCCGGACGTCGTCGAAGAAGATCTCGGCGGTGGTGGAGCCGCGCTGGCCCATCTTCTTGTCGCGCGGCCCCACGGTCACGCCGGGCGCGTCGGTGTCGACCACGAAGACGGAGATGCCCTCGGCGCCGGGGCCGCCGGTGCGGGCGAAGACCATGAGGATGTCGGACCAGCCGGCGTTGGTGATGAAGCGCTTCTGGCCGTTGATGACGTAGTCGCCGCCGTCGGCGACGGCGCTCGTGCGCAGGCCGCTGGGATCGGAGCCGGCCTCGGCCTCGGTCAGCGCGAAGGCCGCCACGCACTCGCCGGCGGCCATCCTGGGCAGGAACTCCCGCTTCTGCCGCTCGGTGCCGAAGTTGACCAGCACCTGCCCGGCGATGCCGTTGTTGGTGCCGAACATCGAGCGGAAGGCCGGGGTCGTGTAGCCGAGCTCCATCGCCAGCCGGGCGTCCTGCAGGGCGGTGAAGCCCAGCCCGCCGTACTCCTCCGGCAGCGCG
This sequence comes from Nonomuraea sp. CX421, assembly GCF_059358955.1. NCBI lineage: Bacteria > Bacillati > Actinomycetota > Actinomycetes > Streptosporangiales > Streptosporangiaceae > Nonomuraea > Nonomuraea sp. CX421. Next base: position 36,121 of record NZ_JCADBK010000015.1, on the reverse strand, counting down.
TAGCCGAACAGGCCCATCGCGGCCGCGTCGCGGCGGATCGCCTCGGGGATCTCGTCGGCCTCCTCGATGAGGTCCTCGGCGGGGACGACCACCTCACGCACGAAACTCCGGACTGTGTCGAGCACGGAGGCGAACTCTCCGCTGTCCATCCACGCCCCTTCCCTGAGGCCACCCTGTTAGTTAATAATAGTAATCATAGCATAGATGAGATTTTGAGCCTCGAATCCAGGGAGTGGGGCGGGCATGAACGGCTACCTCGATCCCGAGCTCGCCGAGCTCGCCCGGTCGCTGGTCCCGACCGACATCGGCGACCCGGTGGCGGCGCGCGAGCGGCTGGTTCGGGCCCGCGCCGCCCGCCCCGGGTTCGTGACGCCCCCTGGCCTGGTCCGGGGCGACCTGACCGTGCCCGCCGACGGCTCGCGCCCGGCGGTCCGCTGCCTGACCTTCCGGCCCGGCGCGGGGGCCGATACGCGTCCCGACGCCCGGCCAGAGGCACGCGCCGACGCCCGGCCAGGCGGGCGGGCCGATACGCGGGCCGACGTACGGTCGGGCGCGCGCGCCGACACACCGGAAGACGGGCGGGCCCGCGCACCGGAGGGCCTGCGCGCGGCGATCGTCTATCTGCACGGCGGGGGGTTCGTCATGGGCGACGCCGACGGCGATCCCGTGCTGCCGGCGCGGCTGGCCGAGGCCACCGGCGCTCTCGTGCTGTCGGTCGACTACCGGCTCGCCCCCGAACACCCCTACCCGGCGGCCGTGGAAGACGGGTGGGCCGTGCTGCGCCACCTGACCGAGCACGCCGCCGGCCTCGGCGTCGACCCGGCGCGGGTCGCCGTGGCGGGAGCGAGCGCCGGCGCCTGCCTCGCCGCCGCCCTCGCCCTGAGGGCACGCGACGAGGGTGGCCCGCGGATCGCCGCCCAGCTGCTCGACATCCCCGTGCTGGACGACCGGGCGATCACGCCGTCGTCGCGGCTGACGGACAGCCCGATGTGGAACCGCGCGAACCTGCTCGACAGCTGGCGTCACTACCTTCGCGACCTCCCACCGGACCAGGCGATCTCACCGTACGCCGCGCCCGCCCGGGCCGCCGATCTGTCCGGGCTGCCACCAGCGTACGTCTCGGTGTGCTCGCTGGATCCGCTGCGCGACGAGGGCATCGCCTACGCGCAACGACTCACCGACGCGGGGGTTCCCACCGAGCTGCGGCTCTACCCGGGCACCTTCCACGGCGCGGTCAGCACCTTCCCGGACACCTCCGTCACCCGGCACGCCCGCGCGGACCTCCTCGCGGCGGCCCGCCGCCTGCTGTCCGCGACGTGACCGCCCGCCCAGGCACCAGCCCGTACGAACAGAAGGAGCGACGATGACCACGTCCCGGCCGCCCACCAGCGCCGCCGCCGCCGAACCGGACGGACCTGGCGGGCCGTACGGCGATCCGCTGGACGCGGTGCGGGGGATCGTGCCGCTCGTGGTCGAGCGGGCCGAGCAGGCGGAGCGTGACGTCCGCGTCGACGACGAGGTCATGGAGCGGCTCGTCGCGGCGGGCACGATGATGCTGATGGCGCCGCGCGACTACGGCGGCGCCGAGGCCGAGCCGTCGGTCCTCATCGACGTCGTCCAGGAGCTGTCCCGGGCCGACGGCTCGACGGGCTGGGCGGTGATGGCGAGCATGAGCGGCACCGGCACGATGCTGACCCTGCTGCCCGAGGAGGGCGCCCGCGCGATCGCCGGGAGCCCGAACCCGATGTGCGCCGGCCAGGCTCCCCCGGCGGGCACCGCGCGGCGCGTGCCGGGCGGGTTCGAGGTGCGGGGCCGGTTCTCGTTCGCGAGCGGGTCGGCGCACGCCGGCTGGTTCCTCGGCGGCTACCGCGTCCTCGACGAGTCGGGCGAGCCGGTGCTGGACGCCGACGGCCGGCCGTCGACCGCGATCGGCGTCGTCCCGCGCGCCGGGGTCGAGCTGCTCGGCGGCTGGGACGTCATGGGGCTGGTCGCCACCGGCAGCTACGACTACGAGGTCGTGCCGCAGGTCGTCGAGGAGCACTTCCTGCGGGTCGACGGCATGGACGCGCTGCGCGGCGGCCCCCTCTACACGATGGGCCTGAAGTCGCTGCCGGGAGTGGGCCACGCCGCCTTCGCGCTCGGAGTGGCACAGCGGGCCCTGGAGGAGTTCGCCGTGCTGGCGGCCGTGAAGAAGCGGCCTCCGTCGGGCCCGCTGAACGGGAACGTCGCCGTGCAGCGGGACGTCGCGCAGTGGACAGCGCGCCACCGCGCGGCCCGCGCGTTCACGCACGACGCGTTCACCCGGCTCTACCAGGTCGCGCGCGACGGCGGCGAGCGGACCCCTGAGCTGCAGGCGGACTGCCGGGTGGCCGCCACGCACGCCGTCTACACGGCCGCCGAGATCACCCGCGAGGTCTACCTGGCCTCCGGCAGCGAGGGGCTGCGCGACGGCCACGCCATCCAGCGCTGTTTCCGCGACGCCCACGCCGCCAGCCAGCATCTGTTCACCGCCGAGCACACCTACGTCGACGCCGGCCGGATCTACCTCGGCACCCCGGGGCTGACGCCGCGGCACACCGAGGTCATGACCTACACGTTCGCGCCCCCGCTGCCGGCCTGACCGCGGCCCGCGCCGGGGGTCACCGGCCCATGCAGGCGTCCTTGATCCGTTCCAGGTCGTCGATCTCGCCGACCGGCGAGCTGACCACGACCTTGCCGATGTCGATCACCGTCACGTGGTCGGCGACGTCCACGGCCGCCTCGACGGCCTGCTCGACGAGCAGGATGGCCAGGCCGGAGTCCTTGAGCGCCGAGACGCGCGCCATGACCTCGGCCACGACCGACGGCGCGAGGCCGCCCGACGGCTCGTCCAGCATGAGCAGGCGCGGCTTGGCCATCAGGGCCTGGCCGATGGCCACCATCTGCTGCTGGCCGCCGGACAGCGATCCGGCCGGGTCGTCGCGCTTGTCGTGCAGGATCGGGAAGAGCTCATAGATCCTGTCGAGCTCGTTCTCCAGCGCCCTGCGGCGGAGTTTCAGGCTGTAGCCGCCCAGCAGCAGGTTCTCGCGGACGGTCTGCGTGCGGAAGACGCGCTTGCCCTCCTGGACGTAGCTCACGCCGAGGGCGACCCGGCCGTGGGCGGCGACGCTCTCCAGCGACCGGCCGTCGTAGGTCATCGTGCCGCCGTGCACCGGGTTGAGCCCGGCGACGGCCCGCAGCGAGGTGGTCTTGCCGGAGCCGTTGCGGCCCAGCAGGACGGTGATGCGACCGGGCCAGACCTGGAACGAGACGTCCCAGACGGCGCGCAGGTCTCCGTAGCCGGTCGCCAGGTGCTCGACCGTGAGCAGGGGGTCGGTCATGGGGTCTCCTGTCGGGCCGCGGGCTCGGTCGCCGAGTCGTCCGGTCGCACGTCGGCGTCACTGGCGCCCAGGTACTCGTCACGGACGCGGGGATCGTTCGCGATGTCGGACGGCGTGCCGGAGGCCAGCACCGAGCCGCGTGCCAGGACCACGATCTCGTCGGCCAGTGACAGCACCAGGCCGAAGTTGTGCTCGACCAGGATGATGGTGCAGCCGGCGTCGCGGATCCGGCGGATCACCCCGGCCAGGGTCTCGACCTCGCCCTCGTCCAGGCCGGACGCCGCCTCGTCGAGGAGCAGCACCTTGGGCTCGGCCACCAGCGCGCGGGCGACCTCCAGCATCCGCCGCATGCCGAGCGGCAGCGTGGCCGCCTCGGTGTCGGCCACGTCCTCCAGGCCGACCAGCCTGAGCATCTCGTCGGCCCGCTGCCGGTCGCGCCGCTGGATGGCACGGAACCGGGGGGTGCGCAGGATCGCGCCCGCGAACGACGTGCCCTCGACCGTGTAGCGGCCGGAGGCCACGACGTCGCGGACGGTGATGCCCGGCGGGATCAGCGGGGTCTGGAACGTCCTGGCCACGCCCAGCCGGGCGATGCGGTGGGTCGCCGCCGTCCGGATCGGGGTGCCGTCCAGGGTGATCTCGCCCGCGTCGCGGCGGTAGTAGCCGCAGACGAGGTTGAGCAGGGTCGTCTTGCCGGATCCGTTGGGGCCGATCAGCGCCGTGACGCGTCCGGGTTCGGCGCGCAGCGACACGTCGGTGAGCACCTGGTTGCCGCCGAAGGCCTTGGACACGCCGGTGGCGTCGAGCAGGCCGCCTTCGATGCGGTGGATGGCCTCACCGTCGCCCGCCTTCGACGGCCCGCGACCGGCGAGGCCGGCGGCCCGGTCGAGGCGGGCGACGAAGGTGCGGGCCACTCCGGCGACTCCGCCGCTCATCAGGACGCCGCCGATGAGCAGGAACAGCCCGAAGAAGACCAGCGAGTACTCCTGGAAGCTGTCGGACTGGGAGCTGGCGTACTCCACGACCGCGGCGCCGAGCACGGCGCCGTAGACGCTGACCGATCCGCCCAGGATGGAGGCGGCCAGCGCGCCCGTCGCGACGTGGAAGCCGAACGCCTCCAGGGACACGAACAGGTCGAGGTTCGCGAAGAGCGCGCCGGCCAGACCGGCCGGGATGGCGCCGGTCGCGTAGCCGCTGAGCTTGACCCGGAAGACGGACATGCCCACCGAGGAGGCCAGCACCGGGCTCTGCTTGAGCACCTGGAACGCGATGCCGTGACGGGACGCGATGATGTTGCGGAACGCCGCGAACCACAGGATCGTCACGGTCACGACGGTGAGGTAGAAGTGGGTCGGCGTGAGCTCGAACCCGAGCAGGGTGGCGCCGGGGATCCCCGACAGGCCCAGCTGACCGCCGGTGTGCTCTTCGAAGATCGACACGATGTCGGGCACCAGCAGGACGAGGAAGAACGACGTCATGGCCAGTGACCAGGAGCCCAGGCGCAGGCCGGGGATGCCGGTGACGATCCCGACGACCAGGGCCGCGAGGCCGGCGGCGAGCAGCTGGACCAGGATGTCCGTCACGCCCGCCACCGCGATGATGCCCGCGGTGTAGGCGCCGGCCGCGTACATGGCCACCTGGCCGATCGCGAGCTGGCCGGCGTAGCCGAGGGAGAGGTTGAGCCCGCTGACGATGAGCGCGAGGATGAGCGTCAGCTCCACCTGCCTGGTCACCGAATATCCGGGCTGCAGGGCGGGGAGCACCAGGAGGAACACTCCCAGCGTCGCGGGATAGACCCACGACGGCACCGCCCTGAGCGTCTTCCACCAGTTCACCGTCGTCAAACCGTCCGTTCCTGTGTCTGGCCGAACAAGCCCGTCGGGCGGAGCATCAGCACGAGGATGAGGATCAGGAAGACACTCAGGTTGCTGAACTCCGAGCCGAGATAGCGGGCGGCGTGCTCCTCGACCAGGCCGACCACGAAGCCGCCGACCAGGCCGCCGTAGAAGCTGCCGAACCCGCCGATGGCGAGGGCGACGAAGCCCTTGAGGGCGAGCGCCGACCCGAGCGTGGCCACGGCGAAGGTCTTGGGCCCGATGAAGAAGCCCATCAGCCCGGCGAGCAGGCCGGTGATGGCGAACGCGGCGAACGCGAGCTTGCGCACGTTGATCCCGCGCAGCACCGCCGCCTCGTCGTCCTGTGACATGGCGACGATCGCCAGGCCGCTCATCATCCGGCGGTTGTAGAAGTGGATGACGGCGACGAGCACGACGGACAGCACGATCAGGCCGAGCTCGAAGGAGTAGAGACGGCCGCCGAAGAGGGTCATCGCCTCCTTGGCGCCGAAGAACGGGACGTCCAGCGGCTGCGACCCCCAGATGAGCTGGGCCAGGCCGGTGAGCACGGTGCCGAAGCCGAGCGTCGTGATCAGCTGGGTCTGGTGGTCGGCGACCGGGCGGACGGCGACCCTCTCCAGGATCGCCGCCACGAGCATGACCACGACCATCGCCAGCGCGACGACGACGATCGCGGGCAGTCCGAGGGTCACATGGCCGGTGTACGCGACGAAGGCGCCGATCATCATCAGCTGGGCCTGCGCGAAGTTGAACGAGCGCGACGCCACGAAGACGATGTTGTAGCCGATCGCCACCAGCGCGTACACCGCGCCAAGCGACAGTCCTGCGTAGATGAGCGTCATTTCGCTAATTTCCCGGCGAGCCCAGCTGGCCGTTCACGATGGGACCCGGTGCGGCGAAGGAGTGCGTGTCGATCGGGAGCTTCGGCTCGTGCGAGTCGGCCGAGTACGGGTAGGTCGCGTAGATCGCGGTGCCGGCGCCCTCGGTGACCTTCGAGTCCTCCAGCGCCTTGGCCATGGCCGCCGGGTCGGTGCTGCCGGCGCTCTTGGCCGCGGCCGCGATGAGCAGGATCGCGTCGTAGCTGAGGCAGTTGTTCATCGACCCGTTGATCTTGCCGATCGACGTCATCGCCTTGACGGCCTTGTTGGTGGCCTCGGCCGCCGGGTCGTACACCGTGCTCTTGGTGACCTCGAGCGTGAGGTTCTTCAGGTCCGGCGAGCCGAGCAGGCCCACGGGCGGCTCCTGCGTGATCAGCGGTGTGGAGGACACCGAGGTGTCGCCCAGCAGCGGGACGTCCCAGCCGAGCTTGGTGATGCCCTTGAGGACGTAGCCGGCCGGGGCTCCGTAGGCGTTGAAGACGACCACGTCGGGGGCGGCGTCGCGCAGGGTGGAGATCTGGGCGGTCATGTCGAGCGCGGCCGAGTCGTACTCGACGGCGACGACGTCGTAGCCGGCCTTCTTGAAGGTGGTCTCGGACAGCTCGCCGAACGTCTTGGCGTAGGCGGAGTTGCCGTGCAGGATGCCGATCTTCTTGTAGCCCTTGGCCTCGAACTCCGGCAGGTAGCCGTCGACCACCACCTGGGGCGAGGCGGCCAGGTTGAACGCCAGCGGGTGCTGCTTGGGGTCCGCGGTCGCCGGGATGTTGGCGGCGTTCATGAAGAGGATCTTGTTCTGGTTGAGGATCGGCGCGACGGCGGCGCTGACGTTGGAGCCGGCGCCGACGATGTAGGCGTCGGGCTTCTTCTTCGCGATCTGCGCCCGCAGCGCGCTCAGCGCCTTCGTCGGGTTGGCGTTGTCGGGCGATTCGAGGAGCTGCACCTGGCGTCCGTTGACGCCGCCGGCCTCGTTGACCGTCGCGACTCCCGCCTTCGCCGAGACCAGGGCGGTCAGCAGCTGGTCGGTGACCGGCCCGGCGTCGGCGCCCGCGCTCATCATGATGACGAAGGGTTCGTTCGCCTCCGTCGCTCCCCCGTCGTCCGACGTACCGCATGCGGAGAGCACCAGCGTCGCGGCGGCGAGCAGCGCCGCCCACCGAGCCTGTCGAGCCTTCATCGGATCCTGCCCATCTTTACTATGATTGAATCCTATAAACCATAGGCTGGCATGTGTGAGGCCCCGGTGGCAATGTGTCGGCCGATAATTTCGCGGTCGATCACCAGGTCAACCGGGAGTCAGGCGCGTGGTCTGCTCGGCGACGGCGACCAGCGAGGTCCCTTCCGACCACATGACGACTCTGCCGACGGCGGTGCGCCCGGCGCAGGCCACCAGGCTCACCTCCAGCAGGATCCACTCCGCCACCGGCCCGCCCAGCACCCGCAGCGAGGCGCTGACCGTGGCGACCCGGGTCAGTGCGGGAAAGGCCCGGCGCAGCAGGTAGGGCACGTGGTCGCTGACCACCGCCAGCCGCACCTCACCGGCCAGGTCGCAGCGCACGCGGGCCCACAGCAGCGCCGTCCCGGCGAGGCCCGTTCCGGCCTCCTCGCGGGCGAGGCGCACGTCGAGCAGGCCCGCCGTCGAGGTGCCGGGGCCCGACAGGTACGAGCGCTCGGGGCAGTTCTCAGGGGGCGGGACGCGGGGCGGCCCTCCGGCGTGCGCCACGGGCCCCGTCTCCGGTCCGGCCACCGCCGTACCGGTGAGGACCGTCCGCCCGCCCGCCACGGCGTCGAGCCGGTGGTGCCCCAGCGACCGGCCCGCCGCGAGCAGCTCGCAGGACACCGCCAGCCGGCTGCCCTCGGCGACCGGACGCAGAAAACTCACGGACAGGTCGCTCAGCCGGCCGCCCGCCGACCGCTGGGCGACGTCGGTGAGCAGGCCGAGCCCCCAGCCGCCGAAGAGTACGCCGTGCGCGCAGATCTCGGCGCCCACCGTCACGGCGGCGCCGGGATCGAGGCCGCCAAGAGGCCAGCCGGGGCTGCTCACGGCGTCGCCCGGCCGCCGCCGCGAACCCCGCCCGCGTCTCCGCCCGCGTCTCCGCCCGCGTCTCCGGGCGTGTCTCCGGGCGCGTCTCCGGGCGTGTCTCCGGGCGCGACGGGCGCGACGGGCGCGACGGGCGCGACGGGCGCGCGCAGCTCGCCCTTCAGCACCTTGCCGCTGGCGTTGCGCGGCAGCGTGGCGACGAACTCGACGATCCGCGGCACCTTGAAGTTCGCCATCCGTTCGCGCGCCCAGACGATGATCTCTCCGGCGTCGGCCTCGGCGTCCCTGCGCGGCACGACGTAGGCCTTGGGCACCTCCCCCAGCCGTTCGTCCGGCACGCCGACGACGGCGACCTCGACGATCGCCGGATGGCGGGCGAGGACCTGCTCCACCTCGGCCGGCGACACGTTGAACCCGCCCACGAAGAACAGGTCCTTGAGCCGGTCGGTGATCTTGAGGTTGCCGTCCGCGTCGAGCGTCCCGATGTCGCCGGAGCGCAGCCAGCCGTCGGCGTCGATCGCCTCCTCGGTGGCCGCCGGGTCCTCCCAGTAGCCGGGCGTGACGTTGGCGCCGCGGATCAGCACCTCCCCCGGTTCGCCGGGAGGAAGGTCCCGGCCGCGAGGGTCGACAATCCGGAGCTCGACGCCCGGCAGGGCCCGGCCGTTGCTGCGGGCGATCACGTCCGCCGAGTCGCCCGCGCGGCACATGGTGGCCGTGCCGAAGCACTCCGTCATCCCGTACGCGGTGATGAAGTGCTCGAACGGCAGCTCCGAGCGCGCGCGCTCGACCAGCGCCACCGGCACGACCGCCGCCCCGGTGGCGGCCACCCGCAGCGAGCCGAGATCGTAGGCCTCCCGCTCGGAGCTCTCCAGCAGCGAGTAGTAGATCGTGGGCGAGCCGTTCATGACCGAGACGCCGTGCGCCTCGATGAGCCGCATCGCCTCGACCGGGTCGAAGACCGCCATCGGCACGACGGTCAGGCCGTGCAGGAGGCTGGTGATCATCCCGGCCTTGTTGCCGCCCGTGTGGAAGAACGGCAGTGTGACCAGGTAGCGGTCGCCGGGCCGCAACCCCCAGATCTGGCCGTACGTCCGGTAGAGGTCCAGCGAGGGGCCGTGCGGGATCGTCACCCCCTTGGCCCGCCCGGTGGTGCCCGAGGTGAAGATGATCTCCGCCAGGTCGTCCGGCTGCACCGCCAGCGCCGCCTCCCGGGCCGCGTCGGCGGGCACCCGCTCGCCGCGCGCGAGGAAGGCGTCCCAGCCGAGCAGGCCCGGGTCGCCCGGCACGCCCGCGCCCAGCATGTCCACCACGAGGAGATCGTCCAGGGAGCCGCCGTTCTCCTCTCCCGGCTCGCGGACGACTCCGGCGTAGTCGTAGCCGAGGAAGCCGCCATCGACGAGAACCGCCTTCGCGCGTACCCGGGCCAGGATCTCGCGGGCCTCGGCGCCGCGGTAGCGGGTGTTGACGGGGACGACGGTCGCGCCGGCGCAGTGCAGGCCGAGCGACGCGACGATCCAGCGGTGCGAGTTGGGCGCCCACAGGCTCACCCGGTCGCCGCGTCCGATGCCGAGCGCGATGGCGGCGCGGGCGACCTTCAGGGCCGCGTCCAGCAGCTCGCGGAAGGTCAGCTCGGTCTCGCCGTCGACGACGGCGAGCCGGTCGCCGAAGCGTTCGGCGCTGCCCATCAGCACCCGGGGGATGGTCCGCTCCGCGCTCATCGGCCGGCGAACTTCGGCTCGCGCTTCTCGACGAAGGCGCTGAGCCCCTCGCGGAAGTCCTGGCTGCGTGAGGAGATCTCCAGCGAGTACGCCTCGGCGGGCAACTGCTCGCGCAGGGCGGCGTCGGCGGCCTGGTTGATCAGGGCCTTGGTGAGGCCGAGCGCGACCGTCGGCCCGGCGGCCAGCCGGGCGGCGAGCGCGCCGGCCGCCTCACCCGCCTCGCCCGGTCCGGTGACCTCGTGGACGACGCCCCACTCGTGCGCGGTGGAGGCGTCGAGGCGCTCGCCGAGCATGAGCAGCCGACGGGCCCGCAGCGGCCCGACCGCCCGGGTGGTCAGCCAGGTCGCGCCGCTGTCCGGCGTCATCCCCCGGGTGACGAACGGCTGCCAGAAGGTGGCCGTGGAGTCGGCGACCACGAAGTCGGCGGCGAGCGCGAGCTGGAACCCGATGCCGACCGCGTAGCCCGTCACCGCGCACACGACCGGGATCTGCAGCTCACAGAGCTGCGGGATCAGCCGGTGGGCCTGGGAGGGCAGCCGGCGTTGGATCGCTCCCGGCCGGGGGCGCGTGCCCTGGCCGGCGTTGCGCCCGACGATGTCGAAGCCGCTGCAGAAGTCGCCGCCCGCTCCGGACAGGAGCACGGCGCGCACCCGCTCGTCGTTCTGGGCGAGCTCGAAAGCGTCGACGAGCGCGCGCAACGATCGGTCGTCCAGCGCGTTGCGCCGGCGCGGATCGTTCAGGCGCAGCGTCAGGACGCCGCCGGTCAGGTCGATGTCGACTCCGCCGACGGCCGGGTACTCACTCAGCATGCAAGCATTATAAAGATGGACTCTTGCCGCGCCAGCCTACCCATACGCTTATTGCTATCTTTACAATGATTGAGTTGCAAGAGGCTGATGAGAGGATGGCGATGAGCACGAGCGTTCCCACCGAGGGCGGGCCACCCGTTCCGCCTCCGGCCGAGCGGCACGACCGGTCGCTGGTCGAGCTGCTGGACGATCTCCCCGCGCTCGACGACACCATCGTGGTGCACTCGACGGCCGGCACCCTGAGCCACGCCGGGCTGCGCGCCGCCGTGTCCGCGGTGGCGGACGCGCTGACCAGGGCCGGAGTGGGGCCGGGCCATCCCGTGGGCGCGCTGGTCGGATCGGGCATGACCGGGGTGGTCGCGATGTTCGCGGTCTGGACGGTGGGCGCGGTCTACATGCCGATCAACCGCCGCAGCACCGGCCGCGAGGTGGCCGACCTCCTCGCCGACACTCCCGTCAGCCTGCTCCTCGGCACCGCCCCCGACCTCGCGGAGCTCGCGGAGCCCGCGGAGCCCGATCGCCAGACCGGCTTGCTCGGCGAACTCGGCGAACTCGGACTGGTCGAGCTCGACGAGACGGAGTGGAGCGCGACGGTCCGGCGGCCGGCGAGCGCCCCGGCCGCGGCCTACGACGGCGACATCGCGCTGGTCCTGCGCACCTCGGGCACCACCGGCAAGCCCAAGGCCGTGCTGCTGCGCCATCGCAGCACGATCGACGCCCTGGATTCGAGCCTGCGCAAGCTGCGCCGGCGCGGTCCCGCCCCGCGCGAGAAGCGGCCGACGATCCGGGTCAACCTCATCCCGCTGTCGCTCGCGCTCTGGTCCGGCATCTTCAACACGCTGTTCTCGCTCCGCGCGGGGTTCGGCGTCGTGCTGCTCGACCGGTTCACTCCGCCGGTCTTCGCCGCCGCCGTCCACACGCACCGGCTCAAGTCCACGGTGCTCGCGCCCGCGATGATCACGATGCTCTGCGACAGTGACGAGATCGACACGCTGGAGCCGCTGGAGATCGTCCGGTCCATCACGGCGCCGCTCTCACCGGCCACCGCCCGGCGCTTCCACGAGCGGTTCGGCGTCCTCGTCCTCAACTCCTACGGGCAGACCGAGCTCGGCGGGGAGGTGGTCGGGTGGACGATCGAGGACATCCGGAGCTTCGGCACGGAGAAGCTCGGCGCCGCGGGCCGCCCCTACGACGACGTCGACCTGCGCGTCCTGGACGAGAACGACGAGGACGTCGCCTTGGGCGAACTCGGCCATATCCACATCCGCTCGCCGTTCCGGATGCGCGGCTACGCCGCCGCCGACGGCTCGCCCGAGCCGCCGGACGACGACCGGATCGTGGACGGCTTCCTGCGCACCGGCGACATCGGCCGGATGGACGCCGACGGCTTCCTGTGGATCGAGGGAAGGGTCAGCGATATGATCAACCGCGGCGGTCTCAAGATCTTCCCCGACGAGGTCGAGGAGGTGCTGCGGCGCCACCCCTCCGTGCGCGACGCCGCGGTCGCGGGGGTGCCCGACGGCCGCCTCGGCGAAGTGCCCCACGCCTGGATCGTGCCGCAGTCAGGAGAGATCGACGCCGCGGCACTCGAAGCCTGGTGCCGCGAGCGGCTGGTCGCCTACAAGGTGCCGGTGGCCTTCGCCGTGGTCGAGACGATGCCGCGCTCCGACGTGGGCAAGCTGCTGCGCCGGCAGTTGCGGGCCACCGTTGCTCCACCGGAAGTTACGCTGTAGTCCTAATGATTGTATGATTGACGCCGGGGTTATACGCGACATTGACAGCGCCAGTCCGACGCGGGTCCATGTCGCCGTCTACTAGTACGGGAGGGGTTCTGTGCGACAGCTACGACAGCCGCGTCTGGCAGAGATCGTCGCCGCCAAGTTGCGCGACGACATCCTTGCGGGCCGGTTGACGGAGGGCGACAGCCTCCCCCGTCAGGAGCACCTGTTCACCGAGTTCCGGGTCAGCCTGCCCGCCGTGCGCGAGGCCATGCGGATCCTCGAGACCGAGGGCCTCGTCTCGGTCAGGCGCGGCAACGTCGGCGGCGCCGTCGTCCACCTCCCCACTCCGCAGCGCATCGCCCGCACGATCAGCATGGTGCTGCAGACGCGGCGCACGGACATGGCCGATGTGAGCGGCGCCCTGCTCCACCTCGAGCCCACGTGCGTCGCGCTCTGCGCCGAGCGGCCCGACCGCGCCGAGACGACCGTGCCCGCGCTGCGCCAGGTCATCGAGGAGCAGCACGAGGCCTTCGACGACCCCGAGCAGTTCCCCATCCGGGCCCGGCGCTTCCACGAGAAGCTCGTCGAGACCTGCGGCAACGAGACGATGATCGTCATCATCGGCTCCCTGGAGATCATCTGGACCGCGCACGAGTCCACCGTGTGGTCGGAGGCCTCGCTCAACGAGGAGACCGACCCCGACTCGCCGATGGCCCGCAAGTCCCGCCGGGCGGCGCTTCGCGACCACGAGAAGCTCGTCGACGCGATCGAGGCCGGCGACGGGGCTCGGGCGGTCAAGCTGGCCAGCGCCCACCTGGCGGCGACACGGCGGTCGAGTCTCGGCTCGGCCGACGGCGACATCGTCAACACCGACCTGCTCGACAACCTCGACTACTCCGCCTCCCGCTGAGGCGGGAGGCTCCGAAGACCGACGGCTCCACGAGCGAACGAAGGGCCCTCCCGGACATGTTCCGTCCGGGAGGGCCCTTCGTTTCGTGTCGTCTCGGCGAGACTCCCCGTCAGCCCGTTTGCCGACGTCGGCCCGCTTGCCGAGGTCAGCCCGCCTTGCCGACGGCCTCGGCGCGGATGGCGTCGTCGACCAGCTTGTCGGCCGGGATGATCTCGTCGTAGGTGAGCGTGCCCTTCACCTTCATGAACATCTCCTGCATCTCCGTCAGGGTGCCAGTGTTCACCGTGAGCGTGGGGTCGAAGACGTACAGGCCGCCCTTGCTGATCGTCTCGTCCGGCACCTTCATGAAGGTCGCCAGCGCCGAGACGACCTTGGCGTCCTTGCGCCAGTCGCCCAGCATCTGGTTCGTGGCGCAGGCGGTCGCCCTGATGAACTTCACGCCGGACGCCCGGTCGTCCTTGAGCAGGCGGGGGCCGTACATGATGCCGGAGGTCGTGCTCGTGCCGTAGGCCTTCTTGGAGTCGACGAGCGCGTGGGCGACGTCCTGTTCGAGCGCTTTCTGGGTCTCGGGGGCGATGAGGAGGGCTCCCTCGATGCCACCGTTCTTGAGCGCCGGGACCATGTCGGGCAGCGCGAGCGAGACCAGTTCGACGTCGTCGAAGGTGAGGCCGCCGGCTTCGAGGGACTTGCCGAGCAGGTAGGACGTGGCGGTGCCGACCGTGCCGAGGACGCCCACGCGCTTGCCCTTGAGGTCCTGCACCTTCGCCACGCTCTTGCCGCCGAACAGGCCGCTCGGCGCGGCCTCGCCCTCGGGCGTGTTGACCGAGCCCAGCGAGGCGACCATCTTGAGCTCGGCGCCCTTGGCCACCTGGTTGAACATGCCGGCCGAGGGCGACCCGACGTAGGCGTCGAGCTTGTCGGTGGACAGGAAGGCGATGGCGTCCGCCGGGTTCTTGATCGGTGTGTACTCGACCGTCAGGCCCTCCTTCTGGAAACAGCCGAGGGCGTCGGCGACGAAGGCCGGCGCGAGGGAGGCTCCAGAGATGTAGCCGACCTTGAGGGTGCTGGATCCGGCGGCGGGCGCGTCCTTCTCGTCGTCGCTGCCACAGCCGGCGAGCACGCCGAGGGCAAGAGCCGAGAGGGCGAACGCGGCCACGGCGCGACTCCGCATCGAGAGCCGAGCGGTCACGGGGGGTTCCTTTCGATGGGGCGCACCGACCGGCGGACGACGTCCGCCGGATCCGGTGCGTTCGTACGGTTGGTCAACGGTTCCAGGGGGTGAGCAGCCATTCGAGGCCCCGGAGGAGCATGCTGGCGATGACGCCGATCACCGAGATCGAGACGATGCCCACGTACATGTGCTCCGGGACCCCGAGGTTCCACGAGTTCCACACCAGGAACCCGAGGCCCGCGTCGGCCGCCACGAACTCGGCGCCGACGATGACGATGACGGCGAGACCGGAGGCGATCCGCATCCCGGTGATGGTCTGGGGCAGAGCGGCCGGAAGGGTGATGTGCCGCAGGGTCGCCCAGCGCGAGGCCCCGGACGACCGGCCGACGTCGCCGTAGCGGGGGGACACACCACTGACCGCGTCGATCGTGTTGATGAGCACCACGAAGAAGCAGGTGAGGGCGACGAGCAGGATCTTACTCGTCTCGCCCAGGCCGAAGATCAGCAGGAGCAGCGGGAGGATCGCCAGCTTCGGGACCGTGTAGAGGGCGGCGATCGTCGGCTCCAGCGCCACGCGCAGCAGCCGCACCGAGCCGATGAGGAGCCCGAGCACGACCGCGCTGAGGCTGCCGGCCAGGTAGCCGATCACGATGCGCTGCACGCTGGCGACGACCGACTCCTGGTAGACGCCGCTCTCGATGAGCTCGCCCCAGCTCGCGGCGATGGTCGTCGGAGCCGGGAAGTAGTTGCTCTCCAGCGTCCCGCCGCTCGCCAGGAGCTGCCAGAGGCCGATGAGGACGACGGGCGCCAGGATGGCGAGGCCCCGTTCGACGAGGCCGCGGCGCCTCGCGTATCCACGCGGGTCGAGCTCGGCCGGTCCGGGGGTGATCGACCGCCAGGTGGCGCCGTCGGCGCGCGGCGTGGTCGCGGTGCCGGGGTCGCGGGTCACGGGGGTCATGCGGGCTGAAGTTCCCTTCGCAGTCGGTGCCAGATCTCGTCACGCAGGGCGGCGAAGTCGGGCGAGGCCCGGATCTCGTCGGGGTGACGGGGCCGGGCGAAGGGCACGTCGATCACCGTGGCGATGCGGCCCGGCCGGGCGCTCATCACCGCGATGCGGTCACCGAGCAGCAGGGCCTCGTCGATGGAGTGGGTGACGAACACGACGGTGTTCTGGTGCGCCTGCCAGAGCTCCAGCAGTTTCTCCTGCAGGAGCAGGCGGAGCTGGGCGTCGAGCGCGGCGAGCGGCTCGTCCATGAGGAGCAGCTCGGGCTGGACGGCGAGCGCCCGGGCGATGGCGACGCGCTGTTTCATCCCGCCGGAGACGGTGTCGGGATAGGCGCGTTCGAAGCCGCCGAGGTCGAGCTGGGCGAGCCAGTGGTCGGCGACCCGCCGCGCCTCCGCCTTGCGCATGCCGGTCTGGAGCAGCGGAAAGATCACGTTGTCGCGGATGGTCTTCCACGGGAACACGGAGTAGTCCTGGAACACGACGGCCGAGAGCGGCCGCGACGGATCGTCGTGACGCATCTCGATGACCCCGCTGGAGGGCCGCTCCAGCTGGGCCATGACCCTCAGCAACGTGGTCTTGCCGCATCCAGAGGGGCCCAGCAGGCACAGGAACTCGCCGTCGCGCACCTCCAGCGAGATGTCCGCGAGGGCCTGTACCGAGCCGGTGCCGGCGGGGAACACCTTGCCCACCTTCCGGACCGCGATCTTCACACCGGCTTCGGCGGCGCCGTCTGCGGGGAGTGGTGACATCACGAAGGGCCTCTCTGCGACCACCGTCCGAACGACGGAGTCCTAATGCATCAATGATGTATAAGATACATACCTAACGTGAGACAGACAAGGGTTTGTGAGCGCGGGCGGCGCCGGCCGCGCGCCGCCCGGAGACCCGCCTCGACGGACCGCCGTACCGCGTCGGGCGAGGTCACTCAGTCTCGCGCGGAACGGCGCGAAAGCGCCAGCACCTCCTTCGACACCCGCGACTCGATCTCGTACGCCCCCGCCAGGGTGCCGCGCAGACCCTCGCCGACGGCCCGTTTGACGCCCCGCACCGCGTCGGGGGAGTTCGCGGCCACCCGCTCGGCGAGCTCCAGGGCGCGGCCGAGCGCCGAGCCGTCCGGCACGACCTCGCCGACGAAGCCCCACTCGCGCATCCGGGCCGCGCCGAAGCGCTCGCCGGTGAGCAGCACCTGCATCGCCGCCGGGTAGCCGATCTGACGCGGCAGCCGCGCGACCGACCCGCCGCTCGCGATGAACCCGTGCCGCACCTCGGGCAGGGAGAAGCGCGCCGACTCGGCGGCGACCCGGAGGTCCGTCGCGCCGGCGAGCTCCATGCCGGCGCCGAAGCAGATGCCCTCGATCGCGGCCACCACCGGGATGGGCAGCACGACGTCGCGCAGCAGCGCGTGGTGCACGTCGTCCCACACGGCGGCCGCGGGCTGGCCACGCCCGAGCGCCGCCGCGACGTCGTCGGAGAACGTCGCCAGGTCCGCGCCAGAGGAGAAGTCGGCCCCTCCGGTGACCACGGCGACCCGCGCCCCGCCCGCCGCGACCTCGCGCCAGGCGGCGGCGAGCTCGCGGAAACCGGCCAGGTCGAGCGCGTTGCGGCGGGCGGGCCGGTTCAGCGTGATCTGGGCGACGTACGGGCGGGGTCCGGTCAGCTCGATCATCGGTGCCGCGGCGGGGGTCATGGGACGACGATGGGCTTGGTCACGGAGTTCGTGCCGCCGAAGCAGAACTGGCTGCGGCCGGCCTTGGCCCCCACGACGAAGAACTCGAAGCAGTCGGCGGACGGGTTGACGGTGACCATCGTGTCGGGGGCGTCGAGCAGCCAGCGCAGCTCCGGATGGGAGGTCTCGAAGGCGGGCATCGACTGGTTCAGCATCAGCTGGCGGAACGAGATCTTCGTCCGCCGGTGGATGGCCTCGCGGATGTCGGCCGGGGTCCAGCCGGCGGCGGCGAAGACGGCGGCGTGGTCGGGGGCCATCAGCAGCATGTTGGAGAACGTCCCGTGGAACGGGTAGCCGGCGGACAGCGGCGCGTTCTGCTTGATCAGCCAGGCGCCGGCCGCCGGCGTGCCGACCGCGTGGGAGGTCAGCGTCGACCAGCTCTCGATGAGCAGCTCGGGATCGGAGTTCTGGAAGTCGAAGAACTCCGTCATGCCGTAGGGGACGTTCACCGTGACGGTCGACTGCTCCGGGGAGAAGCCCTGCTGGACCCGCCAGGAGTCCCAGGGGGTGCGCTCCTCGTTCTCGGCGACGCAGGCCGAGAACTTCATCGGGGTGCCGATGGTGTCCATGTCGGTGATGCCGGGGTAGGACAGGCCCACGTTCATCATGATGAGCCGCAGCGCCCTGCCGATGGCGACGTTGACCTCCGAGATCGAGCCGGGGCCGAGCGCGCAGATGCCGCGGTTCATCCCGATCTGGTCGGCGATCGGTCCGGAGACGAGCACCAGCGGCGCCTGCGGGCCGGTCGACATCGCCCAGGTGCGCAGCCCGATGGACGGGTCGAGGACGCAGTCCATGACGGCGAGGATCACCGGCATGGTCTCGGGCCGGCAGCCCGCCATCACCGCGTTCGCCGCGATCTTCTCCACCGTGCCGATGCCGAAGCCCGGAGCGAAGTCGCCCACCACGTGGTCGCCGTCCAGCCCGGACGCCTCCACCATCGCGGCGACCTTGCGCCGGGTCGGCGGCACCAGCGGCATCCCGTCACTCCAGCCGTTGGCCACGAACCGGCGCTGCATCTCGTCGAAGGCGTCGAGCAGGTCGTCGCCGCCGAAGTGCAGCTCGGGCGCGCTCTCCAGCACCATCGAGTCGAACTCGGGCAGCACGTCGTAGACGGCCCGCTCGGTGGTCAGGAGGTGGACGACCTCCTCGAAGGACTCGTCCACCATCTGGTGGATCTCCTGCGTGCTCTTGTTGGAGAAGCAGTCGGGCACGATCACCGGGCAGGCCTCGGGCACGCCGAAGGTCTTGGCGCTGAAGCGGGCGTCCTCGTCGAAGATCGCCGCGGTGTAGCCCACGGCGGGCACGCCGCGGCGCTCGACCTCGCAGAGGTCGCGCATCAGCCAGGAGCAGCAGCTGCCGCAGTCGGCCGTGGTGGCGACCATCACGTCGACCTGGTCCTCGATCAGCGCGAGCTGCTCCTCGGACAGGTAGCGGGTGGTGCCGCCGAGCGCGCCCGTCAGCTCCACGAAGGTGACGTCGCGGAACTTCGCGGCGATGAGCTCCCGGGCGCGGTCCAGCGCGTCGAGGCCGTTCTGCTTGCCGTTCCAGTAGAGCGCCACGGTCGCGCCGTCGAGCGTCGAGGGGCGCGCGGCGGGCGGGAAGCGGTCGCCGTCGGCGTGCGACCTGGGCGTCGCGACCGGGTTGACGATGGTCAGTCGGGCGTTCACGGGAGTACCTCCATCACGAGTTCGCGCCCCGGGGCGCGCCGGCGCAGCGTCTCGGCCATGAGCTGCCGCAGCTCGTGCTGCGGCAGGACGCAGACATCGTCCTTGCAGTCGGGGCCGGCGCTGCCGGGCCGGTAGCCGACGCGGATCAGGTCACCTTCCTCGGCCAGCAGGACGACCTCGCCGCCGTCGCGGCGGACCATCCGCTCGAACTCGGCGACGAGCTGCGCGCCGATCGACGTCACCGCCATGATCGAATCCTCCGTTCGTACGCGTGATGTGCGAATAATCCAGGAACCTAGTCTTTACACAGACGATGGTCAATGGACGAACCGGATCGACAATCAAGGCACCTGGTCAGAGCGGCCTCACTCGACGGCCCTCGCAGCTATGATTTACATCATTACTATGTTAGGGTCGCGCAATGTCCGACGCCAGCCCCACGCACGACCACGTGCTCATCCGGGATCTCATCGGGCGCGCCGCGCACCTCGCCGACGAGGGCACGCCCGACGACTACCGCACCCTCTACACCCCCGACGCCACCTGGACCTTCGGCACGAGCACGCAGGAGGGCGTCGACGAGATCGTCGAGGCGACCCGCCGGCGACGCGCCGAGGGGGTCAGCGGGCCGGGCACGGCGACCCGCCACCTGGTCGTCCCCCTGCACGTCACCGTCGACGGCGACACGGCCACCGCGGTGTCCTACTTCCTCTTCTTCGCCGACACCGCCTCGACGCCCGTGGTCCGCGTCTTCGGCGTCTACACCGACGAGCTGGCCCGCACCGCCGAGGGCTGGCGCATCCACCGGCGCGTGAGCCGCGCCGGATGACCGCCCGAGCCCGACGTTCTCGCCCGGCCGGGCGGGGACGAGCCCGACGTTCCCACCCGGCCGGGCGAGGCGCGGCCGGACAGGGCGGGCGGTCAGGCGGGGTCGCCGAAGGAGTGCACGTCCGACCAGGCCAGCACCTGGGCGATCTGCCGGGGATAACCACGCCTGAGCCGCCGCCCGAACTCGCCCTCCAGCTCGCACATGACCTCGCGGGCGCGTACGGCGTCGCGCGCGGCCACGGCCTCGTGCACGGCCCGCAGCCGGGCCAGGATCTCGACGCGGTACGGTTCGTCTGGCACGAACCCGGCACTGTTGACGATGGCCCGCAGCGCCGGACTGAGAAAGGCGAACAGCTCGTTATGGCTACTTTCGGCGAGGTGCTGCCAGTAGGCCTCGTACGCCGTCGCGAAGGCCCGGATGGAGCCCAGCCCGCGCTCGATCGCGGCGAGGTCGCCCGCCATCCGGGCCACCTCCTCCTCCGTCGCGTTGCGCGCGGCCAGCTCGGCCATGCCGGGCTCGATCACGGTCCTCGCGTCCAGCACCGAGCTGAGCGGCGCCCCCGCGAACTGCAGCAGCAGCGCGATGGTCGAGGCGAGGTTGGGCCAGCCCGGCTGGACGATCTCCGGCCCGCCGTGCGGGCCGGGGCGCATGACGATCAGGCCCTGATGCTCCAGGAAGCGCAGCGCCTCCCGGTAGGTGCCGCGGCCCACGCCGTGGCGGCGCATGGCCTCGGCCTCGGGGAAGTAGCGGTCACCCGGGCCCATGCCGGTGTCGCTCATCGTCTGGACGATCTGCCGGGCCACCTCGAGCGAGAGCTTGGGACGACGGGTGGGCTCGGCGCCGGATTCGGCGTGCACCCCGCGATTCTACGCAGTGCGCGGCGACGCCCCGGACAGCGTGAACACCTCGGACGGCCCGCACCCACCGGACGGCTCGGACGGCCCGGACGGCCCGGACGCTCGGGCGGACGGCGGCCGCGATGAGCGTGCCGGGGATCAGCGGGCTCTGCCACATCGGCTTCGCCGTCCGCGACATCGAGGAGTTCCAGCGCTCCTGGGGCGCCGTGCTGGGCATCGACGACTGGCTCGTCCGCGAGGTGAACCAGCCCGACGGGCTGCTCCAGCTGCACGGCGAGATCCTCGGGCCGGCCTCGTCCCGGGTGGCCTTCGCCCGGCTGGCCGACACCGCGATCGAGCTGGTGGAGCCGCACGACGGCCGCACCCGCACCTCGGCGTGGCTGGACGAGCACGGCCCCGGCATCCACCACCTGGCCTTCTGGGTCGACGACCTCGACCTGGCCGTCGCCGCGCTCGGCGACAGCGCCGAGGTGACCTACTCCCCCGCCGGGCGACGGCCGGGCACCGCGCCGCGGGTCTCCGCCGTGCTGCGCGGGCATGGGACTCCGCCGCACGCTCCCGAGCCCGCCCCTGGCTTCTGGGCCTACACCGAGGCCCGCGCCGCGCGGGTCCCCTGGTGCCTGGAGCTGCTGGACGCGCGCCGCGCGGACGTCGTACGCGCGGCCTTCGGCGACCACCTCGTCTATCCCCCACCGCGCCGCGAGGATCGGGCTTGACCTCCCCCCACGGCTGAACCACGCTCCAGGAGTTTCGATGAGCAGCACCTCACCCCACTCGATCGACGCGCTCCTCGCCGCGGCGGCCAAGGACGCCGCCGAGGTCACCGCCGTGATCTGCGAGGGGCACACCCTCTCGTACGCCGAGCTCGACGCGCGCGTCCGGGCCGGGGTGGCCGCCTGGCAGGGGCACGGCCTGCGCCCCGGCGACCGGGTCGCGGTCTGGGCCGTCAACACGATCGACTGCACGGTCGCCATGCTCGCGGCCATCGTCGCGGGCGGCGTCCTCGTGCCGCTCAACCCTCGCTACACCTCCGCCGAGGTGAGCGAGATCCTGCCCCGGGCCGCCTGCCGTTTCGTGGTCGCGCCCGACCGGCTGCTCTCCCGCCGGCTGGCGGAGGAGGCGCTGCCGATCGCCGGCGACGCCGGAGTGGTGACCCTCGGCGAGGACGTGCCGGCGGGCAGCGCCGGCTGGAACGATCTCGTCGGCCGGTTCGGCGGCGAGCGGGCGGTCCCGGTCCCGGCGGGCGACATCGTCACGATCCAGTTCACCTCCGGCACCACGGGCCGGCCCAAGGGCGCGCTGCTCCGGCAGGAGCCGATGGTGTCGACGGCCCGCACCTGGTCGGAGGTGGTCGGCCTCGGGCGCGGCGACGTCTACCCGGTGACCTACCCGCTGGCCCACATCGGCGGGTTCAAGACGGGCCTGATCTCGCCGTTCCACGCGCGCGCCACGCTCGTGCTGGTGCCCGTCGTGTCGGCGGCGTCGATCGCCGACGTGATCCGCGCCCACCCGGTCGCGGTGCTCAACGCCCCGCCCGCGCTGCAGCAGTACGTCCTCGCGGCCCGCCGCTCCGGTGACCTGCCGGGCGAGCTCGGCATCCGCAAGGCGGTCATCGGCTCGGCGATCGTGCCGCCCGCGCTCGTCCGGGGCCTCATCGACGACCTCGGCATCGAGGACGTGATCATCGGTTACGGGCTCACCGAGGCCACCGGCGTCTGCACCATGACGCGGCCCGGCGACCCGTTCGACCTGGTGTGCGCGTCCATCGGACGGCCGATCGACGGGGTGCGGGCCCGGGTCTGGGCCCCCGACGCGACCGGCGATCCGGTCGTCGGCGAGATCGAGGTCAGCGGCGGCAACGTGATGGCGGGCTACCTCGACGACCCCGCCGCCACGGCCGAGGTGATCCACGACGGCTGGCTGCGCACCGGCGACCTGGGCTGGATCGGCGACGACGGCTACGTGCGCATCGCCGGGCGGGCCCGTGACCTCGTCATCGTGGGCGGGTTCAACGTCTACCCGGCCGAGGTCGAGCACGCGCTCGACGAGCACCCGCTGGTGGCGGAGGTCGCCGTCATCGGGATGCCCGACGAGCGCCTCGGCGAGGTGACGGTCGCCTTCGCGGTGCCCGAGGGCCGGGGCGTCACCGAGGAGGAGTTGCTCGCCTGGTGCCGGGAGCGGCTGGCCAACTTCAAGGTGCCGCGCCACGTCTGGCTCGTCGAGGAGCTTCCGCGCGGCGCGGTCGGCAAGGTCGCCAAGCCGGCCCTTCACGAGCTGGCCGAAACCCTGCTCCGCCCGGCCCGCTGACGACCGGAGACCCGCGACCACGACGCGGGGACGCGCACCGCGGCGCGGAAACGCGCGACTGCGCCACGGGCACGCGCACCGCGGCGCTGGAACCAGCGGTCAGGCGCGGGTGCGGACCCGGTCGCGGAGGCGGCGGACCGCTTCGGTGAAGCTCGGCTGCCGCATCGACCAGTCCTGGGCGGCCTGTTCGAGCTCGGCGGCCATCCGGGGGTCGGTGAGCGAACGGCTGAGGCGCATCGTGGCCTTGGTCCGGCGTACCAGCTCGGGGGAGCGCCCCGCGACGCGCGCGGTGAGTCGGCGGGACACGTCGAGCAGGTCGTCGTCCTCGACGCAGCGCCAGACGAGGCCGCACCGCTCCGCCTCCTCGGCTGTCACGGTGTCGCCGAACAGCACCATCGCGGCGGTGCCCTGACGGCCGGCCCGCTGCTCCATCCGCCACAGGTGACCGCCGCCGGGATGGATCGCGACGTCCAGGAAGCGCGGGTCGAAGGTGGCGCTCCGCGCGGCCACCACCACGTCACAGGCCAGCACGAAGTTGACGCCGGCCCCGATCACGGGCGCGTGCACCGCGGCCAGGACCGGCACGGGGAGGGCGGCCAGCGCCCGGAAGCCCGCGTAGACGGCGGTCGGGTCCTCGGCCGGCACGCCGAGCGCGTCGATGTCGCCACCGGCCGAGAAGACGGGGCCCCGGGCACGGAGCACCACCGCCCGGACGTCGCGGTCGTCGCGCACCTCGGCGCAGGCGGCGGCGAGCTGCCCGACCAGCACGGGGTTCAGGCTGTTGCGCCGCTCGACGTCATCCAGGGTGATCCACGCAACGTGGTCCTCCATGGTCACGGTGACGGCCCGGCGTTCGGTCATCGCACTCTCCTGACGTGGGACGCCGTCCGGACGGCAGGTCCGTTGCCGACGTCGCGAGCAAGCCTCTAGAATGGCTCCATTATTTTAATAATAGACAAGATAGCCTCTCGGAGTGGCATGGAGATCGAGCTCACCGCGGAGCAGCGCGCGTTCCGCGAGTCATGCGGCAAGCTGGCCGCCAACCTCGCGGCCCGATGGCACCGCGGCCGCGGCCCCCACGACATCGACCCGCCCACCCCGGGCGACGACTCGTGGTCGCGCGTCGTCGACAGCGGCTGGCTCGCGATCGGCCTGCGCGAGGAGAACGGCGGCGCGGGCGCGAGCGTCGTCGACCTGACCGTGCTCGCCGAGCGGCTCGGCTACCACGCGGTGCCGGCGCCGGTCCTCGGGGCCGTCATCGCGGCCGAGCAGCTCCAGACCTGGAACGCTCCCCCGGGCCTGCTCCACGACCTCGCGGAGGGCGGGCTACGGCTGGCACCGGCGCTCGACGCCGGCCTGCGCACCCTGGCCGGCGCCGCCGAGAACTCCCTGGCCTGGGACGCCGCCGGAGCGGAGGCGGCCGTGATCCCGGCGACCGGCGTCGCGCACGCCCTCGGCGACGCCCTGCCCTTCGCCGATCCGACCCGCGCGGTCCGGCCCCTGGGCGCCCCGTCCGGCCTCCCGGCGATCACACTCGCCCCTCCCGGCGAGCAGGCGCTCGCCCGGCTCGGCGCGTTCACCCTCAGCCTGCTGACCGCCGACCTGCTGGGCACGATGCAGGCGGCGCTCGACGCCGCGATCGACCACGCCCGCACGCGCGAGCAGTTCGGCGCCCCGATCGGCTCCTTCCAGGCGGTCCAGCAGCTCCTCGCCGACGGCCACGTGCTGGTCGAGGCCACCCGGAGCGCCTCCTACCACGCGGCCTGGGCGGTCGACGCGCTGCCCGGAGCCGAGGCGCTGCGCGCCGCGCGCGTCGCCAAGGCCTTCGCCTCGCGCTCCGCGGTCGAGGTGTGCGAGAGCGCCGTCCAGGTGTTCGGCGGCATCGGCATGACGTGGGAGGCCCCCGCGCACATCTGGCTGCGCCGCGCGCACACCGGCCGCACGGTGTTCGGCGACGAGCACCACCACCAGGGCGTCATCGCCGACGACGATCCGCACAGGAGCTGACATGAACTTCGCCGACGACCCCGCCGAGGCCGGTTTCCGCGCGGGCCTGCGCGCCTGGCTGCGCGACCATCTCGACGAGCACCGCGAGGGCACCGGATACGAGTCCGCCGAGTCGGTCGAGCGGACCCTGCGCTGGCACCGCGCCCTGGCCGAGGCCGGCTACGTGGGCCTCTCGCTGCCCGCCGCCTACGGCGGGCACGGCCTGCCGGACGTCTACGAGGGCATCCTCAACGAGGAGCTCGCCACCGCCGGGGCGCCCGCCTCGCCGCCGATCGGCCACATCGCCCACGCCGTCGCCGACTTCGCGAGCGAGGAGCTCAAGGCCCGGGTGCTGCCCGGCCTGCTCGGCTGCGCCGAGGTGTGGTGCCAGGGCTTCAGCGAGCCCGGAGCGGGCTCGGACCTGGCCGGGCTCACCACCACGGCCACGGCGGACGGCGACCGGTTCGTGGTCAACGGCCAGAAGATCTGGACCAGCGGCGCGATGTGGTCCGACCGGTGCCTGCTGCTCGCCCGGACCGAGCCCGGCCTGGCCCGCCACCGCGGCCTGTCGATGCTGGTGGTCGACATGCGCTCCGCCGGGGTCGACTGCCGCGAGATCGTGCTGGCCAGCGGCAGCAGGGAGTTCGCCGAGGTGTTCTTCGACGACGTGAGCGTCCCGGCGGCCAACCTCGTCGGCGAGCGCGGACAGGGCTGGCGGATCGCGATGCACATGCTGGCGTACGAGCGCGGTCCGGCCGACATGGGCTGGGTGGGACGACTCGGCCGGGTACTGGCCGAGGCCCGCGAGGACGTCCGGACCGGCCGCGTGGCCGCCGACGCGGGGCTGCGCCTGCGGCTGGCGGAGGCCGCCGTGGACGTGGAGGTGCTGCGGTGGCACGTGGCGCGGTCGCTGGCCGGCCGGGGCGACGGCTCCGACGGAGCCGCCGGCTCGGTCGACAAACTGCTGACCACGCGTGTGGAGCAGAACCTCTACCGCGTGGTCAGCGACCTCGCCGGGCCGTCGTTCGTGCTGGGCGCGCCCGGCCCGTTCGCGGACTACCTGTGGTCGCGCGCCCAGTCGATCTACGGCGGCACCCAGCAGATCCAGCGCCAGATCGTCGCGCAGCGGGTGCTCGGGCTGCCCCGAGCCTGACCCGCTCGGCCCCGGGGGCAGGACGCTCGGGTCGCCCGCTCGGCCCAGGGGCAGGGCGGGCGCTCGGGCTGCCCGCTCAGCTCCGGGGCAGTTCCCGCCAGGGCCTGCCCCGGAAGGGGTCGAAGTCCTTGGGCAACCCGAGGACCCGCTCGGCGATCACGTTCTTGTTGACCTCGGTGGTGCCGCCCTCAATGGTGTTGGCCCGGCTGCGCAGCAGCCCCCGGACCTCGCCCGGCATGCCGTCCCAGTATTCGCCGGGCGTCGAGGCCGAGCCCGGCCAGGCCACCGCGTCCTCCCCCAGCAGGTCGGCGGCCATCTCCTGGATCCGCTGGTTGAGCTCGGTGCCGTGCACCTTGCCGATGGAGCTCTCCGGCCCCAGCGGAAGGTTGCCGGCCAGCCGGGCGCGGACCCGCTGGTTGGTCCAGACGCGGGTCTGCTCCTCGCACCACAGCCAGACGATGCGCTCGCGGATCGCCGGGTCGTCCCAGCCTCCCCGCAGCCCGGCCGCCGTCCGCCGGCGGGCCAGGCGGACAAGGTGGGAGGCGCTCACGCCGCCGATCCGGTCGACGCCGCCGCCCGATCCCGAGCCGGACACCATCTGCCGTTCGCCGCTGAGCGTCGCCTGCGCGACCCGCCAGCCGTTGCCGGCCTCGCCGACGCGGTGGCTGTCCGGCACGCGGGCGCCGTCGAAGAACACCTCGAAGAACTCGGTCTCCCCGCCCATGTGGGGAAGCGGCCTGACCTCGACGCCGGGCTGCCGCATCTCGATGAGGAGGTAGCTGATGCCCTGGTGCTTGGGCACGTCGGGGTCGGTGCGGGCGAGCAGCACGCCGAAGTCGGCGCGGTCGGCCCAGGTGGTCCACACCTTCTGGCCGGTCACCACCCAGGTGTCGCCGTCGAGCTCGGCCCTGGTCGACAGCGAGGCCAGGTCGCTGCCGGAGCCGGGTTCGCTGAACAGCTGGCACCAGACCTCCTCCCCCCGCGCGATCGGGCCGAGGAAGCGGTCGCGCTGCTCCGGCCGGCCGTGCGCGTACAGCGCCGGGGCGACCAGGTTGAGCCCGAGCGGGTTGAGCCGGGGCAGATGGTAGGGGCGCAGCAGCGTCTCGACGGCGGAGGCGACGGGGCGCTTCCAGCCCAGTCCGCCGTGCTCGACGTCCCAGGTCGGCGCGATCAGGCCGGAGGCGCCGAAGACGGGATACCAGGAGCGGTACTCCTCCGGCGTGCGGACACCGCGCACCTCGCGCGGGCCGCCCCGCTCGGCCGCCTCGCGCCAGGGGCCGGGCACGTGGGTCTCGACCCAGGCCCGTACCGCCTCCACCGCCTCCTCGGGGCTCACCTCGGGACCGGTCGGCCCGGCGAGCGACGCCCGCTGCTGCTCTGTCATGGCTGTGCCTCTCTGTCGGTCTCCTGGTCCGGCCGCCGCCCCGCCCGCGTGGCCTCCTGGCGGGTGGCCTCCGGAGTCACCGGCGACGTCGGGTGCCGGTCCTCGCGGGCGGCCGTGCGGGCGGCCGTCAGGCCGAGCTCCTCCGACCGCCACAGCGCCCGCTTGATCCGGCGAGCCGCCTCGGGACGGCCCCGGGCGATCGACTCGGCGACCCGCTGCGCCGCGGCCCGCAGGCCGGGACCGTCGACCAACTCGCCGACCAGCCCCAGCCGGTGCGCCCGGGCGGCGTCGAGACGTTCGTGCGTCCCGATGAGCGCGAGCCGGGAGGCGACCGTGGCCGCCATCCGGTGCGTCAGGCCGATGGCCTCCCAGGCGCTGACCTGCCCGACGCTCACGTGAGGGTCGAGGAAGGTGGCGTGCCGGGCGGCGAGGACGACGTCGGCGTCGACCACGAAGTGCAGGCCGCCGCCGGCGCACACGCCGTTGACGGCCACGACGACGGGTGTGCGGACGCCGAGGTGCCAGCCGGTCAGCTCCAGCGCCGCGTCGCGGGTGCGCCTGCTGGACTCGCGCAGGCTCGCCGGATCGCGGGCGAGGGCCGCCATGTCCAGGCCGGTCTGGAAGGCCTTGCCGCGCCCGGTGACGACGACGCAGCGCACGTCGTCGTCGGCGTCGAGCTCGCGCCAGGCGCGCGGCAGCTCGGCCATCATCACGGCGTCCATGGCGTTGCCGGCGTGCGGCCGGTCGAACTCGAGCCAGCCCACCGGGCCATGACGTTCGACGACCAGCGTCTCGTACGCCACGCGCACCCCTCTTTCTCGACAAGCCGAATCTTATAGCTATAAGATAGCAAAGAAAAGGCGAGAGGATTTCCGGACAGACATGGCCCCCACGGATGAGAAGACCCGGCCCCGCATCACCGACGAGGGCGTGGCGGCCCTGCGCGCCCGCATCGGCATCGCCCAGCCCAACCCCGTCCCACCCCACTACCTGCGGCCCGGCACCGACGCGTTCCGCATCGCCGCCCGCTCCTACGGCGACGACAACCCGCTGTGGTGCGACCCCGCCTACGCCGAGCGCTCGTGCTGGGGCCGGCCGATCGCGCCGCCCCCGATCGTCGGTGGCGACAGCATCGTCGGCGAGGACGTGCTGACCGAGGCCGACCTGGCCCGCCAGCACGAGCTCAAGGGCGACCCGCTGCGCGGCGTGCACGCCTTCTACTCGGCGTGCGAGCGCGAGTGGTGGTCGCCGCTCTACGCCGACCGGGCCGTGCTGCGGCGCAACGCCCTGGTGGGCGTGCTCGACAAGCCCAGCGAGTTCAGCGGCCGCGCCGTGCATGAGTGGAACGCCAACGTCTTCGCCGACGCCGACGGCACCCCGCTGGCCGGGCAGTACCGGCTGATGATCCGCACCGAGCGCACCGAGGCCCGCAAGCGCAAGAAGTACGACGACGTCGCGATCGAGCCCTGGACCGAGGAGCGCATCGCCGAGATCGACGCCGCCTACGCCGCCGAGCGGCCGCGCGGCGCCGAGCCGCGCTGGTTCGAGGACGTCGACGAGGGCGACGCGATCACCCCCATCGTCAAGGGCCCGCTCACCGTGACCGACATCGTCTGCTGGCACACCGGCATGGGCATGGGCGTCTACGGCGTCGCCCCGCTGCGCCTCGGGCACCACAACCGCCGGCGCATCCCGCGCTTCTACCACCGCGACGAGCAGGGCGTCTGGGACGCCATGCAGCGCGTGCACTGGGACCCGGAGTTCGCGCGCCGCTCGGGCAACCCCACGACCTTCGACTACGGCCGCATGCGCGAGACCTGGATGATCCACGCCTGCACCGACTGGATGGGCGACGACGCCTGGCTGTGGCGGCTGCGGGTGGAGTTCCGCCAGTTCAACTACATCGGCGACGCCCAGTGGATCACCGGCACCGTCGTGCGCAAGCACCTCGTCGAGGACGGCAACGGCGTCCACGCGGCCGTCGACCTCGAACTGGCCGCGACCAACCAGCGCGGCCAGGTCACCGCGCCGGGCACCGCGACCATCCTGCTGCCCAGTCGCGAGCACGGTCCCGTCACGCTGCCCGAGCCGATCGGCGGCGCGACCACCCTCGACGGCACGCTGCAGGCGTCCATCGCGCACTTCTCCCGCACGTGACCGGACCACTCGACGGCCTGCTCGTGGTGTCGATGGAGCAGGCCGTCTCGGCTCCGTACGCCACCCGGCAGCTCGCCGACCTGGGGGCCCGCGTCATCAAGGTGGAGCGGCCCGACGGCGGCGACTTCGCCCGGCACTTCGACACCCACGCCAACGGCACCGGGGCGCACTTCGCCTGGGCCAACCGCAACAAGGAGTCGCTGACGCTCGACGCGAAGGCGCCGGACGGCCGGCGCGTGCTCGGCGAGCTGCTGGCGCGGGCCGACGTGTTCGTGCACAACCTGGCGCCGGGGGCGGCCCCCCGCCTGGGGCTGGACGGCGCGAGCCTGCGGGCCGCGCACCCGCGGCTGGTCGTCTGCGAGATCTCCGGCTACGGCACCGGCGGACCGTACGACGATCGCAAGGCGTACGACCTGCTCATCCAGGCCGAGGGCGGGCTGGCCACGATCACCGGGAGCCTCGAACACCCGATCAAGCCGGGCATCTCCGTCGCCGACATCGCGGCCGGCATGTTCGGCTTCTCCTCGGTGCTCTCGGCGCTGCTCAACCGGGAGCGCACCGGGCAGGGGTGCATCCTGGAGGTGTCGATGCTCGACGCCCTGGCCGACTGGATGGGGTACCCGCTCGTCGTGCGCAGGCACGGCTCGGCGCCGGACCTGGCTTCGGGGATGAGCCATCCGGCCATCGCGCCGTACGACGCCTACCGGGCGGCCGACGGCCGGCTCGTGACGGTGAGCGTGCAGAACGACCGCGAGTGGGTCAAGCTCGCCAGGTCGGTGCTGGACCGGCCCGACCTGGCCGACGATCCCCGATACGCCACCAACCAGGCGCGCGTCGCCCACCGGGCCGACCTCGACGAGCTGCTCGGCGCGGTCATCGGCCGCCTCGGCAGCGCGGAGGCCGTGGCCGCGCTGCACGCGGCCGGCATCGGCTGCGCCCTGGTCAACGACCTGGCGGAGGTCGCCGACCATCCCCAGCTCGTGAAGCGTGACCGCTGGCTGACCGTGCCCGCCCCGGCCGGCCCGGTGGCCACGCCGCTGTCGCCCCCGGTGAGCTCGGCCTGGCGCACCCCGGCCGGTCCCGTACCGGCTCTGGGTGAGCACACCGACGCGATCCTGCGCGAGCTCGGCTACGACGACGCGTCCATCCACCGACTACACGACGACGGCGTCGTATGACTCGTTCGACCGGCGCCGAACAGATCCAGGAGCAGCGATGACCACCACGTCCGAAGAGGACCTCGAACAGTTCCGCGACAGCGTGCGCGGCGCGCTGGCCGACGTCAGCACCTCCGCCCGGGTCCGGGCGGCGATGATGACCGAACACGGCTGGGACGAGGCCACCTGGCGGCTGCTGGTGCGGCTGGACCTGCCCGGCCTGATGCTGCCCGAGCGCGTGGGCGGCGGCGGGCTCGGGCCGGCCGAGTTCGCGGTCGCCGCCGAGGAGTGCGGGGCCCGGCTCGCCTGCTCGCCGCTGTTCGCCACGTCGGTGCTGGCCGTCCCGCTGCTCCTCGCGCTCGACGACGCCGACGCGCTCGACCGCCACGGCCGCCGGATCGCCCGAGGCGAGCTCACGGCCACCGTGGCCCTCGCCGAGACCGGCGCCCGCTGGGACGTGTCCGAGGTGCGCGCCACCGCGCGCCGCGAGGGTGACGGCTGGCGGCTCGACGGCGTCAAGCACCACGTGGTCGACGGCGCGAGCGCCGACCTGCTGCTCGTGGTGGCGCGCACGCCGGACGGCCTGGCCGTCTTCGCCGTCGAACGCGGCGCCGCCGGCCTGGAGGCGGAGTCTCTCGTCACGCTGGACCACACCCGGAAGATGGCGCGGCTGGAGCTGACCGGCGTGGCGGGCGAGCTGGTCGGGCCGGTGGGCTGCGAGGCCGCCCTGGCCGCCGCCACGGACGTCTCGCGGGCGCTGCTCGCCGCCGAGCAGACCGGGGTCGCCCAGCGCTGTCTCGACATGGTCGTCGACTACGCCAAGACCCGCATCCAGTTCGCGCGGCCGATCGGCTCGTTCCAGGTCATCAAGCAGCGTTTGGCCGACGCGCTGATCCAGGTCGAGTCCGCGCGCTCGGCCGTCCACACCGCCACCCGGTCGGACGGCGCCGGGCTGGCTCGCGACTCCCGGGTGGCCGCGCTCATGGCCGGCAGGGCGTCGACCTGGGTGACCGCGCAGACCATCCAGCTGCACGGCGGCGTCGGCTTCACCTGGGAGCATGACGCGCACCTCTACTTCAAGCGGGCGCGCACCAGCGCCCGGCTGCTCGGGCAGGCCGACGAACATGTCGCCGCGCTGGGCGCGCTGCTCGAACACGAAGTCGCATGACACGAGAGGACATTCCAGGCATGACCACATATAAGACCATCAAAGTCGAGCGCCAGGGTCCCGTCGGCTGGCTGATCAACAACCGGCCCGACGTGCTCAACGCCATGAACAACACCATGCGTGACGAACTGGCCGACGCCTGGCTCGAGCTGGACCGCGACCCCGAGGTGCGGGTCATCGTGCAGACCGGCGAGGGCCGCGCCTTCCAGACCGGGGCCGACCTCACCGAGGTGGCCTCCGACGGCGTGGGCATGGAGCGCTACCAGGACAGCCTGGTCGACTTCGACCTCCACTTCACCTCCTGGCACCAGAACGTCACCAAGCCCGTCATCGCCGCCGTCAACGGCGTGTGCGCGGGCGGCGGGCTGCACTTCGTCGCCGACGCCGACGTCGTCATCGCCGCCTCCGACGCGACGTTCTTCGACCCCCACGTCAGTGTGGGCCAGGTGACCGCG
Organism: Nonomuraea sp. CX421; assembly: GCF_059358955.1. Taxonomy (NCBI): domain Bacteria; kingdom Bacillati; phylum Actinomycetota; class Actinomycetes; order Streptosporangiales; family Streptosporangiaceae; genus Nonomuraea; species Nonomuraea sp. CX421. The sequence continues at coordinate 3,806 of NZ_JCADBK010000015.1, read as the reverse complement.
ATCGAGGTGATCGCCCTGGCCAAGAAGATCCCGTTCGAGGCGGTCATGCGGATGGCGCTCGTCGGCGCCCACGAGCGGATGACTGCCGCCCGGGCGTACGAGCTGGGGATGGTCAGCCAGATCGTGGACCCGCCCGAGACTCTGCGGGAGGCCGCGCAGGAGCTCGCTGAGAAGATCGCCCGCAACTCCCCCGCCGCGATGGCCGCGACCAAGAAGGCCCTGTGGGCGGCCCTCGAACTCGGCCTCACCGACGCCTGCCGGGTGGGCGCGCAGCACCTGGTCGGCCTCTGGGGCCACCCCGACCAAACCGAGGGCCCCCTAGCCTTCGTCGAGAAGCGGGCTCCCCGCTGGGTCGCCTAGACCCTTTGAGAACGGAGAACTCATGAACCTGCTCGATGGCCGCGCGGCCGTCGTCACCGGCTCGGCCCAGGGGATCGGCCTGGCCATCGCCACCGTCCTGGCCGAGCACGGCGCGGCGGTCGTGATCAGCGACGTCAACGCCGAAGGAGCCGAGCGGGCGGCGGCCGACCTGGTGGCCCAGGGACGCCGGGCCGTCGCCGTGCCGTGCGACGTGACCGACGAGGCCGCCGTCGACTCCCTGGCCGACACCTGCCGGGAGACCTTCGGAAGCCTCGACGTCATGGTCAACAACGCGGGTGTCACCCGCGACTCCACCATGGCGAAGATGACCCTGGAGAACTTCAAGGCCGTCGTGGACGTGCACCTCACGGGCGCCTGGCTCGGCACCCGCGCCGCCGGTCGCGTCATGCGCGCCCAGGGCCGCGGCGGCTCCATCGTGAACATCTCCTCCATCTCCGGCAAGGTCGGCAACTTCGGCCAGACCAACTACAGCGCCGCCAAGGCCGGCATCGTCGGCCTCACCAAGGCCGCCGCCCGCGAGCTGGCCAAGCACGACGTACGGGTCAACGCCATCCAGCCGGGCCTGATCCGCACCGCCATGACGGCCGCCATGCCGCCCGAGGTGCTCGCCCGGATGGTCGCCGACATCCCGCTCGGCCGCATCGGCGAGCCGGAGGACATCGCCAAGGCCGCCCTGTTCCTCGCCTCGGACCTGTCGGCGTTCATCACCGGCACCGTGACCGAGGTCGCCGGCGGGAGGCACATGTGACCCGGGTCTTCGCCGATCTCGGCGCGTTCCGGGCCTGCGTCGGCGAGACGCTGGGCACGAGCGACTGGGTGGCGATCGAGCAGGACCGGATCGACCGGTTCGCCGACGCCACCGGCGACCACCAGTGGATCCACGTCGACCCCGAACGGGCCGCGCACGGACCGTTCGGGGTCCCCATCGCGCACGGCTACCTGTCGCTGTCGCTGCTGCCGGCGCTGGTCGGCCAGATCTACCGGATCGAACGCCTGAGGATGTCGATCAACTACGGGCTCAACCGGGTTCGGTTTCCCAGCCCGGTGCCGGTGGGGTCGCGGGTGCGGGTCACCACGCGGCTCCAGTCGGCCGAGGACGCCAGCGACGGCGTTGCGGCGGTGCTGCTGTCGACCATGGAGATCGACGGCGGCGCCAAGCCCGCTTGCGTCGCCGAGACCGTCAGTCGCTACTACCCGCTCTCTTGACGGGCTGCGGGGCGGCCCGCTGATCCCGTCCGAGGAAGGTTGAGGCGCTTGGGGGCGGTTCTGTTGGTTTCGCGGAGGTGGGCGTTCCGGCCGACCGCGATTGCCTGGGCTCTGGTGTTTTTCGCCTTCGGCCTTACTTCGGGCGCGGGGGTACTTGGCACGGTCTTAAGTCGGCCGGAACGCCCACCCGCCTCCGCTCTACGGCGCCCCGCCGTCCTGTCTGCCCGCCGCAGAACGGGCTGGGCTCCGTCGCCTTCCTGCTCGCCGACGCTGAAGCGCCCGAGCCCGCACGTCGCGGCCGGCCGCCGTAGGCTGAAGCCTTCACTTTCCGACACAGCGCGGGCTGGGCGCCCGGTGATCAGTCGGGGTCGGCCGCCGCGAAGGGCGCGGGTGAGCCGTTGCATCCACTCTTCTCTGCCGCCTGCGATCTGGGGATACTCAGCCTCGAACTCGGTCTAGTCGATCTCGAACGACATGAGCGCGTCTGCGTCGAACTGCGCGGCGCCTTGTTCGTCCGTTAGAGCAGCAGCAGTGTCTTCCCCAGGGCGGTGCGGTTCTCGATCGCGGCGTGTGCGTCGGCGGCGCGTTCCAGCGGGAAGGTTTGCCCGATGACCGGCCGGACGAGCCCGGCGGCGGCCTGGGACATCATCTGCTCCGCCCACCGCACCAGGTTCGGCCCGAAGTCGAAGAGCTGTTCAATGCCGATCACCTCCACACCCTGGAATCGTGCCTCCCCGGGGTCGATGAGGGTGACCTCGCCACTGGACGCGCCATGCACGGAGAACCGGCCTCCGCGGGCCGTCACCTCGAACGCGGCCCGCCCGATCCGCCCGCCGACGCCGTCGAACACCACGTCAGGCCCCGCGCCACCGGTCGCTTCGAGCACCCGATCGGTCCAGCCCGGGTCGGAGTAGTCGACCGCGGCGTCGGCGTCCAATTCCCGGATCAGCTCGAGCTTGCGCGCACCACGGGCAGCCCCGACGACCCGAGCGCCCGCCGCACGGGCGAGCTGCACCAGCAGGCTGCCGACCCCACCGGCCGCTGCTTCGACCAGCACCCAGTCACCAGGGCCGATCTTGGCCTTCTCAACCAGCCCCTGCGCAGTGCTGCCATCGCTGTGGAGGGCGATCGCTTCTGGCAGGTCCAGCCCGTCTGGTATCGGAAACAGTTCCCCGACCTCGGCCACCGCCCGCTCGGCGAAGCCACCGGTCTCCCCGGTACCGGCGATGACCCGCCGCCCAAGCCAACCCGGATCCACCTGTGCCCCGATCGAACTCACCCGTCCGGCCACCAGACCACCCGGCACGTACGGCAACGACGGCCGGGCATGCCACTTATCAACGCCACGCCGGATCTGCGTCTCGACGAACGTCATACCCGCGACCGCCACCTCGACCACGACCTGGCCCACCCCAGCCGCCGGTTCCGGAGCCTCACCCAGCACCAGCACCTCCGGACCACCGAACCGCATCACCCGGACCACCTGCACGGCACTCACTCCTATCGGTTCACCAACGTGCACCCGATCATGCAACCTCCACCCAACTTGAGGTCAACTCGCAGCTCAGCCAGGCGGAAGACGACGGCTCACCATCTCTGCGCATTTGCCCCCAGCCCGGTGCGCGCCGGTCGTCTCGCTCGCCGGGCCGGTGGGCAGCGCCATGCCCAGCGCCATGCCCAGCGCAGAAAGGCCAAGGACCCGGCCGAGCGGGCGTTCGCGCTCACCGCGGCCTTGGACCTGTGGCGTGGGCGCTCTCTACAGGATGTGGCAGAGCTGTCCTGGTTCGGCGAGCAGGCGGCCAGACTTGAGCGGGTACGTCACGGAGCGGAGCGTGAGCTCGTCGAGGGTCAGGCTGACGCTCGGTGGGTGCCGCGCCCACGACCGGAGAAGTTGACGAGTCAAACCCGGCTGTGGCATGCTGAAGGCGGCACCGAGGTTGACGCTCATCATAAGTTTGGACATTCGTTTGTAATTTGCGCTATGCTGCCTCCCTCGCGTCGCCTTCGCACGCCCCGGACTCTTCCGGGGCGTTTGGCGTGCGCGCAGTTCGACTCCATCCGTGTGCTCCGGAAGGACATCTGTTGGCAGCCACGCGCAACGCCTCCGCCATACCCGCCGGTCCCCGTCGCGTCTCTTTCTCACGCATCCAGGAGCCCCTCGAAGTTCCTGACCTTCTCGCCCTGCAGACCGAGTCCTTCGACTGGCTGCTCGGCAACGA